>CANJJU010000016.1 GCA_947474815.1 Chitinophagaceae bacterium | reverse complement strand
TGTTTACCTGGGAGAAATTAGATGCTGTAAAAGAAGTAAAGAAGGTATTTGGTTTAAAATAGGATTCCTTTATTCATCGATATTTCAAAGGGCCATAAGTGTAAAAAGCTTATGGTTTTTTATTTGTATAATTTAAGACTAATTTTGTTTTGTGAAAAATTTCAGACATCAACACCAGCGACCCAAAAAAAATACGCTCATCATTGGTAGAGAGCAAGTAATTAAGGCAATTAATGAAGGGAAGCAGCTAGAACGCATCTATCTTCAATCTACGGCGCATGGGCCTGTAATTGATGAAATTAAAGCATTGGCAGCGACTGCGTTGGTTCCCATCAACAAAGTGCCTGTAGAAAAACTCAATGGCTTTAATGTGAGCAATCATGAAGGATGTATTGCACAAATTTCTAAAATTCAATATCAAGACCTTCAGCAAGTCATATCATTTATAGTAGATAAGGGAGAAGTGCCCTTCTTTGTAATGTTGGATGGCATTACAGATATCCGCAATATTGGTGCGATAGCAAGAAGTTCTTTTTGTTTTGGAGCGAATGCTCTTATTATTCCCGACAAAGGGGTAGGTGCATTAAATGAAGATGCTATTCTAACTTCGGCAGGAGCACTTGAACAAATAGCTGTTTGCAGAGTGGGCAGCTTAATGAAAGCGGTAGATGAATTGCATTTGAATGGAATTAAAGTATATGCAAGTGAAATGACGGCTAATAAAATTATCAGCGAATGTGATTTTACTGAACCCTGTGCTATCGTAATGGGAGGTGAGGAGCATGGAGTGTATCCTGCATTGATGAAAATTTGTGATGGCGTATTTAAAATTCCTATGCCAGGAAATTTTGATTCGTTGAATGTATCTGTAGCTACTGGTATTACATTGTACGAAGCCATGAGACAAAGAAGTGGTAGCTAATTTTATAATGTTGAATGTCAGTATATATGAGTAAGAAAATGGTTAAGCTTATTGAATGTCCTCGCGATGCAATGCAAGGCTGGCCTACTTTTATCCAGACTGAAAAAAAGATTGAATACATTAATGCATTGTTAAAAGTGGGATTTCATACAATTGATTTTGGCAGTTTTGTTTCTCCAAAAGCCATCCCTCAAATGGCGGATACTAAAGAAGTATTTAGTCAATTGGATCTGAAGTCTACCAACACTAAGTTATTGGCCATTGTTGCGAATAAAAGAGGTGCAGAAGAAGCAGCCGCATTAAAAGGAATTGATTACGTGGGGTTTCCCTTTTCTATTTCTGAAACTTTCCAGCAAAAAAACACACAAAGCTCTATTGCCAACTCTTTTAATTTAGTATCTGATATTCAAGAAATTTGTGTTAGTAATAATAAACAATTGGTGATATACATTTCGATGGCCTTTGGAAATCCTTATGGCGATGTATACAATGAGGAGATTGTTTTTGATTGGAGTAAGAGGATATCAAATCTTGGGGTAAACATTATTTCATTGGCAGATACTGTTGGATTGGCATCTGCGAATCAGGTAAAGAAAATTACTCGATCTTTAATAGAAGCCTTGCCCAATAAAGAAATTGGCGTCCACCTTCATTCCGCTCCTGATAATTGGAAAGAAAAGGTGGAGGCGGCACTTGAAGCAGGTTGCAAAAGATTTGATGGTGCATTAAAGGGGATTGGAGGATGTCCATTATCGGGTAATGATCTAGTAGGGAATATGAATTCGGAATTAATGATTCCATTTTTTAAAGAGTTACATTTAATAGAAGATTTAAACGAAGAGGCTTTAAGAAATTGCATTGAATTGGCAGGTCAAATTTTTGTATAAAAGAATAATGCATCATGATGGAGTTTAGATTAGCGTTGACACCCAGAGAATTTGAATATAAAATCAATCATCAACATACGTTGTTTTTGGCGGGTTCTTGTTTCACTGAACAAATTGGCGCAAAGCTCTCGAATCTCAAATTTAAGACCATCGAAAATCCGCATGGTATTCTTTTTAATCCTATAAGCATTGCTCATTCCATTAGCACGTATGTTCAAAATAAGGTATACACTTCAGATGATCTTTTTTTTGAAAATGAATTATGGGGCAGTTGGGATCATCATACGCGCTTTTCGAATATAAATAAAGAGGAGTGCCTCAATAAAATAAATGAATCTCAATCGCGTGCACATGCTTTTTTAAAAAATGCAGATTGGTTGATGATTACGCTTGGATCTTCCTTTGTATATGAGCTTTCTTCCGATAGAGTAGTAGCCAATTGTCATAAGGTTCCGGCAGATAAGTTTAAAAAAAGATTATTATCAAGTGAAGCCATTCAAAATTCATTGAAAAAAATGCTGGATGAGTTAAGGGTATTTAATCCTTCTATTAAGGTCATCTTTACTATTAGCCCAGTTAGGCATTTGAGAGATGGGTTTATAGAAAATAACCGCAGCAAAGCTAATTTAATCAATGCGGTACATGAGTTAGTAAACAATGCCTCGTCAATATTTTATTTCCCTTCTTATGAATTGATAATGGATGATTTAAGAGATTACCGTTTTTTCGCAGAGGATATGGTTCATCCAAATTATGCAGCCACCAATTATGTATGGGATAAATTTATTGATTCAAGTGTAGATGAGTCGTCTATAAAAATAATGAAAGAAATAGCCTCTATCAATATTGCAAGAAATCACAAGCCTTTTAATCCTACTTCCAAGCAGCATCAACAATTTCTAGATACCTATAGAAAAAAAGTGCTACAATTAACAGAAGCTTTTCCTTATTTAGACATGAGTGAGGAGTTGGCTTATTTCAGCAAATAGGAAAAATTGCGAAATCAATGAATCCGGTCGCCTCTTACTTCGGCACTGTTCATTAATTTTTTTTCATAGGCAAGCCATTCTGCCCATCGAGTTCGTACAATTTTTTTATCTATATAATGTTCTGCTAAATTGATGAATAATGTATAGTGACCTGCCTCGCTTTCCATGAATTTTCGATAAAACTTTCTCATGTAACTATCATCTAGACCTTCACTCAGTCTTTTAAATCTTTCGCAACTTCTTGCTTCTATTAAAGCCATTATAAGCATTTGGTCAAGGAATCGATCATCTGGCCCGCCTCCTTTTTTCTGAAATTCCAATAAGCTATTTACATAGACATCCTTTCTTTGTCGGCCTAATGGCAGGGATCGTTTTTTTAATTCG
The DNA here is from genome assembly GCA_947474815.1 of Chitinophagaceae bacterium. Lineage (GTDB taxonomy): Bacteria > Bacteroidota > Bacteroidia > Chitinophagales > Chitinophagaceae > Ferruginibacter. The sequence goes on along the minus strand of CANJJU010000016.1, from coordinate 25,531 downwards.
GCTAGCACCATTCTAAAATGTCCCCATTCTTCCGTTACAAGAGGGCTAAGTTCTTGAACAAGCAAGTCTTTTTCAGGATTTTTTTGGATCAATGTAATACAGGTTGTTGCAGCCTTTTGCTCGCAATATGCATGATCGGTTAGGATTTCTTCTAATTGAATGGCTGCCAAATCAACCCATCTAGGATCTGTAGGTAATTGGAGTCCTAAAATATTTCTAGTATGCTCACTGAGTGGTTTATCCATAATCAAAAATATAAAATGAGTCGCTAAATGAGTCTTTTTTTTAAAATTAGTTCAATCGCAAGGCTGCTTTTGATTTTTTTATTTTACTTTACAGTATACAACTTCCATTATGAGATTTATTCTACTTTTTCTATCTTCAGCCGTCACAGTAGGCTTGTGTTTTATCCTTGATACTAAGACAATCTTACCTGTTCCTTTAGGGAAATTATTATCTCCTCAGGAAGGAGTGTGGCAAAATGCGGAGTCTTACAATGAAGATTTCTCAGCCGATTTAAAACTGACTGGACTAAACGGAAAAGTAGATGTGTATTTCGATGATAGACTGGTTCCTCATGTTTTTTCTGATAATGAAAATGATGCTTATTTCGTTCAGGGATATCTACATGCTAAGTTTCGTTTGTGGCAAATGGAATTGCAAACGCTCTCTGCAGCAGGAAGAGCTAGCGAAGTGGTAGGGGATATGGCGATTAGTCATGATCGTGAGTTTAGGCGATTAGGAATGGTATATGCTGCAGAAAATTCTCTAAAAGAAATGGAGAAGGATGAGGTTACAAAAAATATTTGCGATGCTTATACTGCTGGGGTAAATGCATATATAGCTTCAATGACCAATAGTTCGCTTCCGTTGGAGTATAAACTTTTAGGGTATAAGCCTGAAAAATGGAGCAATTTAAAAACGGCGTTATTCTTAAAATACATGTCATTTGATTTGTCGGCTCACGAAAATGATTTTGAAATGACAAATGCGAAATCTTTTTTCAATAAGGCAGATTTTGATAAATTATTTCCGTCTATTCAAGATTCATTGGATCCAATCATTCCAAGAGGAACGGTATATAATGCTCCTGCTATTAAGCCTATAGCACCAGCTAAAGTAGATTCTGTATATTTTAATTTCAAAAACGATTCAGTGAATGTGGTAGAGTTGTCTAAGCCCGATCCTGATAATGGAAGCAATAATTGGGCAGTAGCTGCGTCAAAAACAAAAAATGGAGCGCCTATTTTATGCAATGATCCGCATCTTGGGTTAAATCTTCCTTCTTTATGGTATGAAATGCAAATTTCTGTTCCTGGTTCAAATGCGTATGGAGTAAGTTTTCCAGGGGCGCCCGGAGTAATTATTGGATTTAATGATAGTTGTGCTTTTGGATTTACAAATGGAGGCAGAGATGTAAGAGATTATTATGAAATAAAGTTTAAAGACGATACTCGAAAAGAATATTGGTTTGATAGTGCTTGGGTTAAAACAAGTCTTAGAATTGAAAAAATTAAAATTGCAGGAAAGCCTGATTTTATTGATACGGTTGCTTACACTGTATTTGGTCCTGTAATGTATGATGCTACTTTTAGTGGCAAAAGAAACACTGGAGGTAAGAATTATGCTGTAAGATGGACAGCTCACGATAGTAGCAATGAATTGAGGTTGTTTTATCAGCTTAATCATGCAAAAAATTATTCCGATTATCTAGCCGCTACACCTTATTTAAGAACGCCTGGTCAAAATTGTTTATTTGCATCCAAAAATGGGGATATAGCCATTCGTACAGCAGGTAATTTTCCTGCAAAATGGAACGGTCAAGGTGATTTTGTAATGCCAGGATTTGATAGTTCATATATGTGGCAGGGAATGATTGCAGAAAATGAGACGCCTTATCAATATAATCCCGAACGAGGATTTGTAAGCAGTGCCAATCAGCGACCTGTAGATTCTACCTATCCCTATTATCTTGGAAGGGAATATCCTTCCTCCAGGGGTTTTATTGTGAATCGTAAGCTTGCAGCTATGCAACAAATCACCGTAAATGACATGATGAATCTTCAAACCAATAATTACAATGTGTTTGCAGAAATGGCAATGCCTATTTTTCTTAAAAATATTCGGCAAGAAAGTTTAAATGCAGAAGAGAAGACTTTCTTTAATCTTTTGAAGCAGTGGGATTTTAATAATAACATCGATTCCAAAGGTGCTACCGTTTTTGGAATGGTATGGAATAATTTCAAAGACACAGTGTATAGTGATGAATATGCAAATGCACCGATGAATATTGCTCATCCGCTTGAAAGCACTCTATTAGAAGGAGTGTTGAAGGATAGCGCCTATAAGTTTATTGATGATGTTAAAACTCCTCAAAGAGAAACGCTTGCAGACATCACTACGACTGTATTTAAAACAGCCGTGTCAACTTTAAAAGAGATAGAAAAAAATGGCAAACTGGAATGGGGTAAATACAAGGATACTTATGTAAATCATTTATTGCGCATTCCAGCATTTAGCAGATTGCATTTGCCTATTGGCGGGGGAACCAATGTAATCAATGCTACCAAAGAAAACCATGGCCCTAGCTGGAGAATGATTGTAAGTCTTACTAATAAAACCGAAGCCTTCGGTATTTATCCTGGTGGGCAAAGTGGTAATCCTGGAAGTAGGTTTTATGATGACGCAATAGACAAATGGGCTGCGGGGGCTTACTATTCATTATGGATGATGACTAGAAGCGAGGAATCAGATAAGCGGATAAAATGGAAAATGAGCTTTGCTAAATCTTAGGTAAGTTTTTTTTAATCAATAATTTAATTTTAATGATGAAATTCTTTGTATCAATTCTATTAATGATGATGGTGAGTTTTGCTTCTTGTCTTTATTTCCCTTGGTGGAGTATTGCGGTTGCTTGTTTTTTAATTGCCACATTAATTCCTCAAAAGAAAGGGATGGCATTTCTAACAGGATTTATCGCGTTGTTTTTATTATGGGGAGGATTGAGCTTTTGGATTAGTTCAAATAATCAGCATGTATTGGCACATAGAATATCTCAATTAATACTAAAGAAAGACAATCCGCTATCGCTCATCCTAGTTACAGGATTGATTGGTGCTATAGTAGGAGGTATTTCGTCTCTAACAGGAAGCTTGATGCGCTCCAGTATTTCCAATAAGTAACTTTTCTATTTTCCTTTTTTTATTGTTTTTATGAGAATATCACTGATAATAATTTCTGTTTTCTTTTTTTTTCATGGGGTGGCTCAAAAAGTGGTGGGGACTATTTATAACGACAAAGGTGATGTGCTCCCTTATGCTACTATAACTATTAAAGGCACATCTATGGGCGTAAGTGCTAATAACAAAGCTAAATTCTCCTTTACATTACCAGTAGGAAATCACGTGTTGGTTTGTCAGCATGTGGGCTATGAATCAGTGGAGAAAAGCATTCAATTAGCAGATGACCTAGAAGTTGATTTTATTTTGAGCGAACAAAAGCTTTTAATGAAAGAAGTAATCATTAAGAAGGGTGAAGATCCTGCTTATGAAATCATCCGTCAAGCGATTAAGAAAAGACCTTATTATAATGCACAGGTGAATGGATTTGATTGTGATTTGTATGGAAAGGACATGATTAAATTAAGAAATTTGCCGGATAGGATATTAGGACAAAAAATCCCTAAAGAAGATAGAAAGCAAATGGGTGTTGATTCTTCAGGGAAGGGTATTATTTATTTATCAGAGTCGATTTCTAAAATATATTCTCAGCGCCCTAATAAATTTAAAATGGAAGTCTCCAGTAGTCGGGTAAGTGGCAGTGGAGATTTTGGATTTACTTTCCCTGCTTTTATAAGTTTGTACAACAATAATGTGACTGTTTTTTCTGATAGGCTGAATCCCAGAGGTTTTATTTCGCCCATCGCAGAGGGAGCCATTAAGTTTTATAAATATAAATTCCTAGGCACCTTTTTTGAAAATGACAAAGCAATCAATGTGATAAGAGTGACTCCTCGTAGAAATTATGAGCCGCTTTTTTCTGGTACCATTAATATTACAGATGATGATTGGCGGATTCATAGTTGCAATCTTATTTTAACTAAAACCTCTCAATTAGAAATATTAGACACGCTTCAGATAACGCAACAATATGTTCCTGTAGGGAATGATGTATGGAGAGTTAAAAGTCAGTTATTGTATTTTAATTTTAAAATGTTTCAAATTGATGCAATCGGCAACTTTTTAAGTGTGTATTCTAATTACAATATCAATCCCATTTATGATAAAAAACTATTTGACAAAATCATTATAAAATATGATACGGCGGTTAATAAAAAAACGGTTGATTACTGGAATGCCATACGGCCAGTGCCCTTAGAGGAAGAAGAGCAGCGAGATTATAAAGTAAAAGACAGTATTTATTTACTTGAAAAGGATTCTTTATTTAGCAAAAGGAATATTGATTCACTGAAAAAGAATCAAGGAAAGATTAAGCCATTGAGTTTTATAATAGGCGGATTGCGCAGAACCCATTATAGTCAAAAAAATACCTTTCGATGGGGGATTGATCCTCTGTTGATGAATACGCAGTTTAATACGGCCGAAGGGGTTGTTACGCAACTTGCTGGATACTACGATCAATTTTTTAAAAAATCTGCCATCAGGTTATCAATCAGACCAACTCTTCGATATGGTTTTGGTAATACTCATGTAAACAGTTGGGTAGATGTGTCCATTCGTAAACGCATAGTTGGATTGGATGAAAAAATAAATAGAAACACTTGGTTCTTTTCTGGCGGAAAGAGAGTTTCTCAGTATAATAAAGAATTGCCTATTACTCCATTGGTAAATACAGTGAGCACACTATTTTATGGTAAAAATTATCTTAAGACCTATGAAAATTACTTTGGTAAAATTGGGGTTAATAAGGTTGCTGAAAATGGCATGAACATTACTATTCAGGCTTTGTATGAAGATAGGATGCCTTTATTTAATACCACTTTATATACCATTCATAGTAGTGATAGTATTCATCTAACTGAAAATTATCCTGTAGAAAGAGTGCCGTTGTCTGATATCGTTCGCCATCAAGCAGTGATGGCTAATATAGAAGTATCCTTCAAACCTGGGCAGCGGTTTATTCAGTTCCCTAAAAATAAAATTCCGATTGGTTCAAAGTATCCCACTTTTACATTTTCCTATACTAAAGGAATTAATAAAGTATTTGGAAGTGATGTTGATTTTGATAAATGGAAGATTGGAATGAATGATGATAAGAATTTTAAATTAGCTGGACTTTTTAAATATAAAGTTGTTGTAGGTGGATTCTTGAATAACAAAAGTGTATTCGTTCAAGATTTTCAGCATTTTAATGGAGAGCCTCTTAAAGCTGCCAGCGAATATGTGAATAGTTTTCAATTGGCTTCTTCTTATGGAAATTCTACCACAGCTAGATTCTTTTCATTGGCTCATATAGAGCATCATTTTAATGGATTGTTAACAAATAAAATCCCGTTGTTTAACAGATTGAATTGGAATTTGGTTGCTGGTTCTAATGCTAATTATATTAATAGTAAAAGTAATTATGCTGAATGGTTTGTGGGCTTAGAGAATCTATTTAAAATCTTCAGAATCGATTTTGTGAATGCTTATCAAAATGGTACCTATCAATCTTCCGCGCTGGTAATTGGAGCTGGAGGTATTTTAGGGGGTAGTGTTACCAATAATTCGAGCAATGGGCCTAGTGACAGGTCGGTGAATATGAGTTTTTAATTTTATTATGTAACTTTGTACTTCATATTTGGTTTGCCCTGCAAGCATCCAATCTTTTTAAGATTTCCCTAAATAATACAGGGATCAAATTAAATACTTTATGGCTGTATTACATAATCGTGTATCACAGGCGGAATTAAAAAAGCGCCTATACGAAGAAACAGAACACCGCACGACTGTTTCATTTTACCAATATTTTTCAATAGACGACACCCTTGCTTTTAGAGATGAGTTCTACAAAGGATTAATTGAGTTAAAAGTTTTTGGTAGAATTTATATAGCTCAAGAAGGCATCAATGCTCAAATCAGTGTGCCTGATAGCCTTTTCGAATCATTTAAGCAATTCTTGTATAGTTATCCACCATTAAATGACATTCGATTAAACATTGCAGTAGACAATGATGGCAAATCCTTTTGGGTACTGAAGGTTAAAATAAGAAGTAAGATTGTTGCAGATGGAATTGATGATCCATTATTTGATATGGCTAATAAAGGCAAGTATGTGAACGCGGTTGAATTTAATTCATTGTCAAATGACCCTAATACAGTTATTGTTGATATGAGGAATCATTATGAATATGAAGTGGGCCATTTTGAGAATGCTATTGAAATTCCCAGTGATACTTTCAGGGAGCAATTACCTATGGCTGCAGATATGCTACAAGCTGATAAAGATAAAAACATCATCATGTATTGTACGGGAGGCATTAGATGTGAAAAGGCCAGTGCGTATATGCTTCATCGCGGGTTTAAGAATGTATTTCATTTAGAAGGCGGCATCATTCATTATACCAATACGGTCAATCAGCAACAATTATCAAATAAATTTCATGGTAAAAATTTTGTATTTGATGATAGGCTAGGAGAGCGTATAACTGAAGAAATTATTTCTAAATGTCATCAATGTGGAGAGGCTGCAGACACGCATACCAATTGCAAAAATGAAGGATGTCATTTGTTGTTTATACAATGTGAAGAATGCGCTAATAAATATCAAGGCTGCTGTAGTAAAGAATGCAACGGCATTATCAATTTGCCTGAGGAAGAGCAAAAGCAATTGAGAAAAGGCATAGAAAAAGGTAGCATGATTTTCAATAAATCCAAGCAGCGATTGCGTCCAAGATTAGATGAGCGCTAAACGTTGAATCTAAAATGCATTACATCACCATCTTGAACGAGGTATTCCTTTCCTTCAATTCTAAGTCTGCCATTGTCTCTGCAAGCCGCCTCTGATCCGTAATTTGTAAAGTCGGCATAAGAAATAACTTCAGCTTTAATAAATCCTTTTTCAAAGTCTGTGTGAATAACACTTGCAGCCTGAGGTGCTTTCCAGCCATGTTGTATTGTCCAGGCTCTTACTTCTTGAACGCCTGCAGTAAAATAAGTAGAAAGATTCAGTAGTTTATAAGTAGAATGAATGAGTCTGTCTAGTGCAGGCTCCACCATTTTATATTCTTCCATGAACATTTGTTTGTCATCCGGAGTTTCAAATTCAGCTATTTGAGCTTCAATGGCATTGGTCATAACAATCACTTCATTTCCTTCATTCTTAACAGCTTCAATGAGCGCTGCAGAGAATTTATTTCCTGTATGCATTGATGCTTCATCTACATTTGCTACATATAGAATTGGTTTGTCTGTAAGTAGAAAAATATCTTCAATAGCAGTTTTATCTTCTTTGCTTAGATTAAGAGATAAAATATTTTTTCCCTTATCTAAATGTTCTTTGCAAGTTTTTAATACTTCGTAGTCTGCTTTTAGTTTTGCATCTCCTTGCTTTAATAATTTCTCTGTGCGTTGAATTTTTTTCTCTACACTTTCTATATCTTTTAATTGTAATTCTGTTTCAATGATTTCTTTATCACTCACAGGATTGATAGGGCCTTCATCTCTTAGGATATTGTCATCTTCAAAACAGCGTATCACATGAATGATGGCATCCACTTCTCTAATATTAGCTAAAAATTTATTTCCCAATCCTTCTCCTTTGCTAGCACCTCTAACAAGGCCAGCAATATCTACAATTTCAATTTGGGTGGGAACAACGCGGGTAGGCTTAACCAGTTCTTCTAATTTATTAAGTCTTGGATCTGGTACATTTACCAATCCTGTATTGGGCTCAATGGTGCAAAATCTATAATTGCTGGCTTGTGCTTTGGCACTGTTGCTCACTGCGTTAAAAAGAGTTGATTTTCCAACATTGGGGAGTCCTACTATTCCTGCTTTTAATGCCATTTTATTTGTAGATTTTTATTTTTAAAAAGGGAAAGCAAAGGTAAGGTTTATGGGCGAAAAGCGTCTTCCTTTCTTGGCTGATAGGGTAATTTAATTGGAGGGAGAATTTGTGTAGTATTTTTTCTTATTTTCATTACTCAATCACCCAATTTTAAATACATCCTATGGCTTTAAGTCGCATCTGGTCTGCCTTTATCATTATAGCATTGTTAACTGCCGGAATTAAATTATTCACCTCTTCGGATAATCATTCTATTCTGTCAACAATGGTCAGTGGAAAATCTGGAGATACGATTAAAATAAAAACAATTGCAACCGCACAGATGGATTCTGTAAAAATCCAACAACTTCAAACCGATATACAAGGGCAACACAATCAAAAAGTAATTTCATCAGGAAACAATGAACTACTGGTATATAGTATTCAGTCTTCAGATGGTATCATTGAGACTTGCCAAACAGCTGTTACAATGTGTTTAAAGTTAATTGGTTTTCTAGCATTGTTTATGGGGTTTCTTGCTATTGCAGAAAGAGCAGGAGGTATTAGATTTTTATCAAGAATCATTGGCCCCTTCTTTTCAAAAATATTTCCTGATGTGCCCAAAGGTCATCCTGCTATGGGACATATGATGATGAATTTTTCAGCTAATTTGCTAGGGTTGGACAATGCCGCAACACCTTTTGGATTGAAGGCTATGGAGAGTTTACAAGAGATTAATCCAAATAAATCTGTTGCCTCCAATGCGCAAATCATGTTTTTATGTTTGCATGCATCTGGTTTAACATTGATTCCTGTGAGTATCATTGCTTTGAGATCAGCTGCAAAAGCGGCCAATCCAATGGATATATTTATTCCTTGTATGATTGCAACATTCGTTGCTACTATAGCAGCGATGTTGATAGTAAGTATAAAGCAAAAAATTGCTATTTTCCAACCTGTCATCATTGCTTGGATTTTAGGGATCTCTGCTCTTATTGCTTCTTTGGTGGTGTATATAAAATCGCTTAACGCTGAATCGGTGCAATTTTTTTCAAGTACCCTTAGCAGTGGACTAATATTATTGATTTTTCTTTCAATTATTATAGGGGGGCTTTATAAAAAAGTAGATGTGTTTGATTCTTTTGTGGAGGGAGCTAAAGGAGGCTTTGATACTGCTATTCGTATTATTCCCTATCTAGTTGGAATGTTGGTAGCGATTAGTTTACTTAGAACAAGTGGAAGTTTTGATGTGCTTATAAACGGAATGAAGTCTTTTTTTGCAATGCTCGGTACCGATACAAGTTTTGTTGACAGCTTACCCACCGCTTTGATTAAACCCTTTAGTGGAGGAGGTGCTAGAGGGATGATGGTAGATACGATGAAGACTTTTGGAGCGGATTCATTCGCTGGAAGATTGTCTTGTATTTTACAAGGATCTTCAGATACCACATTTTATGTTATAGCAGTTTATTTTGGATCTATATCAGTGAAGAATACACGCTATGCGGTGTGGGCGATGCTATTAGCTGATCTAGTCGGAATTATAACATCGGTTATTTTAGCCTATTTGTTTTTCGCGTAATTTTATTATTGAATTATTTGGTAGAAGATTTTTTGAGTTTTCTCATTCATCATCTTCAGCAGCGCTGTGTGCTCGATCAAAAAGATTGATGAGTAGTTTTGATTTGTATATGCCTCTGTTGTATCGATTGCCTAAAACAATAATAGTTGCATCTCCTTCAATTACGCGTATAAAAGAGGCGTTGTTGCCATGCCACCATCCATTGTGAAATATTATTTTTTTTCCATCAGGGTATAAATTCATTCGCCATCCCAATCCATAGTTTTTTATACCAGCTTTTTCATTGCTATAAGGAGTGTAAGCTTCTTTTAATGAGGATGCCGACAAAAATACATTTGTACGTATTAATCTATCCCACTTTAGCAAATCCTTTACAGTGGAATAAATATTTTTGTCTCCATAAACCATATCAAGCTGATTAAACGGAATGCGCTGTCCACGCCAATCATAACTAGGTGTAATTCTACTTGAATCTAATTGGGTGTATACAAATGAATGAGTCATTTGCAAAGGATCGAAAATATATTTTTTAATAAATTGAGGGTAAGTTGAGTTAGAAAGTTTTTCAATCAACAGTGCTAGCAAAGCATAGTTTGTATTGCAATAGGAAAAATGCCGATTGGGAGGAGTGATGTTTTTTAATTCGTTTTTTCTGTCTACTAGTATGTTAAATACATCCTGATTTTTTACAAACACATTTTTATCCCAACCGATTTCGTCTATAAAATAAACATAGTTGGGTAGTCCGCTTCTATGATTGAGCAGCGTTCTGACAGTAACACCTGGGTAATTAAATGTGGGGAAGTATTTTGAGAACTCGTCATCTATCAATAGTCTTTTTTCTTCAAAAAGTTTTAATACTGCCATGGCTGTGAAAGTCTTACTCACTGAAGCAATGTGAAAACTAGTTGTTTCAGTAACTTTATCTTTCCCTTCAAGATGAGCCAATCCTTGATATTTTTCAAAAACGATTGTCCCGTTTTTAGCTACCAATACGGCGCCGTTAAAGCCGCTTTTTTTTAAAATAGAATCATACCATGTAGTACATTCTTGCTTAAGCCGATTTGTTTGGGCTGCATCCAATTTTGGATTATCAGGCAATTGATATGGCGGTATAGCTTCTTTGTCGTTGTCCTTTTTTCCATCAAACAAATTACAGGACCCAATTAATAGACTGAGGGCTATTAGGTTACCAAACAGCATTGAGAAGCCATTCATACGAATGACGATAGGTTGATTATATGAGTAGAATGGGCGAAGTGGTGCGTCCATGTGTAATTCAATTTTGATATAATATCTTTGTGCAAATTAAGGTGTAATTATCTAGTCAATGAAAAAAAATACAAGTTATCCTAAAGAAAAAATCAATATACTTTTTTTAGAAAATATCAGCGATGCTGCGGTGTATCAATTTGCTAGTGCAGGGTATGTTAATATTCGTAAGATAACGGGCGCTCTCTCTGAATCTGATTTAATTAAAGAGATTAAAAATGTTCATCTAATAGGCATTCGAAGCAAGACCATTATTTCACCTAAAGTTTTAGCTGCTGCCACTAAATTACAAGCGATTGGCTGTTTTTGTATTGGCGTAAATCAAGTTGATTTAGACGCTGCAAACAAATCTGGGGTGGCTGTTTTCAATGCGCCTTATAGTAATACTAGGAGTGTGGCTGAATTGGTAATTGGTGCAGCGATTATGTTGGTTAGGAAAGTACTCGACAAAAACAAAGCTGCTCACGAGGGCATCTGGATGAAAGACGCCAAAGGGAGTCATGAATTGCGTGGCAAAACCATCGGAATTGTTGGGTATGGCAATATTGGAAGTCAGGTAAGCGTTTTGGCAGAAGCGTTTGGTATGAAAGTTATTTTTTATGATGTAGAAACAAAACTTCCATTAGGAAATGCAAATGATAGCAAATCTCTGAAAGAACTTTTACAACAAAGTGATGTGGTAACCTTGCATGTGCCAGATGTGGCGAGTACTAGAAATTTAATTAATAAAAATAATCTAAGCTTATTCAAAAAGGAATCAATTTTAATAAATTATGCAAGAGGGGAAGTGGTAGATTTAAATGCTTTAAAATCTTCTTTGATTGCTGGTCATTTATCGGGTGCTGCAGTAGATGTTTTTCCTGTTGAACCAGAAAATAATGGCGATGTATTTACGTCTCCTTTGCAAGGGCTTACAAATGTTTTATTAACGCCTCATATTGGCGGCAGTACTCAAGAAGCGCAAAACAATATTGGTCTTGATGTGAGTGCTAAATTATTTAATTATCTCGAAAAGGGCGTCAGTATAGGATCCCATAGTATACCGGCTTTGGCGCTTCCTCCTCAAGAGGGCGCCCATAGAATCCTTCATATACATAATAATGTTCCTGGTGTGATGAGTCAAATCAATGCAACACTTAGTAAAAATAAAATAAACATTCTTGGTCAGTATCTAAAAACAAATGACAAAATAGGATATGTTGTATTGGATATTGACAAGACAATTAGTAAAAACGCATTAGAATTATTGAAAAAAGTGAAGTACACCATTAAGGTCAGGATTTTATATTGATATTTAGCAAGAAGATAGAGCAGTGATTATTTTCTTGACTTCTGTTTCGTCCAATAGTATACTTTTCATTTCTTCTTTCATTTCAGTATTAATGTTTTTCATAGAACTGTTTTTTAATATTCTAGCTGAACTATGAAAAGAGGTGGCGGTTGTTTTTTCCAACACTTCAATTATGTTATTTGATCGGATGCCACTGCCTGGCATGATGTCAATTCTATTAGTTGCTTTCTCTATTAGCAATGCAATTGTGTCTGCACCTTCTAAGGCATTGGGTCTTAGTCCGCTGGTAAGTATTCTTTCGCAGCCAGAATCAATTATATCTTCTAGTGCTTGAAAGGCATCAATGGTTCTGTCAAAAGCTCTATGAAAAGTAACCCCCATCGGGTAGGCGATTGCTACTAGTTCTTTCACGCGTTCCTTGTCAACTGTTCCATTATTATTTAATAGCCCAATAACCACCCCATCGCAACCAAGGGTTTTACATACTTGTACATCCGATTTCATTATTTCAAACTCGTCATTGCTATAATGAAAATCTCCACCTCTAGGTCTGATGATAGGGTATAATTGAATCGAAGTGTTTTTTCTTGCTTCTTTTATAAATCCAAAGGAGGGAGTGGTGCCTCCGTCACTGGGGTTGTCACACAATTCAATTCTATGGGCACCTGCTGATTCTGCAATCAGACAACTTTCTATATTGAAGGCGATGACTTCTAAGGTGTATTTCATTTTATTATTCATTTTAATGAGGCGAAATATTTAGTCGCCTGATCGTTTATTAGCTTAAATGCAGCACCTGTCTACAGATTGTCTCTACAGCCATTATAATTAGTCGATTGTATCAAAATTATGTTGCTTTTAATTTAAAATTAACTCTTTATAATCATTTTGATTATTGCTTCATGTAAAGAACTAATAACAAATAGATTACGTACATTGCATACATAAAATTAAGTGCAACATTGCTTATTATTAATTCTGCTATTAGTTGTCTTTCTTTTACAATAAATTCATATGGCTAAATCGAAAATAAATCAACCTAAAAAATCTTCTCAAGTACAAATTGTAAAGGGCAAATTAGATATCAGTAGAAGTGGTATGGGGTACGTAATTGTGGAAGGGCAAGAAAAGGATATTATGGTTAAGCCAAACGATTTTGGCAAGGCATTTCATGGGGATACGGTTAGGGTTCAAGTTGCAAAAGGAGGTTCGCCAGGAAAGCGCGCAGAAGGGAAAGTGGTAGATGTGGCGGAAAGAAAGCAAACTACTTTTATTGGAACATTGCAATTAAATAAAAATGTCGCTTTTTTTATCCCCTCAGGAGAAAAGCAAATCCCTGATTTTTATATACCTATTGAAAAGCTCAATGGCGCATTAGATGGCCAACGTGTAGTGGCGTGTTTAACAAAATGGGATAAGCTTGATAAAAAACCACAAGGAGAAATCGTTTCTGTTCTAACGGCAAAAGACGAAGCAGACATGGCGATGAAAGAAATTCTCATTGATGCCGGATTTTCTTTGGGCTTTGAAAAAGAAGTGATGGAGTTGGCAGAAAAATTGTCTGGTAAAATAACAAGAGAGGAATTGTCTAAAAGAAAGGATTGTAGAGACATTCTAACTTTTACAATAGATCCAGTAGATGCGAAGGATTTTGATGATGCTATTTCAATTAGAAATCTAGATAATGGAAACTATGAAATAGGGGTTCACATTGCCGATGTAAGCCATTTTGTAACAGCTGGAAGTATACTTGATAAAGTGGCCTATGCTCGCGCAACCAGTGTTTACCTTCCAGACAGGGTGAATCCAATGTTGCCAGAAAAAATATCAAATGAATTGTGCTCGTTGAGGCCAAATGAAGACAAATACACGTTTTCTGTTATTTTCCAAATCAACAATAGAGCAGAAATTAAAAGCAAGTGGATAGGAAGAACCATCATTCATAGTGATCATCGATTTAGCTATGAAGAAGTTCAGCAAATAATTGAAACGAAAGACGGCGTTCACCATAAGCCGATATTATTATTGAATTCTCTTGCGCAAGAATTTAGAAAAGAAAGATTTAATAATGGCGCCATAAACTTTTCTTCTTCTGAAGTGCGTTTCCAACTTGATGAAAAGGGCAAGCCGATTGGCATTATCGTAAAGGAAAGCAAAGAAGCGCACAAGCTTATTGAAGAGTTTATGCTACTGGCCAATAGAACGGTGGCTGAATATGTATCAAAAATAAAAATCAATAAGGAAGCAATTCCTTTTCCTTATAGAATTCACGCTACACCCGACGACGAAAAAATTAAACCATTTGCTGCATTTGCAAGAAAATTTGGGTATACGTTTGATCTGCATGATGAAAAGCAAGTAGCGGCCTCATTTAATAAATTGCTTGCCGAAGTTAAGGGAAAGCCAGAGCAGCATGTATTAGAGCAATTAGGTATTAGAACAATGGCGAAGGCGGTGTATACTTCTCAAAACATTGGACATTATGGCTTAGGGTTTGAAAACTATTGTCATTTTACTTCTCCCATCAGACGTTATCCTGATGTGATGGTTCACCGTATTTTACAAGAATGTATAGATAAAAATGTGAGGCCTGATAAAAAAACAGAGGAAAGATGTAAGCATTGTAGCGATAGAGAGAGAGCCGCCATGGAAGCAGAAAGAGCCGGAAACAAATACAAGCAAGTTGAATTTATGCAGCAATTTTTGGGCGACGAGTTTGATGGTATTATCAGCGGGGTAGCCGCATTCGGATTTTGGGTTGAAACTGTAGATCACAAATGTGAAGGATTGGTGAGTGTAAAAGAGTTGAATCAATTTGATGACTTCCGTCATGATGAAACTGATTATGCTTTGGTAGGAATGAGAACAAAAACACGATTTAGAATGGGGGATAAAATAAAAATAAAAGTGGTTGCTGCCAATCTAACCAAACGTCAATTAGATTACGAATGGGTTAACGGGCTTGATGATTCCAAATCAACTATTAAGAAGGCTAAAAGCAAGAAAAAATAGTATATTGAATTGATTAAAGGGAGTATAAAATAATTAATTTTAAGGTAATAGAATTTTAAATTGACATCTTTAACCGTAAACAAATAATTCCGAATGCATTCCTTCGAAGAACTATCTGTTAAATTTGAAAATCACTTCAACAAAAGGCATTTCCCTTCCAATCCAGCCACTTTATATGATGCAGCTCAATATATTCTTAAAATTGGGGGCAAAAGAGTTAGGCCAGTGGGCGTTTTAATGGGGAATGAGCTATTTAGTGAAATACAGAACGACGCCTTTCATGTTGCAACAGCCATTGAGTTGTTTCATAATTTTAGTTTAATACATGACGATATTATGGACAAGGCTCCTCTTAGAAGAGGGGTTGAAACTGTTCATACAAAATTTGGAGATTCAACGGCACTTTTAGCAGGTGATGTAATGTTGGTTGCAGCGTATGAGGAAATTAATAAAATTCATTCTTCCAAACTTCATGATATTTTAAATTTGTTTAGTAAAACAGCCAAAGAGGTTTGTGAAGGACAGCAATTGGATATGGATTTTGAATTGAAAGATGAAGTTCATTTTGATGAGTACCTGCAAATGATTACATTAAAAACCTCCGTATTACTTGCAGCTAGTATGCAAATGGGGGCTATCTTAGGAGGGGCTGGAGCAGGCAATCAAGATCATTTATATGAGGTGGGTAAGAATCTAGGCATTGCCTTTCAGGTGCAAGATGATTATTTAGATGCATTTGGTAATCCAGACAAGTTTGGTAAACAAGTAGGCGGGGATATATTGGCTAATAAAAAAACTTTTTTAATGATTCATGCACTGGATGTAGCCAATGCTCAACAAAAAGCTGAACTTAACAAGTTGTTGAAAGGGAATGATTCTGATAAAATAGAAAAGGTATTGCAAATATTCAAAGAATGTAAAGTGGGGGAATGGGCATCTACATTAAAACAAAAATATTTTGATATCGCTATGAAGCATCTTGAGGCAACGGCGGTGTTACATTCAAGAAAGGAGTCATTAGAAAAATTAGCTCAATATTTACTGCAAAGAGAATCCTAATTAATAAAACTTTAGTCTATGAGTAAGTCTTTATTCAGAACCAAAAACATTGACAGCATACTTGCTGAAGGATCAGACAGTGTCCATGGCGGAGGATTGAAAAGAGTGTTAACGGTAAAAGATCTTACTTTTTTTGGGATAGCTGCCATCTTAGGGGCGGGGAGTTTTAGTAGTTTGGGTGGAGCTATTTTTAATGGCGGGCCTGGTGTAATCGTCCTTTTCATTATCACAGGAATTGCTTGTGCTTTCACCGCTTTTTGTTATTCAGATTTTGCCAGTCGCATTCCTGTTGCGGGAAGCGCTTACACCTATGCTTATGCAAGTTTTGGGGAGTTATTTGCTTGGATCATTGGCTGGGCATTGATTATGGAATATTCTATTGGCAATATCTATGTTTCATATAGCTGGAGCGATTATTTTACCTCATTGATGGACAAATTGAATATGCATATCCCTGCTTATTTGTCTACAAGTTATATGGAAGCCAAACATGCTATTGAAGGAGGCACCACCAATGAAGACTTGCTTGCTGCTTGGAATCAATCTCCTGTTATAGCTGGTCTTAGATTCATTATTGATCTGCCTGCCTTGATTATAAATATTCTTATCACTTATCTTGTTTACAGAGGAGTAAAAGAAAGCAAGAACTTTAGTAATTTGATGGTTGTGCTTAAGCTTTCAGTAGTCTTCTTAATTATTTTTGTTGGAGGGTATTTGGTATTACACAATGATTTAACTCATAATTGGTTTCCTGAAGTTACTCCAGGGGTGCATTCATTCATGCCCAAAGGATTTAGTGGCGTGATGGCAGCTGTTGCGGGTGTATTCTTTGCGTATATAGGTTTTGATGCAGTGAGTGTGTTGGCAGAAGAAAGCAACAATCCTCAAAGAGACTTGCCAAGAGGAATGATTTATTCTTTGGTTATTTGCACTGTTATTTATATTCTTTTAACCTTAGTGTTAACAGGTGCTGTTAATTATACTCATTTTCAAAATATTGGAGACCCTTTAGCTTTTATATTTGAAAAACAAAACTTGAATGTTGGCTGGATGCAATTGTTGGTGGCAGTTTGTGCCGTAGTAGCCATGACCAGTGTGTTATTGGTTTTTCAAATGGGACAACCAAGAATTTGGATGAGCATGAGTAGAGACGGCTTATTGCCATCTGTTTTTCAAAAAATACATCACAAATTTAAAACGCCTTCTTTTTCTACGATTGTCACTGGGTTGGTAGTGGGTGTTCCTATTATTTTTACAGATAAAACCTTTGTGTTAGACTTTACAAGCATTGCCACATTGTTTGCTTTCGTGTTGGTGTGCGGAGGAGTATTGTTTCTTCCTCGAAAAGCAAAAGAGAAAGGGAAATTCCATTTGCCTTTTATTGGTTCTAGGTATATTTTGCCATTAATTGTACTGTCTGCGATCGTAATCTTGCATTTAATTTCTAATGATTATTTTATAAGTTTATTTGATTTTAATGTCGATAATGCTACACTAACTTATAATGTTTCAGCAATTGTTTTCTGGTCTGTATGCTTATTGCTTTCACTGGGAGCTGCCATCAAAAACTGGTCATTAATTCCTCTAATGGGCTTGATTACTTGTTTGTATTTGCTCACTGGAATGACCGCCATGAATTGGGCTTGGTTTGGAAGCTGGCTGCTACTAGGATTGGTAGTTTATTTCTTATACGGGTATAAAAAGAGTAAGCTCGCTAATTAATTTTTTTAAAATCCCACAACATAGCTTTTGAAATATCAAATTGGAGATAAAATCATTGTCTTGCATTCCGATGAGGAGGGTGTTGTGACTGAAATTATAAATGATAAAATGGTCATGATAGACGTGAGGGGCGTCCGCTTCCCCGCCTATATGGATCAAATTGATTTCCCTTATTTTAAAATGTTTACTCAGAAAAAGATTGTCGATAAAAAAAGAGTATACATTGACGATGTAAGAAAAGAAAAGTCAACTACAAGAAGCAAGATAGGGGAAGGCGTTTTGTTAAGTTTTATTCCTGTTTTTGATAAAGACGTATTTGATGATGAGGTAGTGGAGAAATTAAAAGTCTATTTAATCAACAATAACGCCGAATCATATCAGTTTAAATATGATTTACTACTCGGAGGCGAAGCGCACTTCAACCACACCGGTGTGGTTGAAAAATCAACTGATTTTTATTTACATGACATCGATTTTGAAGAGGTGAGTGATTCTCCGAATTTTTCATTTGAATTTTCGCTGTTATTGCCTGATAAAAAGAAAGCTCCTTTTTATGAGAGAGCTTTGAAACTAAGAGGGAAGCAGCTCTTCAAGAAAATTGAAGAAATAAAAGAAACAAATTTGCCTTCATTTTCATTTGAGCTCTTTACTGAATATCCAGAAAAGACAATCCAAGATACAGTTGATTTGAGCCAGTTGGGCAATGCTGGCTTCAGAGTATACGATGCTTCTAAATTAAAAGATTTTATCGCTCCAGCAAGATCGGTGATTGATTTGCATATTGAAAAGCTTGTCAATGCATGGAAGCATTTTTCTAATACAGAAATAATGACATTGCAGATAAATGAGTTCGAAAAATATTATGAGTTGGCAATTGCCCACAAGCAAGCCTCGCTGATTGTCATTCATGGAATTGGAGAGGGTGTGTTAAGAGATGAAATACATGAAAGATTGCGACATAAAAAAGAAGTGAAAACATTCGTTAACCAGTATCATCATTTATATGGATATGGGGCAACTGAAATTTTGTTTTCTTACTAATTAGGATTAGTCATGCGCTTTTCCCTTAAGCATTAATTTTAATACAATCAATCCTGTTATACCTGCAATCAAAGATGCAAATAGAATAGATATTTTTCCTGTTGAAATAAATACGGGATCATTAAAAGCAAGCAGCGTAATAAAAATACTCATTGTAAATCCTATTCCTGCAAGCAACCCTACACCAAAAATATGTTTCCATTGCAATCCTTTTGGTAAAGTGCATAACCCAATCAGAACCGCCAATCCACTGAATAGCATGATTCCTATTGGTTTCCCAATAACCAATCCAATCAGTATGCCTATCCCTTCTTTTGTAAACAATTCATTGCTCCAACTTGAACTAAATACAATACAAGTGTTGGCTAATGCGAAAAGCGGCAAAATGAATAACGCCACTGGTTTATGCAGTAGATGTTGTAGCTTATATGAACTTGATTTTTCATCACCATTTCCAAATGGAATTACAAAAGCCAATATAACACCTGCTATTGTTGAGTGAATGCCAGAATGTAACATACAGTACCACATTCCCACTCCGCCTATTAGATAAGGGATTAGTGAATATACTTTTCTTCTGTTTAGTATAAAAAGTATTGCCCAAATCAATAAGGCGATTCCTAAGTGGAGTAGTGAAATAGAACTAGTATAAAAAATGGCTATAACAATAATAGCAATTAAGTCGTCGATAACGGCCAGTGCGGTTAGAAAAATCTTTAATGAAATGGGTACTTTGTTTCCTAATAATGCAAGGACGCCAATGGCAAATGCGATATCTGTAGCCATGGGAATACCTGTCCCATTTTGAGTAGAGGTCCCATAATTAAAGTATAAATAAATACCCGCAGGAATCAACACACCTCCAATGGCACTAACAATGGGGAATAGAGCATTTTTAAAATCAGACAATTCTCCTTTATACAACTCTCTTTCAAGCTCAAGTCCTATTAAAAGAAAAAAAATGCTCATCAAGCCATCGTTAATCCAATGAGTAATGGAATGTCCATTCAAATTGCTTTCCCAGAATTGAGTATAGGAATATCCAACCGAGCTATTCGCAATGAATAGAGAAACAATTGTACAAATAATAAGCAAAAAGCCACCCATTTTTTCACTTTGGAAAAAGTCTTTGAATAGACTAGTTATTTTCATTGGTGCATCAGAATTTAGGATAATAAAGGTAGCTTTTATGCCAATTAGGCCTATGAATAAAATTAAAGCTATTTTTGCAATTCTATCAGCCGGCTATCGTTCCGTTTAATCGGAAAGGAAAGTCCGGACAGCAAAGGGCAACACACCGGTTAAGCGCCGGCTTCTCTGGCAGCAGAGAAAGAGAAAGTGCCACAGAAAATTACTGCCTAAGTATTGGTCAAAAGCCAATACCGGTTAAGGTGAAAATGTGAGGTAAGAGCTCACAGTATTGATTAGTAATAATCATTACGGGTAAACCTTGTGTGCTGTAATGCCACGTAAATCAACGGCAGAGGGCGGCTCGTCCAAATTCAGTTTATCTGAATACGTTGAAGGGTAGGCAGCAAGATTGTGTTAGTAATAGCACAGCTAGATAAATGATGGCCACTTTAATGGAAACATTGAAGCAACAGAATCCGGCTTATGGCTGATAGATTTTTTATTTTTCTTTTTTCTCAAATTTTCCTTTTATCAAATCCGCAACTATTTTATCAATGGGGAGCGTCATGCATTCTGAGGAAAATTCATCCCAGTTAATGAATCTAAATGATTCTGACTGGCCTTTTTCTTTATGTATGTCAACTTGTTCTTGATCAAAATGAAATGGGGCGGTTCTTAAGGGAACAGCAATTTCTTCTAATGGTTTAACTTGATAATAAATTGAAATGATTTGATGCTCTTTATTGAAGGCGCTTTCTTGATAGAAATCAGTAGTGTAAAGATGGCTTACAACATCTACCCTAAGATTCATTTCTTCTAAAAACTCTCTTTTAAGGCAATCGATCGTACCTTCGCCAAATTCAAGCCCACCGCCACAATACTTAGTGTAATAATTGCCTTTGATATACTCATCGCTAACTAGAATTTGCTTTTGTTCATTTATTAAAATGCCATAAACTCTTATGTTGAACATAGCTATTTTTTTATTCTTCTAATGTAGTTAAACATAGCAAATCCAAGAATAAGAAAACAAATCGTTACCGGAATCCAAAAAGCATAATGAGAATGCTGAAAGGGGAGTGGAACATTCATTCCGTATATACTTGCAATCAATACGGGAACACTTAGGAAAATCGTTAAAGTAGTCAATCTTTTCAACACTTCATTTTGATTGTTGCTGATGATGCTTGCAAATGCATCGAGGGTGCTACTCAGTATGTTGGTGTAGGTATTAGCAGTTTCCAATGCCTGAGAAGTTTCAATGATCAAATCATCCAGAAAATCTTTTTCATCTTCATTAAGCAACAGAAAATTAGTTCTCGCCATTTTCATCATTAGCAATTCATTGCTTCGCAATGCTGTAACAAAATATACGAGACTCTTTTGAATACGCATTAATTGAAATAATTCTTCATTTCTGTTTGAGTCGTACAATTTCTGTTCTAATGTATTTCTCCTATGATTGATTTCTTTAAGATACTCTTGAAAATTAGTCGTTACTTTTTCGAATATTTTTAAGACCATCATGTTTTTATGATCGGGATGACGATTTTGAAAACTATTTAAGAATTTTTTAATCGCCTCGTTTTCAAATGAATTAACCGTCACAATTTGCCCAGTCGTAATTATGATACAGATAGGTATTGTTATATAAAAGGCATCACTTTCGTTAAAGGAATTGTTTTCTGTAGGTGTTTTTATAACAATCAGCTTTACGTTGTCATCTGTTTCATATCTGCTTCTTTCATCGATGTCTAAAGAATCCTTTAGGAAATCTATTGGAATTTCAAGCATGCTACTTAATTCAGTAAATTCTTCTTGTTTTAATGGAGGCAACACGTTCACCCATGACCCTGCGGTTGGCTTGTCTATGGCGATGGTTTGCTGGTCTACTATTTTAAAGTACTGTATCAAGTGGTTGGATTTATTTTATGTGAATTAAATCTATTTCTCCTTTGAATACCTGCTCTGCAGGTCCGCAAAGCCAAATGTCTTCAAAAGTATTGTCGTCAATTTTATTGAATTCTACGCTAAGATTTCCTCCAGGAGTAATGACTTCTACTCTGTTGAATCCAACGGGATTGTGTGCCGACAAAAGTGCAGCAGCTGTAACACCCGTTCCACAGCTGAGCGTTTCGTCCTCTACGCCACGTTCATACGTACGAACGAAAATGGTTCCTTCGTCGATATTTTCTACAAAATTAACGTTGATTCCTTTTTCATTAAATGGCTTGCTGTATCGTATTTCTCTACCTGTTTCGAGCACATCAATATTTTTTACATTGTGTGCAAATTTTACAAAATGGGGAGAGCCGGTATTTAAAATAGCGTAGGAAGAGTGGGTTTCAATATTCGTAACATTATTCATTTTGAGTTTAATGTCTTCCTGATGATCAATTTCTGCCAAATATTCTTGGTCAACTGCAAAGAAAGAGTATGTGTATTTATGTATTCCCATATGGTAAGCAAACTTCACCATACATCTACCTCCATTTCCACACATGGTACTAGTAGACCCATCTGAATTATAATAAATCATTTCAAAATCGAAGCCTTCCTTTTTATTCATCAACATTAATCCATCTGCTCCGATGCCGTATTGTCTATTGCATATTTTTTTTATTTGTGCAGTTGTTAATTGATCATAATCGTTGTTTCTGTTATCTAGTATGACAAAATCGTTGCCAGTTCCTTGGTATTTATAAAAAACTACTTTCATGGTCGATTATTTCTTTTATAAAACTGCAGATATATTTTCAAGTGTTTTTACAATTAGTTTTTCTACTGCAGCATTCCCATCTTTACTAAATTCTTTGCTGATGCGGTTGGCTACAATTGCGCTCAACGATAAGCAATGATGACCTAATATTCTCCCCATTCCATAAATAGCCGATGTTTCCATCTCAAAATTACTGATTCGGTGGTTGCCAAAATGAAAGCTGGTTAATTTATCTATGAGTTGTGGCTGGGCTAATCCCATGCGCAATACTCTTCCTTGCGGGCCATAAAAACCAGGACAAGTAACCGTAATGCCTTGATGAAAATCTTGTACAAATTCTTTTAATAAATGGATACTGGCTGTATTGATATACGGTTCAGAAATGCCTTTTTGAAGTTGAGTGTGACTATTGAATGCTTGCAATAATTGATTCTCTTCTACAGAGTTACTTGATTGATAAAAATTGAGCAAATTATCAAGCCCAAGTCCATGGGTGCTAGCAACAAAACTATCTACGGGTATTTCTTTTTGTAAAGATCCACAAGTGCCCACTCGTATAATTTGTAAGGAAGTAATTTTCTCTTTAATTGTTCTGGTGGTAAAGTCTATGTTGACAAGCGCGTCTAATTCATTTATAACAATATCTATGTTGTCTGGCCCAATTCCGGTACTCGTAACAGATATTCTTTTTTTGCCGATATACCCTGTATGAGTAACAAACTCACGGTGTTTGTTTTTAAATTCAATTTTATCGAAATGCTTGCTCACTTCTTTTACCCTGTCTGGATCGCCGACGGTAATAATTGTTTCGGCAATTTCTTCTGGTCTGCAATTTACATGGTAGATTGCTCCACGGTTGTTTATAATGAGTTCGGAGGCTTCAATCGTGTACATATATAAAAATTAATATTTTAAGCTATGAAGTATTTTATATTGTCGATAAAAATACCTTATTTTGTGACACTAAAACACACCTTTTATTAAAGTTTTAGTGAATGGTCCTTTGGCCGAGTGGCTAGGCAAAGCTCTGCAAAAGCTTCTACAGCGGTTCGAATCCGCTAGGGACCTCCGAAATAAGCTGCCTGTTTGGGAAAACTCCTTGCAGGCAGTCTTTTTTTACACATTCAATTATATTCATGAAGTACACTAAATGGGTTGGATTGGCTACTTATATACTTATTGTAGTTGTTTGTTTTCTGCCATGGACTTACCATGCAGATATCAATAAGTATTTTAATGGATTTTTTTCTCAAAATGATGTATACGGGAAGCCCGGGAAGTTTTTTATTATTTTTTCTAGCGTTTGTGTAATCATGTTATTTGTAAATAAATTATGGGCTAAGTTTACGCATATCTTTTTTGCAGGCATAATATTAGCCTATGCATTAAAGACATATCATTTATTTACATCTTCATACAATGCCTATTCCCCCGAAAAGCTTTTTGGTATTTATGCTTTACTAATACTTTCTTTCCTCTCGTTTTTAGTAGCATTATTTCCAGACATGAAACTTAAGCGTGACTAATAATCTAATTAAGATTAATGTAGTGGAAAAGTCTTTTTAAATATTAGGCTTTCTTTACTTCTTTGCCCCAAGCATCCTTTAATGTAACGGTCCTATTGAATACCAGATGGTCTTTTGTAGAGTCGGTATCTAAACAAAAATAACCCTTTCTAATAAATTGATAGCGTTCACTTGTATTGGCTTCTTTAAGAGAAGATTCAATGAATGCATTTTTGATTGTGTGTAATGAATCGGGGTTAATGTGTTCTTTAAAATCACCTTCAGCTGCAGAGGGATTCTCCACTTTAAATAAACGATCATACAATCTTATTTCTGCAGAAGCTGCATGGGGTGCGCTTATCCAATGAATGGTTCCTTTTACAGCTATTCCGCTTGTGTCATGCCCGCTCTTGCTTTCAGGGATATAGGTACAATGAATCTCTGTGATATTCCCTTCGCTGTCTTTTATAAAATCGTCGCACTTAACGATATAAGCGCTTTTTAGTCTTACCATTGCACCAGGCGCAAGCCTAAACCATTTTTTTGCGGGAACTTCCATGAAGTCTTCTTTTTCTATCCACAATTCTTTGCTGAATGGCAGGAATCTAAACCCCATTGATTCATCGGGTCCGTTTTCACTTTTAAGTTCCTCTGTTTTACCATTTTCATAGTTGGTGATAATCAACTTGACTGGTTCCAATACGGCCATTACTCTTTTTGCACTTGTATTTAAATCTTCTCGTACACAGAATTCTAACAAGCTTAAGTCAATTAGGTTCTCTCGTTTGGCAATTCCAATTTTATCACAAAAAGTTCGTATGCTTTCGGGTGTATATCCTTTGCGTCTCAATCCGCTAATGGTGGGCATCCTTGGGTCATCCCATCCAGAAACATGTCCTTCAGTTACCAATTGTAATAGCTTTCGTTTGCTCATTACCGTATAGGTCATGTTTAGTCTTGCGAATTCGTATTGATGTGAAGGAAAGATATCTAATTTTTCTATAAGCCAATCGTATAGTTCACGATGTGGGATAAATTCTAGGGTGCAAATAGAATGAGTAATATTTTCTATGCTGTCGCTTTGTCCATGAGCAAAATCATACATAGGGTAGATGCACCATTTGTCACCCGTGCGATGATGGTGAGCATGTTTAATTCTATACATAATAGGATCGCGCATGAGCATATTGGTATGCGTCATGTCGATTTTT
>CANJJU010000015.1 GCA_947474815.1 Chitinophagaceae bacterium | reverse complement strand
GGCACTTCTACACCTACCTTCACTGGTACCGCACTGGATAGTAGAAGTGTTGATGCAACAGTAGGAGATAAAGACTGGACAAGTGCTTCATTGGCTACCTTAGTAGGTGGCTGGAAAGCTGGATCAACCTCTAATTATGGAATAGTATTAAAAGATCAATTAGAAACTGGCGGATCCACTGTAAAAACATTTTCTTCTTCAGAAAATACAACATCGGCTCAAAGACCTCGTTTAATTGTTTCTTACACAGTTCCCGCAACTTGTTCATCTATTCCAACCCGTTCACCTTTGTCCATGCCTGACTCGGCTTCAACGGTTAATGGAGTGGCGGTTAATATTCCAACTGCAACCAATGATTATTATCCTGTTGCAGGATCTAAAACATATTCAATTATTACTGCACCTATATCTGGTACAGCCACCATCAACGGAACATCGGGTGTTGTGAACTACACGCCTGCAACTACTTACAATGGTGTTCGCTTTTTAACCTATAGGGTATTAGATAACACATCCGGTTTGGCGGATACCGCAACGGTTTATATCAATATTACTGACGCACCCGTGTTGGCTAATAATGATTCTCCAGCTGGTGCATTGAGTGGAACTTCACAAACCATCAATGTTTTATCTAATGATACTGATCCAGATGCTGCTTCATTAACCAGTCCGTCTTATTCAGTCAGCATTGTATCACAACCAATCAATGGTACTGCAACCGTCAATGGAAGTGGCAATGTAGTGTATACTCCCAATACTGGATATACTGGAGCAGATTCACTTGTTTACCAAGTTTGTGAACCTTCCCCTTCTTGTGGCAGTTCAAATTGTGATAGTGCAACATTGAAACTTACTGTTACCAATAGAGTGCCTACTGCAATCAATGACACTAAGGATATTTTGCCTTGTTTGGCTAATACAATCAATTTAATAACCAACGATACCGATCCTGAAAACGGAATATTATCAGTTTCTAATTTAAGTGCACTTAGTACACCTTCTGCCGGTGCATTGGTTAACAATAATGACGGCACAGTAACATTCACTCCTTCAACAGGTTATTCTGGATCAGTAACGTTTACGTATACTGTAACTGATGATGGAGTTACTCCTTTAACCTCAACTCCTGCTGCCACTGTAACAATCAATGTTACAAACCCAGTTAATTCTTCGCCACTTCCTGCAAGAGATTCATCAACATTGTATATTGATGAAGTCAATTATTCTTCTGTTTTGGATAATGACACTGATCCTGAAAATAATACGCTAACAAATCCAAATATTACCATTCAGCCATTGCACGGAACAGCCACAGTGCTAGCCAATGGATTGATTCAATACACTCCAAGTACAGGATATTCTGGAGCCGATTCCTTAACGTATGAAATTTGTGATATTATTAATGATCCTACAACTTGTGTGACTTCTAATTCATTGTGTAATACAACTAAAGTTATTTACAGTATTATCCCTCCATTTGACCCATTATTATCTGCTAGTAGTATTATGCTTTCTACTATTTCTGGTGGAGATGGATTGGTAAAACTAAACTGGATTACCATAACTGAAAACAACACTTCTATTTTTGAAATAGAAAGAAGTTTTGATGACCGCAGATTCAGTGTGGTGGGATCTATGCCAGCTGCAGGAACAAGTGTTGGTCAATTAAGATATTCTTCAACGGATCAAATAAATGGGTTGTCAAGCAATGGAGTTATTTATTATAGAATAAAACTTTATGACAGAGATGGCAGTTATAAATACAGCAACATATCTGCTGTGCGAATAAATGGCGCTTCAATAAAAGTATGGCCTAATCCTTTTAGTGATTATTTGCAAATAAGCTATAATAGCAATACTAATAGTACTATTAATATTAGACTGGTTGATGTGCTCGGAAAATTAGTACATACTCAAAAGGCGATTGTTTTAAAAGGTAATAATCAATTAGAAATTGTAGATATCAACAAGTTATCTAAAGGAACCTATTTGATTGAGATTGCAGACCTTAATGGAAAGTACAATGAAGTATTTAAAGTTGTTAAAATAAAATAGCTTACCAATAGACGTAAAAAAGGAGCTGAATTTTCAGCTCCTTTTTTTATATATCTATACAGATAAAATTATTACAAAGTCATCAAAATTGGATTCTCAATATATTTCTTTAATGTTTGTAAGAAAGCAGCACCTACCGCTCCATCAACACTTCTGTGATCGCAACTAAGCGTAAGCTTCATTACATTGGTTACACCAAATCCTTCCGATTTTTTTACCACTATTTCTTTAATCTTTCCAACAGCAAGAATACAACTATCAGGAGGGTTGATGATAGCCGTGAATTCTTCAATGTCCATCATGCCTAAATTAGAAATAGTAAATGTATTGCCGCTGAATTCAGCTGGTTGTAATTTTTTATCTTTTGCTTTTCCGTATAATTCTTTTGCTTCAGCAGCAATTTGTGCCATTGACTTTTGATCAGCAAATTTAATAACAGGAACGATCAATCCTTCAGGCATGGCTACTGCAGACCCAATATGTATGTGATGATTTTGACGAATAAAATCCCCCATCCAACTACTGTTCACATCTGGGTGTTGTCTCAATGCTAAAGCACATGCTTTAATAATCATGTCATTGAATGAAATCTTAACAGGACTCACTTCATTGATTGCCACCCGCGCATTCATTGCATTGTCCATATTGATTTCCATGGTGAGATAAAAATGCGGGGCACTAAATTTGCTCTCACCCAATCTGCGAGCAATGGTTTTGCGCATTTGTGTAAGCTGAATATCCGTGTGTCCTTCTTCTGATGAAGGTCGGAATGCTTGAACCGGTTGAATATTTTTATCAGCTTTGTAACTATCAACGTCTTTTTTAATTACTCTTCCTCCATCTCCACTGCCCATTAATTGAGCAATATCAATTCCTTTATCAGCAGCTATTTTTTTTGCGAGGGGAGAAGCTTTGATTCTTCCATTTGTTTCAATTGATTGCAGCGGTTGAGTTGGATGAACAACTACAGATTCCTTGGTTGCTGTTGGAGTAGTTGGAGCTGAAACATTGGTATTTGCGCCGCTTTTTTCTGCAGCTACGTAAGCACTAACATCTATTCCTGGTTTTCCAACAATGGCAATGATTTCATTTATTTTAGCAGCTTTGCCTGCTTCTACACCAATGTATAAAAGGGTCCCTTCTTCGTATCCAACAACTTCCATCGTGGCTTTATCGGTTTCTACTTCAGCTAGTACATCATCTGCTTTTACTTGATCTCCAATTTTTTTATTCCAAGCGACTATCTTTCCTTCAGTCATGGTATCGCTCAATAAGGGCATTCGGATTTCCTTTGCGCCTGATGGTAAGGATATTTTTGCGACTCCCGAAACAGCTGTTGGAGTGATGGATTCTATTATTGGTTGTTCGATTTCGTTAGATGAAGCGGCTAATAGTGTTTTATAATCTTCTCCTTCTTTTCCCACTACGGCTAAAATCCCATCTACTTTTACTGCCTTTCCTGCTTCAGCACCTATGTATAATAAAGTTCCTTCATTATAACTTTCCAGTTCCATGGTTGCCTTGTCAGTTTCTACATCTGCCAATACATCACCGGGTTTAATTTTATCACCTACTTTTTTGTTCCATGCCACAATTACCCCTTCAGCCATTGTATCACTCAGCCTGGGCATTCTTATTACCTCTGCCATAATTATTTTCTTTAATTATAATTTTCAAGACCGAAATTACGTCAAAATCACCAAAATTTAATTGCGTATTTTATTCGTTTTAAGCTATTTATTAGTAGAAACAAGATTTTAGGCAAATTGATCTAGAAACCTAGGTCTAATTTTAGCCTTTCTTTCAATTCTTTGATCATTGGGAATTCTTCAATGAGTTGAACATATTGCTCTTTTGAACTCATTGGCTTTTCTGTTTCTGAAGTACTTACTTCTTTTTCAATCAGCTTCACTTGGTAGGTAAGGAATCTATTATTAAAAAACTGCTGCATATAAGCAATCAATGCGGCTCTTTCAGATTCAATGAATTTTTGTTGAATATTACTCTCTGTAATGATATCAAAACTATTTTCATCTACAATTGCCAAACTAGCCATTTTAAAATTGGTGACGGCAGAGTGATTTTTTTGTTCACTAAGGGTTTCAATAAAAATATCCCATGCCTGTTGAAGCAACTCGTTTGTAAGTGATTTCAACATGACTCCCTGATTATTTTCACTCGCAATTTGTTGTCTGATTTTGCTCAACGAACGCAATTTGCTCCCGGCTTTTTCTGCAGGGACTGAAGGAGAAATTTTTTTTTCTTGTATGGCAGGTTGAATTATTTTTTTTGGCTCTTCAATAATAAGAGTGGGTTCCAATTGAATTGCAGGAGATTTTCTTTTGTTTTCTGGCAATGAGATGATAGGCAATGCCCTAAATGAAACAGCTTTGGCTGAATCAATTATTTTTTTTTTACTGATGCCCTCGTCACTCATGCTTAGCTGCAATGCCTGTTGTAGATAAGTAAGCTTAATTAGCAGCAACTCTATATGTAGTTTTTTATTTCGAGCTTGTTTGTAATTGATTGAATATTCACTAATAATATTAAGCGCTGCAATAAGCCATCCAATTTCTACCTTGGAGGAGTTTTCAAGATATTTTTGTTTAAAGTCATCTGCTACTTCTAGCAAAACAACTGCTTTTGAATCTTTACAAACCAATAGATTTCTAACAAATTCTGCAAGTCCTTCTATTAAAGTATCCCCTTCAAATCCTTTTTGATTAATTTCATCAAACAGTAGTAAAGCGTCTGCCAATTGATTTTGCTGCATTTGCTCTAACAGTTTGAAATAATAGTCTTCATCTAAAATATTCAAATGTTCAAGCGTATTACTATAAGTGATTTTTCCTCCAGTGAAACTGGCTATTTTATCAAGTATACTCAATGCATCTCTCATACAGCCTTCGCTTTTTTGAGAGATTAAATGCAATGCTGTTTTTTCGGCAGTAATATTTTCTTTTGTTGTAATTTCTTGTAGATGCTCTACAGTATCGTTATTGGTGATGCGCTTAAAATCGAATGTTTGACATCGGCTTAGAATGGTAGGAAGGATCTTGTGTTTTTCGGTAGTAGCTAAAATAAAAATTGCGTAGGGTGGCGGCTCTTCGAGTGTTTTCAAGAAGGCGTTGAATGCTCCTGCGCTGAGCATATGAACCTCATCTACAATATATACTTTGTATTTACCTGCTTGAGGAGCGAATCTAATTTGTTCTACGAGCGCTCGAATATCATCTACCGAATTATTACTTGCCGCATCTAATTCATGAATGTTGAATGAACTTCCATTATCAAATGATACACAACTATTACATTTATTACAAGCTTCTCCTTCTTTGGTCCGCTTTTCACAATTAATTGTTTTTGCTAAAATTCTTGCACAAGTCGTTTTGCCTACACCTCGTGGTCCGCAGAATAAAAATGCATGAGCAAGCTGGTTATTATTGATGGCATTTTTTAGAGTAGTGGTAATATGAGATTGCCCCACCACTGTACTAAAATTCTGTGGTCTGTATTTTCTAGCTGAAACAATGAATTTATCCATAATAATAATTGGCATTAGCCAATGAGTGCTTTTCTAAAGCAAATTTAATTGTTATATCCTACACTAGGAGAATATTGGGTGTCTTTTAAATGGTTTTGTGCGATCAAATATATACCTGAGTGTTTGAAGATTCCTCGATGTAAAAACTTCCCCAAGATTATGGGCAATATTGAGCATTTTTGGATTAAAATCACCTATCCACTGCATTTCATAGGAGGTATAGGGGACTTTATTTGACTGTATGACTTTAGCCGCCTCTCCAATAATATATGCATCTACTCCTTTGCCATGAAATGCGGGGATGATGCCAAAGGCTAGGCCAGTAAATTTATTGTTTGGCTTGAATTTTTTCAGCCATAAAAAATACAATTTGTGGATCAAATCAAATTTTCCATGAAGGTGTTTAAACCATTGATTTAAATCCGGAAGGTTGACGAAAATGGCTATAGGACTTTCCTTGTGATATGCAAACCAAATAACTTTCTCATCCATTACTGGTTTCATTTTTTTAAAAAGAATCATTACTTGTTCTTTAGCCAGCTCTTTCATTCCACCGTGTCCTGCCCATGCTTTATTATAAACTTCAGTAAAATCAGCTGCATATTTTTCTAAATTGTTTTTGTTGATATGCATTGCTGAAAAATCAGGGTCATTAGCAAACAGATGGTGACGGTCCCATATTTTTTGTTGCAAAGGTTTTTTGGGATCCATTCCAATACATATTTGGTTGTAAAAAGTTTGGAATCCGTAGTTTTCAAAAAGCTCTTTGTAATAAGGAAGATTGTAATTCATGCAATAGAGCGGGGAATGAAATCCTTCTGTAACCAACCCCCACCATCGATCTCTTTCTCCAAAGTTAATAGGGCCATCCATGGCTTCCATTTTGTTCTCAATCAGCCAATTTTTTGCTGTATCAAATAATGTATTTGCTGCTTCTTGATTGTTGATACATTCAAAAAAACCAATTCCGCCAGCGGTCACTTGATCATCTTTGTTTTTATATTTTTTATTGGTAAAAGCGGCAATTCTTCCAATAAGATTTCCTTGGTCGTCTTTTAATATCCACCGTTGAATTTTTCCAAAGCGAAAAGCCTTGTTTTTCTTTTCATCAAAGACTTCGTTGATGTCTTTATCTAAAGGCTGAATCCAATTTGTGTCGTGCTTATATATTTGTAGTGATACTTTTAAAAAAAGCTTTTCACCCAACGCATCGTTTATAAGATCAATTTGCATGCGTCACATTTAGAAGGTAATTGTTTGTTAGTAAGCGTTTTTACACAGACATAATTTCTTTTTCTTTTGCAACTAATAATTTTTCAATCAGTGCAATATATTTGTCTGTTGAATCCTGAATGTTTTTTTCAGCATCTTTACTAGCGTCTTCGCTTAATCCGTCTTTTTGTAATTTCTTAATTTGTTCAATAGCATCTCGACGAATATTTCTAGTTGATATTTTTCCATTTTCTCCTTCTCCATTACAACGTTTAACCAATTCTTTTCTTCTTTCCTCTGTAAGGGGAGGCAGAAAAAGGCGAATAGAGTTTCCGTCACTTTGAGGAGTAATCCCAATATTAGCAGCCATTATACCTTTTTCTATATGCTGAAGCATTGCTTTTTCCCATGGCTGTACAGAAATCGTTCTTGCATCAAGAGCAGAAATATTTGCTACCTGATTGATGGGGGTAGGATTACCATAATAATCTACCATAATACCATCAAGCATTGAAGGATTTGCTTTTCCAGCACGAATTTTTGATAGCTCAGATTCAAGATGGTTAAGCGCTTTGGACATAGATGCATCGGCATCACTCAAAATTATATTTAGTTCTTCTGACATATTTTTAGAATTGTCTGCAAATTTATAAAAAATCAATAGTATTTATTGCAGGGGTTACTAGTTTAAAAGGGTATAAAATTTAGTAATATTTTAATCAATCTCTACGCTTTCAGAAGCAAGTTTAAATAATTGCGAAGATTGAGCAGACTCACTGTTTGTAAATACTTCTTCACTGAAATTTTTTTTTCTATGACGCAAGTAATAAATGCACAGTGTAAAAGAAATTGCTATAGAAAAAAGTAATCCCATCAATAGGGTGGTTCCAAGGTGTCTAAATTGGAAAGCCAATCCTATAAAAAATAAATTTGCCACTACATAAAAAATAGTAGTATTTCGATGAGAAAGGCCAATGTCTAATAAGTAATGGTGCAAGTGATTTCTATCAGGATTGAATGGAGAGCGCCTACTTAGAATGCGTATTGTAAACAATCTCAACGTATCAAACAAAGGAATCATTAATATAGCAAATCCCACTGCAGGAGCTGATTCTACTTGAATGCTGGTAGTGGGCATTTCTGCTATATTAATAAACTTAATAACAAGAAACGAATTAACAAGTCCAACGAGCAATGACCCCGTATCGCCCATAAATATTTTTGCGGGAGAGAAATTATAAATAAGAAAACTTATCAAAGCGCCTAATAAGGAGAAGCTCATTACAGCATAACCCAATTGCCCAATACTATAGAAATATATTCCAAAAACAGCGCTGGTAAGTAAGCTTAAGCTGCCTGCCAATCCATCTACTCCGTCTATTAAATTAAATGAATTTGTAACCACAATAATGGTAAAAAACGACAACACAATACTTGCTATATTAGGAATTTGGTGAATTCCAAGGAAGCCATGCATATCATTAATGATTGTTCCTCCAAACTTTACAAGGATTCCGGCTGCAATAAGTTGGCCTGCAATTTTTATACTAACAGACAATGTAACTATATCGTCTTTGATGCCTATAAAAAAAAGCACTATTGATGCCGCTACGAAATATTGCAATTCTGATTCAGCTGACGGAGGAGTTCCAATTAAAATAGCCAGAATAAATCCTGCAAAAATTCCTAGTCCCCCTAATGTGGGAATGATTTCTTTGTGTACTTTTCGGTCATCAGGTTCATCAAACAATTTTTTCTCTTTTGCTACTCGAATGATAATTGGAATTGCAAAAAATGCTATAAGAAACGCTAGCCCCGCACTCAGTAATATTTTATCCATAAATTGAGTATTACCCTGATTTTTACAAATGTATCAATATTGTTTCGCAAAAAATACCGGCAAGAAAAATTATCCTTATTATCTATTAAATATTTTGATTATCAATAGATAATATAGATATAAAATATCATATATAATGAGTAGATCCAATAATTAATTTTACCTGACTATTTAGTTCTTTAGGTATATATTTTCTTTGACATTGAGATTAATTAAAGTAGGTTTGCGCATAATAAATCTAAATTTTATACAAAGCGTTTATATGCAAAATTTAAAGGAAATTGCCTCACAGCTTAGAAGAGATATTGTTAGAATGGTACATGGAGTGCAAAGTGGTCATCCTGGGGGATCATTAGGATGTGCCGATTTTTTTGCTGCTTTGTATTTTAAGGTAATGAAACACAACAAAGATTTTAACATGGATGGTATAGGTGAGGATATTTTTTTCTTAAGCAATGGCCACATATCTCCTGTGTTTTATAGCAGTCTTGCTAGGAGTGGATACTTTCCCATTGCGGAGTTGTCAACTTTTAGAAAATTAAATAGCCGTTTACAAGGACATCCTACTACACACGAACATTTGCCAGGCATAAGAATGGCAAGTGGCTCATTGGGACAAGGATTGAGCGTGGCGATTGGTGCTGCTCTTGCAAAAAAATTAAACAATGACGACCACATAGTGTATTCATTGCATGGTGATGGAGAATTAGATGAAGGACAAAACTGGGAAGCAATTTTATTTGCAGCACATAAAAAAGTGGACAATCTAATTGCCACCATTGATTGTAATGGTCAGCAAATCGACGGACCTACTAAAGACGTGATGGCGCTGGATAGTCTTAAGGCTAAATTTGAAGCATTTAACTGGCAGGTTACTGAAATGAATGGAAACGATATGGATGAAGTGGTTGCAGGATTAGAAAAAGCCAAATCATTATTAGTTAATAAAAAACCTGTAGTGATTTTAATGAAAACCGAAATGGGTAAGGGGATTGATTTTATGGAAGGAACTCATGAATGGCATGGTATTGCACCCAATGATGAGCAATTGAAAAAGGCACTAGCACAACTCCCTGAAACATTAGGAGATTATTAATAGCATCGAATTATTTTAATTCAATGACTTGTTTGGATGCCTTATTAGCAGGGAACCAAGAAGCCAAAAAAGTTACGGCCAATGCGGTAAAGCCTACTAAAAGGAAGTCGGTTGGCATCAACTTTACGGGGAAATAATCAATTAGAAAAGACCCTCCTTGTATTTTTATTAATTTAAATTTTAATTGCAATAAACAAATAATCGTTGCAATAGAAATTCCGATGATTGAACCTATCAATCCCAATAGCAATCCTTCGCTTAAAAATATTTTCTTTATTTGTAATCGGCTGCTTCCCATGCTCTGAAGAATAGAGATGTCTTGTTTTTTTTCTAGCACAAGCATAGTAAGTGCACTGATCATATTGAAAGCGGCAATGAGTAGTATCAATGTAAGCAATGCGTAGATGGCCCACTTCTCCATTTTCATTGTGCTATATAAATTAGAATTTTGCTGATACCGAGTAAGAACAGTGTATTTTTTTCCTACCAATTGTTGAAGTGCTACTTGACTTGTTTCAATTTGAGCCGTATTTTTTAATTTGATTTCTATAGCACTAAATTCATTTTGCTGCATGTTCATTTGCTGTTTAACAAAATCAATATTTGTTATTGCATAACTATTATCGAAATCTTGTTGAATAGAAAAACTGCCTGAAGGACTAATGACCCCTTCGCTCAAAGATGACAAGGGGTCATTGCTTTTATTGTTTGCTTTTGGCAAAATCACGGTAAGCTCTTCTGGTCCAAATGCTGGATTGAGGGCAATTCCTGTTGCCTCTTGTATGCCCATGCCTACGACCATGAGTGGGTTGTAGGCGTTTCCAATATTGTAATTTCCTTTAATGATTTTCGAAGCAATATCATTAACTTTTGTAAAGTTGGAGTCTACTCCTTTTAACTGAATAACGGTTTGTGATCCTTCATTTTGAAGCAATGCTTTTTCTTCAGCAATGCAAGAAATTTGACCTATATAAATTTGGTTTTGTATTTCTTTTAGTTTGGCAGCATCTAAAAAAAAAGTTTTTCCGTTAGCAGGAGTAATTTTTAAATCTGTATAAAATGAGGAGTAGAGAGATTTTACCAAGCCTTCAAATCCGTTAAAAACACTTAGTACTAAAATTTGACAGCAAGTTGCAAATGCGATGATACCAGTAGTAACCCAAGCAATGATATTAATTGCATTGGCAGATTTTTTTGCCTTAAAATAACGCCATGCAAAATCGAGGTACATTGATTGATTTTATTTTTTTTCTTCCTTTGTTTTAATGTCTTTGAATAGTTGCTCCATCTTGTCAACATAATCTAAACTATCATCTATATAAAAAGTAAGCTGCGGCATCGATCTTAATTGATGTCTAACTCTTGCAGTTAATTCCTTCTTTATTTCCCAGCTTCTTTCTTGAATAACCTGTAAGGTTGCTACGGGATCCTTTACCTTAAAAAAACTTAGATAAATCCGTGCATCAAAAAGATCTGGGGTTATTTTAACTCCAGAAATGGAAATCATTCCGCCATCCATCATTGACAAGCCCAATCTTTGAAAAATTTCATTTAGGTCTTTTTCTAATACTGCACATACTTGCTTTTGCCTTTTACCTTCTATCATGAGTTTACACTTTAAATCAATGTAAAATTAGTTACTTTGCTCTTTCTATGCGTATTTATTACCAATAATAGGTAATAAATGATTAATTAAAATACAAATATGAAAAGATATTCAAGGGTGTTTGGTTACTTAAAAGACTATAAAACGGGTATTTTAAAATACTTGATTACTATTTTATTGTCAATCCTCTTCTCAGTGGTAGCATTGGCCTTATTGTTTCCATTTTTGCAGCTATTGTTTGGAGTTAATTCAGCCACAGCAACAAGTGACAAAGGCCTTTTTATAATGAGATGGGTCAACAATTATCTTTCTAGTTTAATTCAACATGGCAATGCAGCCTATGCATTAGGTGTTGTTTGTGTAATGATTATCATTTCTATCACCTTAAAAAATTTCTTTTTATATATTTCTTTGAGATCTCTTTCTCCTATAAAGCATACCGTGGTGAATCGATTGCGGATAGAGATGTTTGAAAAAATTCTTAAACTTCCTATAGGATATTTTACAGAACAGAAAAAAGGAGATTTAATGAGCAGGGTTACCAATGACGTGAATGAGGTGGAAACATCTGTTATTAGCACGTTGGAGGGATGGGTAAAGGATCCCTTGGCAATCATTATTAATTTATCAGTATTGTTTTATATGAATGCACAATTAACTGCAATCATTTTGTTAATGCTTCCTTTGATAGGACTCATTATAGGAAAGGTTTCGCGTTCACTTAAAAAACATTCGATGTATGTTTCTAAAATTGGGGGAGAAACGATTTCTACGATTGATGAAACATTAGGAGGGTTAAGGGTTATCAAGGCGTTTAATGTTGAACATAAATTGAAACAGAAATTCGCATCGCTTAGCAATGAATATCTACGAGCCAGGAATCAGGTTAGTTTTAAACGCGACCTAGCTTCTCCTATGAGTGAAATGATGGGAGTTACCATATTTGCAGGTGTATTATGGTATGGGGGAAGAATGGTTCTCTCCAATGAAATTCAAATGAATGGCGCACTGTTCCTCACGTACATGGGCATGTTTTATAACATTATTGATCCTGCAAAATCAATATCTACCGCATTCAGTAATATGCAAAAAGGATCCGCCGCCATTGAGAGAATTGAACAAGTACTCAATGCGCCCATTACAGTTGATGAAAATGCAAACGGAAAAAAGATACAAGGATTTAATCAAAGCATTCAATTTAAAAATGTCAGTTTTTTTTATGAGGATACTGCCATTTTAAAAAATATAAACTTTACTATAGAAAAAGGAAAAACTGTTGCGTTGGTTGGGAGCAGTGGTGCTGGTAAATCTACGCTTGCAGATTTGGTTCCAAGATTTCATGATGTGAGTGAAGGAGAAATTTTGGTAGATGGAGTAAATATTAAAGACTACTCTCTTCATTCACTTAGAAGTGTTATCAGTATAGTAACACAAGAACCCATTTTATTTAATGATACCATTGCGAATAACATTGCACTCGGTATGGATAATGCAACTCAAGAAGAAATAATAGAGGCCGCTAAAATTGCCAACGCAGACAGCTTCATTCAAAGCAAGGACCAAGGATATGATACTAATATTGGCGATAGAGGTAATAAACTCAGTGGAGGAGAGCGTCAGCGAATGACTATCGCAAGAGCGGTGTTGAAGAATCCTCCCATTTTAATTTTAGATGAAGCTACCTCTTCTTTAGATACAGAAAGCGAACGATTGGTTCAGGACGCCATCAATAAATTAATGAACAATCGTACTTCTATTGTAATTGCACATCGATTGAGTACTATTCGTCATGCAGATGAAATCATTGTTTTACAAAAAGGTGAAATTGTAGAAAGAGGAACGCACGAAGCATTAATCAATCACGAAGGTGTGTATAAGAAATTGGTAGATATGCAAGAGGTAAAATAATTTGAATAAATAAGAAGTCGTTATACTATAAAAAAAGGAGAACAAATTGTTCTCCTTTTTTTATAGTAATTTTTGAATTGGCTATTTAACAATTCCCATTTTAGCTTCAATGCTCAATGTAGCATGAGGCACGGCTCTTAATCTAGCTTTATCAATTAGCTTTCCCGTAACTCTACAAATGCCATAGGTTTTATTTTCAATACGCATCAATGCTTTTTCTAAATGATCAATGAAAGTTATCTGACGGCTAGCCATTTGACTAAGCTGCTCTCTTTCCATACTTAAACTACCATCTTCCATAGTCATATATCTGTTCTCGCTTTCATCACCGCCCATATCATCTTTACGTGTAATCAATCCTTGAAGATAATTCCACTCTTTTTTTGCCGCCTCTAGCTTACGCTGAATAAGCTCTTTAAATTCATAAAGATCCGAATCGGAATATCTTGTTGATGGAGCACCCGGATCATTTTTATGACCATCTAAAACAGATTTCATAAAATCAGGCTGGTATTTGCGTGATGTTTTGGTATTTATTTTTGGTAAAACAACGGGTTTGGCCGGAGTGATCTTTATGTCTTTAGGATTTTTAGCTACTACTTTTGCAACAGTATTATTTTTAATTACTACAGCGGGAGCTTTTTTTGGTGCTTTTGCAGCAACAGCTGGTTTTACTGGAACAGAAACTACTTTTTTAACTGCAACAATTGCTGGTTTGGTAATTTTACCTTTAGCAATTGGAGCCTTTTTAGCTGGGACTGCTTTTTTAACCGGAACAGTTTTACTTTTTGCTATTGCTTTTTTAACTACAGGCTTTACGGCTGGTTTAGACGATTTAACAACTGCTTTTTTAGCTGGTTTTGCCTTAGCAGGAATCGATTTTTTAGCTGGTGCAACTTTTTTAACTGGTTTAGCTTTTGCCTTTACAGGAGCCGGTTTTTTAGAAACTGGTTTTTTAGCTGTTTTTTTCGTTGCCATATTAGTTATTTTTTTTATAAACGTCTACAATGAGGGAAATCTCATTAATATCTATGGATATTCCCGTATTAATTTTGGTTTTAAACTCAATAGAATCAGCCAAAATTTCGCGGCAAATATAGTCTTTAAATTCGACTAATGAATCCTGCAATTTGCTATCCCCCTCTACTTCAACGGTTATGTGATCGGTTAATTCTAGCCCCTTTTCTTTACGAATATTTTGAATGCGGTTAACAAATT
Source organism: Chitinophagaceae bacterium (assembly GCA_947474815.1). GTDB lineage: Bacteria > Bacteroidota > Bacteroidia > Chitinophagales > Chitinophagaceae > Ferruginibacter. Next base: position 14,999 of record CANJJU010000015.1, on the reverse strand, counting down.
CCCTTGCATTTCCTTCATTTTGAAGGACTTGTGAAATTGTTATATCGAGTGCGACCGTCAAAGTTCCCTTTCCTGCAATTTCATATCCCGGTACATCGTCTGTCATAATTTCAATATCTTCTGCCGAAATAACAATAGGATCTTCTCCTTTTGCAACCAATTCTGGGTTCATCAGGTAATCACCCTTCTGAACTTTTTCTATCAACACATTATCAAATTTTTCTATTTCAGTAGCAGCCCATTTCATTTTAGGACCCAATTTTTTACCCAAAGTTTTGAAATTAGCCTTTGCCTTTTTTCGAATAAAATCATTGTTCGCATCTAAGATCTCAATTTCTTTGATATTTGTTTCGGTCTTGATGATTTCCTCTGCCAATTTAATATTCTGCGCCATGTCGTTGTCAAGTGCAGGGATAAAGACTTTTTGCAATGGTTGTCTAACTTTGATATTTACCTTTTTTCTAATCGATAAAATCAAAGAAGACGCATCTTGAGCCAATTGCATTCTTTTTTCTAATGCTGGCTGAATGGCTGAGTGATTTACAGTTGGGTAAAGGGTATGATGAACGGAGCTGTTCTCAAATCGATTCGTAACTGCATTTAAATTATTGTAAAGCCAATCAGCAAAAAAGGGTGCTATTGGGGCGATGAGTTTACTTAATGTTTCTAGGCACTCATATAATGTTTGATATGCACATTGCTTATCATGTTCATATTCTCCCTTCCAAAAACGGCGTCTGCAAAGTCTTACATACCAATTGCTCAAATGAGCATCTACAAAATCTTCAATTGCTCTTCCTGCTTGGGTAGGTTCGTAAGCTTGTAGATTTTCTTCTACAGTCACAACTAAACTATTCAGCGAGGAAATAATCCACTGATCAATTTCGGGTCTATCTTTTAAAGAGATGTAATTTTCTTTGAATGAAAATCCGTCCAAATTAGCGTACAATGCAAAAAACTGATAAGTATTATAAAGGGTGCCAAAGAATTTTCTTTGCACTTCTTTGATGCCTTCTTCATCAAATTTCAAACTGTCCCACGGAGAAGCGTTGGTGATGAGATACCATCTTGTAGCATCTGCGCCATAATGGTTGATTGTTTCAAATGGATCAATCACATTTCCTAGGCGTTTGCTCATTTTATTGCCCGACTTATCAAGTACCAATCCATTGCTCACAACGGTTTTGTACGCAATACTATCAAACAATAATACGCCTAACACATGTAAAGTATAAAACCAACCTCTGGTTTGATCTACTCCTTCCGCAATAAAATCTGCCGGAAAGTTTTCTTTAAAAGTTTCTTTGTTTTCAAAAGGGAAATGCCATTGAGCATATGGCATGGCGCCACTATCAAACCATACATCAATAAGGTCGGGTACTCTTTTCATCTGAGCGCCTTTATCACTCACTAAAATAATATTATCAACGTATGGTTTGTGAAGATCTGAAACGAGATGATGGATATAAGTGGTAGGATCTTCATTTGAGGGAGACTTCCAACAACCTGCTTCATATGATTTTTGTAATTCTTTTTTAAGTTCTTCAACAGATCCAATACATTTCACCTCTTCGCCATCCTCTGTTCTCCAGATAGGCAAGGGAGTTCCCCAATAACGACTACGGCTAAGGTTCCAGTCTACCATATTTTCTAACCAATTACCAAATCTTCCCGTTCCAGTACTGGCTGGTTTCCAATTAATGGTTTTATTCAATTCAACCATTCTTTCTTTTGCGGCAGTGGTTTTTATAAACCAAGCATCTAAAGGGTAGTAAATAATTGGCTTATCTGTTCTCCAGCAATGAGGGTAATTGTGTTCATATTTTTCAACTTTGAAAGCCTTATTTTCTTTTTTGAGTTTAACAGCGATGTCTACATTCACATCCGCATAATCTGTTTCATCTTTGTAATTCTTAACATACCGACCACTGAATTCACCCAATCCTTCAATGAATTTTCCTTGTTTATCAACCAATGTTAAGATGCCGATATTATTTTTCTTTCCCACCCTAAAATCGTCTGCACCAAAGGCTGGCGCGGTGTGTACAATACCCGTTCCATCTTCTGTCGTTACAAAATCGCCTAGTATTACTTTAAAAGGTTGAGCATTAGGTGTTTCTTCAAGAATTTTTTTAAGGGTATTTGCTTCAGAGGGCATCAATTGTTCATAGGTAATTCCTTCCAAATCCTTCCCTTTAAAAGTAGCCTGTATTTTCCATGGAATTATTTTATCTCCCTCTTTATAATCGGTCAATACAATCGTTTCTCCTTCTGGTTTAAAATATTTTGAAATCAATGCTTTTGCAAGAATCACATTGATAGGTAGAAAGGTGTAGGGATTAAAAGTTTGTACAAGCACATACTCAATTTCTGCTCCAACAGTTAACCCAAGGTTAGAAGGCAAAGTCCAGGGTGTGGTGGTCCAAGCCATTAAGTACATTTCTGTATTCGTTAATTCATTTTGAATAGAATCAATAGTGCTCTTAACGCTACTTGTTAGGGTGCTGTTATCGATCTTAAACATTACCACTGCACTGGTGTCTTTCACATCTTTATAAGTACCTGGCTGATTTAATTCATGTGATGAAAGTCCAGTTCCAGCAGCGGGGGAGTAAGGTTGAATGCTCACGCTTTCATACAGGTAGCCCTTTTTATGCAGTTCACTTAGGCACCACCAAAGCGATTCAATATAATCATTCTCAAAAGTTACATACGGCTTTTTAAGATCTACCCAATAGCCCATTTTTTTAGTAATATCATCCCACTTGTCCTTGTATTGCATGACTACCTCTCTGCATTTCTTATTATAGTCTTCTATTGATATTTTTTTTCCAATATCCTCTTTGGTGATGCCTAATAATTTTTCAACACCAAGTTCTACAGGTAATCCATGGGTATCCCATCCGCCTTTTCTTTTTACTTGAAATCCTTGCATTGTTTTAAATCTGCAAACCAAGTCTTTTAATGTTCTTGAGATGACGTGATGAATACCCGGCATTCCGTTGGCGCTGGGGGGTCCTTCATAAAAAACAAAAGGTGTTTTTCCTTCTCTCAGGGCAATGCTTTTTTCGAAAGACTGTTCAGTCTCCCATTTTTGAAGTATCTCCTGGCTGATTGCAGGTAAATTAAGCTGTTGGTATTCTTTGTATTTAGCTGACATGTGTGATTGCTCAAAAATAGTTTATACGGTAAAAATAAGGTTGCGAAGGTAGCAAATTAACAGATGAAATAGCAAAAAGAGGCGCTTTGCTGCTGTGTTCTATGGGTTGTTGCTATTAAGTTGATTAGCGAATCAGCAATTCGCATGGTTTTATTCCTGTATGCTTCTTGAACGCAGTGCTAAAATGAGAGATGGAGGAATAGCCCAGCATGAGAGACACTTCTGTAACGCTGAGGCCTTTTTCATATAGTAGGTATTTGGCATGCTCCATCCGCTGCCCTTGATAAAAATCAAAAATCGTTGTACCAAAAATCTCTTTAAATCCTTTTTTTAGATAACATTCATTGATGGCTACTTTTCTGCTCAATGCTTTGATGGTAATTGGTTCGCCGATATGTTGCAAAAGAATTTCTCGGGCATTGATTATTTTTTCGCGATCTGCTTCATTTTCTAGGAATTTACAATCAAAAACATTGGTTTCTTTTTCGCCCAGCATGCTGTCTGTACTATATAATAGTAATATTTGCATTTGGGCATTGATAAAAATATTTTCGAGTGTATCGGTATAAGTGTGATTTAGCAAGGCTTCTATGGCCATCCTGGTTTTACCGCTGAGTGGTAGTGTTTTTGAAAAAGATTGCTCATGAGTAAAGGAAACTACTTTTTCCGTCATTGAAGAAGCCCCTTTATGAGCTTTTGCAAATTGTTGAAGATAAACGGGTGAAAAAACAAAACTCAACACATCTATGCTATCGGTTTTTTCTATACAAGCTTTTGAGTCATTGAATTTACAAAAATCACATTCTACTGCTTTTTTTCTGCAGTATAAATTTCCTGAAACACAAAATTTAAGTTCAAGGTAATTATTTGAAGCGTTGTTTTTCTCATAATGATAGACCAGGGAGCCCATGTCATCAATATTCCATTGAGATAATTTGCGGTAGCGTTTAATTGAATATTGAACAGACCCAGGAATACTGCGATCAATTTCTTGCAAAACTTCTAATTCGCTTTGTAAGCGGGATTGCTGGTAAGCAACATCAAATATTGTAGAAGAAGGACGCATATTTTGTAATCAAAGCAAAAATACTCAAAAAACCTCAGTTTAGCTGAAGGTGGGGAAGACTTTAACTTATTGATGCCTCATTTTTCTACTTCTAAACAGACTTATTTTTTCCTCATTTGCCTGTTATAAAAACAGGATTAAAAATTGTCCACAAAAATCAAAAAATGTTTACAAAATTCGCCTCAAAATAGGGGTCCTAATTTTGCGTATAACCCTTTATTTTCGGTATATTTGCTTTATTCTGATTTTTTAATATTAAAGAGAATTTCCAAGTATTTATGAGCAAAGAAACAGTTGACCTTTCCGACCAACAAAATGGGGCATATGGTGCAGATAGTATACAGGTTTTAGAAGGCTTAGAAGCCGTTCGAAAACGCCCTGCCATGTACATTGGTGATATAAGCGTTAAAGGACTTCATCACCTTGTATATGAAGTGGTAGATAATTCTATTGATGAAGCACTTGCAGGCTATTGTAAAAATATTTCTGTAGCGATCAACAAAGACAATTCTATTACTGTTCAAGATGATGGGAGAGGTATTCCAACGGGCATGCACACCAAAGAAAATCGAAGTGCTTTAGAAGTGGTAATGACGGTCCTTCATGCGGGAGGTAAATTTGACAAGGGTTCTTATAAGGTTTCCGGCGGATTGCATGGAGTAGGCGTTAGTTGTGTGAACGCACTAAGTACAAAGTTGCACGTAACGGTGAACCGTGATGGGAAAAAGTTTGAACAAGAATATGCAACGGGTATTCCTCAATATGCGGTAAGGGAAATTGGTCAATCAGACACTACTGGAACAAGAGTTCAATTTTGGCCTGATGGCAGCATCTTTACCACTACTACTTACAACAAAGAAATTTTAGAAGGAAGGTTAAGAGAATTGGCTTATCTAAATAGAAAAATTACCATTACGCTTACCGATCTAAGAGAAATAGAGGATGATGGGAAACCCTATAGCAAAGTATTTTATAGTGAGGGAGGAATTGTTGAATTTGTAGAATCAATCGACAAAAACGCAAATCGTGCTCCATTAATTCCCAAAACAATTTATTGCGAAGGGCTTGATGAAAAAAGCAATGTGGCAGTAGAAGTGGCAATGGTGTACAATGCAAGTTATCAAGAGCACTTATTTAGTTATGTAAATAACATTAATACTATTGAAGGGGGAACGCACGTAGCTGGCTTTAGACGGTCTATTACCCGTGTGTTTAAAAGCTACGGAGAAAAGCAAGGAATGTTTGAAAAAGCAAAAGTTGCTATTGAGGGAGATGATTTTAGAGAAGGTATTTCTGCTATTATTTCTGTAAAAGTTCCTGAGCCACAGTTTGAAGGACAAACAAAAACCAAGCTAGGTAATAGTGAAGTAATGGGAATCGTAGATACTACTTTGAGTCGTGTGTTGGAAGCTTATCTAGAAGAAAATCCTCGTGATGCTAAGACGATTATTCAAAAAGTAATTTTAGCTGCACAGGCAAGAGCGGCCGCTAAGCGTGCCCGTGATATGGTTCAAAGAAAGAGTGTTTTAGTAGGCGGTGGATTGCCCGGTAAACTTGCTGATTGCTCTGAAAAAGATCCAGGAAAATGTGAGTTGTTTTTGGTCGAAGGAGACTCGGCAGGTGGTACAGCCAAACAAGGAAGAGACAGAAGTTTTCAGGCAATTCTTCCTTTGCGTGGTAAGATTTTGAATGTGGAAAAAGCAATGGAGCATAAGATTTATGATAATGAGGAGATTCGAAATATGTTTACCGCTTTGGGAGTTAAAATTGGGACTTCAGAAGATGTGAAAGCACTCGATATTTCTAAGTTACGTTATCACAAACTTATTATTATGACGGATGCCGATGTGGATGGAAGTCATATCGCTACACTTATTCTTACGTTTGTTTTCCGTTATATGAAAGAACTAGTTGAACAAGGGTTTGTGTACATCGCTCAGCCGCCTTTATACCTAGTGAAAAAAGGAAAAGATCAAGAATACGCCTGGAATGATGAGGAAAGGAAAGGATTGGTTACAAGAATTGGTCAGGGGAAAGACGACAGCGTTACCATTCAGCGGTATAAAGGGCTAGGAGAAATGAATGCAGAGCAATTATGGGAAACCACTATGAACCCTGCTACGCGCACATTAAAACAAGTAACCATTGATAGTTTATCAAATGCAGATGGAGTATTTAGCATGCTAATGGGTGACGAAGTTCCTCCAAGAAGGGAATTTATCGAAACACATGCAAAGTATGCCAAGATTGATGTGTAGCTGGTTTTTTGTACCTAATTGGTACTATTAATATTTTTTTGTAGCTTGTATCCGAAGCGGATGCTTTAACCCATATTAACTAACAATAAATTCTAATCAAATGTCAAAAATGCTAACAGCTTATTGCATGAAAACAAAAGAAAAAAATGTTCCTATGCAAGATGCAGTAATAACCAAAACAGCCCGTGGAGGCTACATGGCGCAAGGTCATGATGGCAAAGGAAATAAAATGACCACCATGCTTGGAGAAGCAACTGCTTTACAAGCAGTAAAAGATGGTGTTGCCAAGAAAGCTTGGTAAATAAATACTACTTCATTGATATGAGCCGTTCCAAAAGGGACGGCTTTTTATTTAAGCACTTTTTTACTATAATATTAATGAGGGTGACTTGTTTTTACACTATTACTCATGCTCAATAAGAAGGAATAAAGGTCTTGCATGGTCAACATCTTTTCCACTACTAAAATTCCATTTTTTCCTACTTGTTTCAAACTGGCTTTATTGGTCCCGGTTTGAAGAAATTGTAAAATTCCATTAAAAGTATTGCTTTGGAAATAAAGCGAGTCGGGGTTGCTTACAAAGAAACACTTGAGGGTTTGATTTTTTACAAATAACTTTTCAAAGCCAAGTTCAACAGCCATTTTTCTGCATCGAACAGTTGTAAAAAGATCTTCTGCTTCAGGAGGTACGGGTCCAAAACGATCAATCAATTCATTGTGAAACTCAATTAAATTTTCTTCTAATTCGCAATTATCTAATCTTGAATACAGGCTCAATCTTTCTGTAATACTTTCTACATAACTATCTGGAATCAGTATCTGAAGATCGGTATCAATGGTGCAATCTTTTACAAAATCATCTTGTTGCATGATTTCTTCTTTGAATAGATTTTTGAATTCGCTTCTCTTTAACTCTCGAATGGCTTCGTCTAATATTTTTTGATACATTTCAAAACCAATTTCTGCAATAAAACCACTTTGTTCTCCGCCCAACATATTGCCTGCTCCGCGAATATCAAGATCTCGCATAGCGATTTGAAATCCACTTCCTAGATCACTATATTGTTCAAGTGTATTGAGCCTTTTTCTGCTATCTGGAGGAAGCGTACTCATGGGAGGGGCTACTAAATAGCAAAATGCTTTTTTATTGCTCCGTCCAACCCTGCCTCTCAATTGATGCAAATCACTCAATCCAAATTGATGGGCATTGTTTACAATGATGGTATTTACATTTGGAATATCAACACCACTTTCTACGATATTAGTACACACAAGTACATCGTATTTTTTATCCATGAAATCCAAAATGGTGTCTTCTAATTGATCGCCTTCCATTTGTCCATGAGCATAAGCAATGCTAATATCTGGACAAAGGCCTTGAATCAACCCCTTCATTTCTGCTAATCCATTTACCCTGTTATGAATAAAGAATACTTGCCCACCTCTTTCTGTTTCATAATAAATAATATCTCTGATATTGTCTTCATTAAATACTACTACCTCGGTTTGAATAGGTTGTCTGTTGGGGGGAGGAGTATTAATAATGCTTAGATCTCTTGCCCCCATTAAGCTAAACTGTAATGTTCTAGGAATAGGCGTTGCTGTTAAGGTAAGTGAATCAACCGTAGTGCGTAATTGTTTTAATTTTTCTTTTGCAGTAACGCCAAATTTTTGTTCTTCATCTACAATCATTACTCCTAAATCTTTAAACTTAACCTCTTTGCCTAACAATGAATGCGTTCCAATAATGATATCAATTTTACCTTCTTCTAATTTAGCAAGGGTTTCTTTTTTTTCTTTAGATGATTTGAATCGGTTGATAAAATCTACTGTTACGGGAAAATCTCTTAGTCTATCTTTAAAAGTTTTGTAATGTTGGTATGCTAATATTGTAGTAGGGACCAATATAGCGGCTTGTTTTCCATCGCAACAAGATTTGAATGCAGCCCTTATGGCAATTTCGGTTTTGCCGAATCCAACATCGCCACACACCAATCGATCCATGGGGGCATCTTTTTCCATATCTCTTTTCACATCTTCACTCGCTTTGGCCTGGTCTGGAGTGTCTTCATAGATAAAGCTTGCTTCCAATTCTGTTTGCATATAATTATCAGGCGCATGAGCAAATCCTTGCAAGTTTTTTCGTTGTGCATATAATTTAATAAGATCGGTAGCAATGTCTTTTACTTGCTTTTTTGTTTTTTCTTTAAGTTTATTCCAAACATCACTTCCTAACTTATTCATTTTAGGAACGCTTCCTTCTTTCCCGCTGTATTTACTGATTTTATGAATAGAAGAAATGTTCACATACAACAAATCTCCATCCTTGTATTGAATTCTTACGGCTTCTTGTACACGACCATTGGCATCTATTTTTTGCAATCCACTATAAACGCCTACTCCGTGGTCGATATGCGAAACATAATCTCCTGGTTGTAACTCCCTGAGTGTTTTTAACGTAAGCGCCTTGTTTTTACTGAAAGCTTGTTTGACTTTGTATTTATGATACCGCTGAAAAACCTGGTGATCTGTATAGCAAACAATTTTACTATCCTCATCAATAAAACCTTCGTGAATAGAGAGGGGAATAGGGGTGACTTGAATATTTGCTTGTAAGTCAGTAAAAATTATGTGAAGTCTTTCTAGTTGTTTTGGATTTTCTGCAAAAATGAAAATGTTATATTGTTGCTGTTCATATTCTTGTAAATTTTTAATCAGTAAATCAAACTGTCTATTAAAAGCAGGTTGTGGTTTTGTGTTGTATTTAATAGTTTCTACAGAAGCTTTTTCATTTTTATAATATTGCTTTTGTCCGATTTCTATTACATGTCTATGAATGATTTCTTTCTCCAAAATATCAAGCCTTATAAAATCATCTTGCGTAACGGATGATTTTATGTTTATTTCGGCGGTGTCATTTTGTATCTGCTCGTTGTGATTAGGAGTGACTACATAGTCTAAGAAAATAGCTAAGTTCTCTTCTTCCTGTTGTATTTTCTCTTTGATAAAATTCCAATCTTCTAGCCACACAATGGTATTAGTAGGAAGGAATTCTAACAGGGAGGCTTTTTCTCCAGATTCGAATTGAGTTTCTACATTTGGAATAATATTTATCTGCAACAATGTTCGTTCACTTAATTGAGTTACAGGATCAAATATTCTAATACTATCCACTTCATTACCGAATAATTCTAATCGGTAGGGGCGTTCGTTTCCAAAAGAGTAAATATCTACTATGCCTCCTCTTACAGCAAATTGCCCGGGCTCATAAACAAAATCTGTACGCACAAATCCCTGCTCAATAAATTTATGCAACATCCCCTCTACATCTAGCTCGTCGGCTTGTTTGATGCTGATAATATTTTCCGTTAGGGTTTTTGATAAAACAACTTTTTCGAAAATGGCTTCTGGGTAGGTAATGATAATTTTTCGATTTCCTCCTGAGGCTATTTTAGTAAGCGCTTCGGTGCGTAACATCACATGGCTGCTGTTGAGCAACTGATAATTCTTTTTATTTTTAAAAGAAGAGGGGAAATAAAAAATGTCTAATGCTTTGGTAATGTTTTCGAGCGTATTTTGAAAATAGGCTGCTTCTTCAGCATCCCTAACTATAACGAGATGATTGCTTTGAGTGAGTAATTCATGTGAGTGTACTGCGGCTATAACAAATTGAGAAGCACTTCCTTGAAGGCCTGTTAAGTGTAAATGTTGTGGCTTGGACATAGTGATCCTGTTCGCTATTTGAAAACAGCGGGGGTCGTTTTTGTACAAACTCATCAACACATCCAGATTCATTCACTCAATTATTAAAGTAAGCCATTGTAAATGGCCTTTTCTATGTTGCAAATATATGAGCCAATTATAAATTTTTCTTCATTCTTTTTGTATCTTACTACAAATACAAGTTATGGCTGTTCAACCTTGGCGAAAAGGCATTATTACAAGCATTGAAAATGAAACCCTCGATACCAAAAGGTTTTTAATTAAGGTGCCGGAGTTGGCTTCATTTGATTTCATTCCTGGACAGTTTGTAACGCTTGATTTGCCTATCCATGAAAAACCTAATAAAAGATGGAGAAGTTATTCGATAGCTTCCTGGCCAAATGGCACCAATGAATTTGAATTATTAATAGTGTTGAATCCAACCGGCATTGGTACTCCTTACTTGTTTAACGAAGTATCAGTTGGATCAGAAATCACTTTTCGTGGTGCACAGGGTGTTTTTACCTTACATGAGCCCATTGAAAAAGATTTGTATTTAATATGCACAGGAACAGGCATTGCCCCCTTTAGAAGTATGGTGCAGCATATTCACAAAAATCAACTGACGTACAAAAATATATTTTTGATTTATGGATGTCGAAAAAAAGACAATTTAATGTATGCTCCAGAGTTGATTCAATTGCAATCTGTAATGAAAAATTTTCATTACATTCCTACTTTGTCAAGAGAAGAGTGGGAAGGCAAATCAGGGTATGTGCACGATATTTATGAAGAACTTTGCAAGCATACTTCACCTGCAAATTTTTATTTATGTGGATGGAGGTCAATGCTAGATGAAGCCAAAGAAAGAATCCTAAAAATGGGTTACGAAAAGAAAGACATTCATCAGGAAATTTATGGATAACTTCTTCTGTTGCCCAATTGGCATTTTATAATTTTTATAGAATCGTGACACTTCTTTTAATACATAAAAAATTATCATCTTATCCTTTGCATGCTTTCTCTACTAAAGTCCTCACTTCACTCATGGGAATTCTTTCTTGTGTCATGGTGTCTCTATAGCGAATGGTAACGGTATTGTCTTCTTTTGTTTGATGATCAATTGTTACACAGAAAGGAGTTCCAATGGCATCCATCCTTCTGTAACGTTTTCCGATAGCATCTTTTTCTTCGTAGAAGCAATGAAAATGCTTTTTGCATTCTTTCATCAATTCGGTTGCTATTTCTGGAAGGCCATCTTTTTTAAGTAATGGCAAGATGGCTAATTTGGTAGGAGCTAGTTTGGCAGGAATTTTCATCACCACACGACTGTCTTCTGTTCCATCTTCTTTAGTCCATTTTTCTTCCTGATATGCCAATGATATGATCGTTAAGAATAAACGATCTAATCCTACTGATGTTTCTACTACAAAAGGCGTATAATTTCCGTAAGGCTTCCCTTCAGCATTTAAATCATTGTCGAAGTATTGAATTTTTTTCTTGCTGTATTTTGCATGCTGACTTAAATCAAAATCAGTTCTACTGTGAATGCCTTCTAGTTCCTTCCATCCAAACGGAAACTCAAATTCAATATCTAAGGCAGCGTCCGCGTAGTGTGCTAATTTAACATGATCATGGTATCTCAACTTTTCTGTAGGAATACCGATGCTCTCGTGCCATTTTTTTCTTGTGTCTTTCCAATAATTGTACCATTCCATTTGTGTGCCAGGGCGAACAAAAAATTGCATTTCCATTTGTTCAAATTCACGCATACGGAAGATGAATTGTCTGGCTACAATTTCATTTCTAAATGCCTTTCCTGTTTGTGCAATTCCGAAAGGAATTTTCATTCTTCCGGTCTTTTGAACATTGAGAAAATTCACAAAAATACCTTGTGCGGTTTCTGGTCTTAAATAAATAGTATCTGCTTCTTCCGCAACGCTTCCAATTTGTGTGCTAAACATTAAATTAAACTGACGAACTTCTGTCCAGTTCGATGTTTTACTGATAGCGCATTTGATTTTATTATTTTCAATCAATGTTTTTAATCCGGCAAAATCATCTTTAGCAAGTAGCTGTTCCATTTCATTGATCAACGCATCGCCTGCAATTTTATCTATTGTTTCTGCAAAGGCTTCTATCAAATGGTCCACGCGATAACGTTTGTTGCTGTCTTTGTTGTCGATCATTGGATCACTAAAATTGTCTACGTGTCCACTTGCTTTCCATACGGTAGGATGCATAAAGATAGCGGCATCAATACCCACGATATTTTCGTGTATTTGAGTCATGCTCTTCCACCAATCGTCACGTAAGTTCTTTTTAAGCTGTGCGCCCATTTGACCATAATCATAAACTGCACTCAATCCATCATATAGTTCAGATGACTGAAAAACATATCCATATTCTTTACAATGAGAGATAATATCCTGAAAATTATTTACTTCATTTGCCATAAGGGGCAAAGATAAACGAAAGATTGAAAATATGCTAGTTCCTTGCTATCCCACCACTCAATAATTGAGTAATTATTTTTTCATGATTCAAATCAAAGAAATAAAAAAACCACCAGTTTTTATACTGATGGTTTTAGGCAATTAATCAAAAAACATACTTTAGCTGCAACCTAAACTGTTGCCGCAATTCAAACATTTGTAACATGTACCACTGCGTACGGTGATGTGGCCACAAGTGTTACATGCAGGAGCATCTCCTTGCATAAATTTATTTGCTGCATTCACTGCATCCATTCCAGCAGTTGCATTACTTACTTTTGCTTTTGTAGTATCTGGGGAAGTATGTCCCATCACTCTAATTTCGCTTAATTCAGGTGTGCGTTCTCCAATTGTTGGTGTATTTTGATCCCATGGCTCATCTCCAAGATTTTCCAATTTTGGTTTGTCTAATACATGAACCAAGTCTGTTCTGCCTAAGTATTCATATGCAAGAGACCTGAACATAAAATCAATAATAGAAGTAGTGGTTTTGATATTTGGATGATCTACAATTCCTGCTGGTTCAAAACGAGTAAATACAAATTTCTCTACATATTCTTCTAAAGGAACTCCATATTGTAATCCAATTGAAATAGCAATAGCAAAACAGTTAAGCATACTTCTCATAGTAGCACCTTCCTTTGCCATATCTATGAAGATTTCTCCTAATGTACCATCATTGTATTCTCCAGTACGTAAGAACAATGCCTGTCCATTTATTTTAGCTTTTTGTGTAAATCCTCTGCGTTTTGCTGGCAATGCTCTGCGCTCAACAATCATAGCAAGTTGACGTTTCAAAGAAGTGTCGGCACTGCTTTGAACGCGCTTGTTCATTTCTTCCAACAATTCGTCGATGGTTAATTTTCCCATATCTACGAATGCGCCGTCCATTAACCCCGTTTCTTCTGTTGCATCTGTTGTCTTTTTCTTTTTATCAGATTTATTACTAAGAGGCTGACTCAATTTAGATCCATCACGGTAAAGGGCACATGCTTTAAGTCCTAATTCCCAGCTAAGTCTGTATGAATCTGCAATCTCTTCAATAGTAGCTTCGTTTGGAAGGTTGATTGTTTTGCTGATGGCTCCGCTAAGGAAAGGTTGCGCTGCAGCCATCATGCGAATATGGCCATGTGCATGAATAAATCTTTCTCCTGTAGCACCACATTTATTTGCGCAATCAAATACTGATAAATGCTCATCTTTCAAATAAGGAGCTCCTTCTACCGTCATGGTACCGCAAACATAAATATTCGCTGCGTCTATCTCATCATCACTGAATCCAAGGGCTTCTAATAAACTCCATCCGAAATCGTTGTATTGATCAGGAGTGAATCCAAGGCGTTGTAAACACGCTTCCCCTAGTGTAAATACGTTGAATACAAATCCTATTTCAAATGCACTTCCCATTGCTGCATTTAATTTATCAATTTCTGCAGGTAAAAATCCTTTTTGTGCAAGGGTAGTTTCATTAATACCAGGAGCACCTTTTAGGGTAGCGTGTCCTTTTGCGAAGTTTACAATTTCTTCTATTTGAGCTTCAGAATATTTCAAATTACGCAATGCTTGTGGTACACTCTGATTGATAATTTTAAAATATCCACCGCCACTTAATTTTTTAAATTTCACTAAAGCAAAATCTGGCTCAACTCCAGTAGTATCACAATCCATCACTAATCCAATTGTTCCGGTAGGAGCAATAACGGTCGTTTGTGCATTGCGATAACCATTCTTTTCGCCTAATTGAACTGCATCATCCCATGCTTTTGTAGCAGCTTTCAATAAATAATCAGGACAATATTTTGCATTGATGCCATGTGGTTTTATTTCAATGCCTTCATAAGCATCCATTGCGTCATAGGCAGCTGCGCGATGATTGCGCATTACCCTAAGCATGTGTTTTTTATTATCATTGTATCTGTCAAAAGCACCTAAGAACCCAGCCATTTCTGCGGATGTCTTATAGGCGATACCAGTCATGATAGCAGTGATTGCTCCAGCGATTCCTCTAGCTTGTTCACTATCGTAAGCGATGCCGCTAACCATCAACATGCTACCCAAATTCGCATATCCTAATCCAAGTGTTCTGTAATCATAACTTAACTGAGCTACCTCTTTTGAAGGGAACTGAGCCATCAATACAGAGATCTCTAACACAACAGTCCATAAGCGACAAGTATGTTCAAAGCCAGCGACATCAAAGCTGTTATCGCTTTCATTGAAAAAACGACGAAGATTCACACTAGCAAGGTTACAAGCGGTGTTATCTAAGAACATATATTCACTACATGGATTCGATGCTCTGATTGGTCCACCTTCTG
>CANJJU010000014.1 GCA_947474815.1 Chitinophagaceae bacterium | reverse complement strand
TCTTTCCTTTTCTCAGACTAAGAACACAAAAGTTAAAAAGAATAAGGAAATGGCCTTTCCGCCTCCACCAATTATAGAACAAGACAGGACCGATCAGCTTCCCAGATATGAATCTGATTCTTTAAGTGCAACTGCTAACAAAATTACACCTAAGCAATCGGTTGTTACGTTTCATCGTTTTTCATATGAGGAAAATGAAGCACTAAGGCAATTTATAGGTTTCTGCAAAATTCAAGTGGATATTGAAGATCAGCATAATCCTTCTTCCACAGGCTATACAAATGTGATTTTTTTTGCATTAAAATTTAAGCAAGAAGTTACACCGAAAATTGAAATAAAAAGAAGACTAGATGATGTTCTTACAAATAAGGAGTTGAGAAAAAGCTTTTTGACATTTTTTGCAAAAATATCAGGCAATAATTTTGAAAGACTTTGCATGATTATTAGACCGCCATATTATGACAATATGTTTTTAGCCAAAGTAAGTACAAGGCAGACCGAAATATTAGCAAATTGTATTTTAAAAAACTTTCCCTATATCCCAAATTCATCAGAAATTAAAGAGGATGAAGAGCCTGCAGAAACACAAAAAGACGCGCCCATTTTAACGGCAGTGGAGCCTGCTGAATACATTGGAGGCGAAGCTGCAATGATGAAATTTATTTCAAAAAATTTGATATTTCCCAAAGCTGAGGCGGCTTCTAATGAAGAAATAGATTTAAAGATCTTGGTGAGCATTGTTATCGAAAAAGATGGTTCTATAACTCAAATTAAGTTAGAGAATGTAACTCCAGAAATGCTACAATATGAAAGTGCTATTATTCAATGCTTTCAAAAAATGCCTAAATGGAAACCTGCCCAACAGAAGGGTTTACCTGTAAAGTCAATAAAAAGAGTCCCTGTAAGAATAGTAGTATAAGAGCTTTTTAGTAAACATTACTTTAATACCTTTTTTGTCAATAAATCAGTAACTATTAGCTTGTCGTTTTCGTGAGCTAGTTTCTCAGCAGAATCTGAATTAAAAGATTTTGTTTGTGCAGAGTAAAGCAATGCTTTGGTTTCTAAATCGTATAAATTATATTCTAAAAAATAATTGGTTTCTTCTGAGTAGTAGCCAGGTTCATACGTACGATCGTACATGGTAGAATAATACCCCCAAAATCTCCTGTGGTAAATAGTGTAAGGCGTATAATATACGCGACCTGGCACATAATATTTTTCCTTTTCTTTATTTAACAATACAATGGTTAATACGGCTTCTACTCCTGCATTAGATAATTTATTTAAAGCTTGACTTTCTGATAAGTTTTCAAATGCTTTTGGCCCATATGTTTTATAAGCAGAAATGACGGTGTATCCCTTTTCTGATAAATCTCCCATCAAATGATTTTCTATGTTTTCTCGCAGTTCATGATCATCATTTCCACCAACCAATGCTACGACCATAATTTTATTACGCTTTATTGCAGGAGTGCTTTCGCTTTTCCAAGAGCTAGTTATTAATGATGATTCACATCCAATAATTGTATTTAAAAAGAGCAAGGCTATTAAAGTATATATTTTCATTTTGTTATTTTAAAATGAAGGTATATGGCCTATTGTATTCTATCAATGATGTAGGTATTATTTTATAAGAACAAACGTCAGTTCTTAGTTAAAAACATTTTTATTGTAAATGTCTTCATAAAAAACAACGTTGTTTTTATTGTTTATCCATGCAGTATGATATAAAACGAATACAGAAACTTTTTTTGAAACGGGAATATTAATAGGGGCTTGGTTTTTTACACAGCCCTTTGCTATAACAGTGTCTATCGCTAAATGATTATCTGGTAATATGTAATAAGCCAATTCATTGGGCTTCTCAACACGAATGCAACCATGACTAAAATACCTTTTATTCATACTAAATAAGTGTTTGCCAGGTGTGTCATGTAGGTATACGCTAAATGGGTTATAAAAATTAAATTTATAAATGCCTAATGAGTTGTTACAGCCTGTAAGTTGACGTAATGAATAGGGGAAATAGGCCGAACTTAATTGGTGCCAGTTAATAGTTTGGGGATTAGTAATCTTTCCTTGGTTGGTGAGTACTTCTAATTGATTGCTTGATAAGTAATGATCATTTCTTTTAATCGCTGGCAAAAGCTCTGTTGTTGCTATTTTATAAGGAATATGCCAATAGGGATATAATATTACTTCATTGATATTGCTTGCTAATGTTGGGGTAGGAGTTGATTTCTTTCCAGTAATAATCTTAGATTCTAATATCAATTTCCCCAATTCATACAGTAAAAGAGTTGCCGATGGAATATTAACAATGAGTATTGTAGAGTTATTTTTTATACAACTGATCCATCTGATAGCGTTTAGCGTTTCAGATAGCTCTTTAATTCTATATGTTATTGGCTTGTTCAGCGCCACTAGCGTGGTGCTTCTCAATCGCCCATCATTAATTAATCCGAAGGCTTCCTGGGCTTTTTTAACACTGTTTTTAATATCTAATTCCGTTAGATGTGTGCTATCTGTAGATAAATAACCTAATTGGTATAATCTATTAATCAAAGGCTTATTGTAAGTATTTACAATAGATGACTTAACAGGTGCTTCAATAAATAAATTATTGGAAATGATAGTTAAATAAGACAGTAAATATTTTTTGACTGACTGATATGCGGGGTCTTTAGATTCAATTTTATTTAATAGCGAACCTATCCTTTTTTCTAAAAGACAATCTTTAATAATGGGCGCTATCAGATAACATGAAGGATTGTATTTGATTCCATTGTATTGTATTTCTTTGTGTTCAATGCCTATTAACACATCGTGAACGAATCTTATTATCGCATTAGTGATTTTTATGTCTGTATTAACAGAATCAATAAGAGATTGATTTTTCTCTAATAAATTTTTAATGATTTTAATTTCATAGTGATTGGAATCTAATCCTAAGTAAGGACTACTTTTTATTAGTAATAAAAAAGAGTGTACGTTTTTTTTGTCTTTTGTAAGCCAATAGTAATTGTATTGATTTCCGCTATAAATCTCTTTGGCTTCAGCAAGGTATTGTATAGTGTATTTTTTTTGCGTATTAATATTTAACGCATTGTAAATGGGAGTAGATACATACTGTCCATCGGCAAATATTGGAAGCATGAACAGAAAAGATACAACTACTATGTAATGAATATATTTTTGTTTATTCATCATGGAAACCGAAGTGGTTTCATTGAAATCAAACGGCATGTTGTATTGATTTCATTTTTTATAATTTATATTTTGTATTATAGTACAGCTCTTTTTTCGCCTATGGTTGACTGTACGAATTTCTTAATTTCATTTGGCAAAACGCCAATGATGTCTTCCATTTCGCCTTTGCTAATATAAAAATTAAGTGTTCTGAATACTCCGCTGACTGCGATTTTTGTTCTTTCGTCATTTCCAAAATCGTATCCTGCTGTGAGTCCATCTTCGTTTCTGATTTCGTCAAGAAATTCTTTCAGATGGATGATTCGTTTTGTAGTTGTTGGTATTTTCCATCCTTCTATGTACACTCCTTTGAGTGCCATGGGTAATTGTGACATTAACTGAAATGACTCTTCTAAGGTAAGTCTTTTTCTCAATGCATGAAGTACAGCTCTCATAATTCTACCTGCATTGTCTCTTGGTACTACCAGGTCATCGGCAAGCATGTTTACTAATTCATTTCCTTTTGCGGCGTATTTATCAAAATCTAACGACATGTTTTTTATTTTTTTTCATTTAATTCAACCTCAAAGCTCATTTTCGCCGTTATTCTGTATTCTATAATTTTATTTCCCACTACTACCGCACTTTGATCTTCAATCCACACTGATCTGATGTTGTGCAATGTTTTAGCTGCGTGTGAAACAGCTATTTGTGTGGCATCTTCCCAGCTTTTTGATGAATTGGCCATTACCTCTAATACTTTTATTATACTCATTTTTATTATTTTATAATTTTTTTAATAGTATTTCTAGAAATTGATTCTTTTTATGATTGATCAGATTATAGATTTTGTCTAGTACAAAGTCGAATCCGGTAAAAAAAATTGATTTTTTATTATTCGTTTCAACTCTTTTCTCAAACATATTTGATAATATTTGAGCAATAATTTCTTTAGCTGACAAGCTATCTTTAATTGAGTTCCAGTCTTTTTTGATTGCTATTTCTAATTGTAGGGCATGTATTTTCAGGTCCTCTTTTTTAATATGCAATTCTTTTATGGTTTGTATTTTTTTCATTTATTAAACAATTCCTTTATTATTGAATTCATTATTGGGATTTGTATGATTCTTGTTCTTAATTTCCAAAAAACAACTCCAATCAGCAAATACAAGCCACTTGTTATCAAAAATCCCCAATAATACTCCCCAGTTAATTTTGAGAACAAAAAACCAATAGATAGTCCAAAAAATATTAACGATACAAACAATAGCGCTATAAATATTATTGTTGAAAAAAACGTACTTAATAATGTAGAGATTTTTTCAGCTATTTCTAATTTTGTAAGATCAATTCTATTTTGAATATATTCCTTCGTATGGCTGAAAAGTTCTTCTATTTTAGCACTGGTTTCTTTTAGTATCATGCTGTTGATTAAAGTATATTGTCAACCTTTTCATTTAGGGCATCTATTCTCTCTTTGATATCTTCTTTAAAAGCCAATAGCCTGTCTTTGCTTTGCCGAACTTTATCTTTTAATTGATCGCTAATCTTTGTTCCTGCGCCTGTAATCTTTTTTCTTGTCTCTGTTCCCTTGTTAGGCGCAAATAATATTCCTACAATGCTTCCAATTGCTACTCCAGAGCCAAGGGCAATCCAAATTTTACTACTCGTTTTCATGATGATTTATTTATTTATTTAAAAATTGTTTCTTATAGCAAGTTGTGCTTTTCCAATTGATTTATCAATGATTTGCTCGAAAGTGGTATATGATAATCATCATCATGACCTTTCTTATTATTTCAATAGTAAAAAGGTAGCTAAATAAGAGAGCCGGATAGAAATCCAGCTCTGTTTTTTATATCCAATATCCTATGAAAAACCCAAAACAAATGTATAACCCATTCTGCCCTTTTTAAATGACTGCAATCACTCTTGTGTATGATTGTTTATAATTGCACTTCCTTTTATTTCTTGAATATAAATCTTGTAAAATACAGGCTTATAGAAAACATTTTTTTTATTTAATGAAAATTTATTTTGACTATGTAGATAGTTTATTTCTTCACTCACATTTAAATGCATCATTTTTTCTACAAATGTTTTTAGGGCGTCATACCTTTCTCTTACTTTTTTTATTTCTACGTATTCTCCTAGTATTGTTACGCTTGCCATATCGTTTAATTTATTCACTGATTCTACTTGAAAGCATACTCTATTATTTTCCCTCATCACTATTATTTTTGATTCTGGCATCGATTGACACAATATGCATTTGCCGTCATAAACGTAATTAGTAGAGAATATATATGTATTAAAGCCGTCATTGCAACCGATATGACCAAACTCTGCCTCTTTTAATATTGTTTCTGCTTCTTCTATGGATAAGTCTCTAGTCATTTTAGTATCGAAATTCTATTGTCTTTATTTAATTTTCATTTCAAATTAAAAGTCTAATTATTTTTCCCTTAAACAAACATCGCTTATCAATATCTTTATTGATTCCAATCATTTGTTCTTGTCTTCTGTTGATTTCCTTTTTTCTATTTTCTTGAAATATGTCCTAAAAAGAAAATTATGTTTCAGTGCTTCCATGTTTTGATTTAAACCGTTACTAGCACTTTCGATATTCTTTAAACTATTATTAAATCTAATAGGTATCATACTGTCTTGTAATAACGATTGAATGATGTTGTTTCCGTTTTCAATCTTGCTATTTATTTCTAATGAAATTTTATTAATATTATGTATTAATGTATCTGTTGTTTTTCCCACACTATGTATTTGATCAATCGCTTTATTTAAATTGCTCGCTATTGTCGTGTCTGATACGATAGATCCTAATGTCCCTTTACCATTTTTTACATTTGTAATTATTTTTTTTATATCTGCGACTGTTTCATTTGCATTTTCTGTTATTAAATGAATATTCATTATAGATTTTTGTAAACTTTTATATAATAACGTATCTCTCAATATGCTCCAAACAATATTGCTTTGATTTATTTGTGTGGTGGTGTACTTTAAGTTTTCTGCAACAACGGAAGCGTCTGTATTTGTTTTTTGAAGTATTTTTATCATATCGTCAGTGTCTATGGGTCTTTTAGTTGGCAAAAAATCTCCGCTTTTTGCTATTTCTCCTTCTTTCTTTACTGCTATTATATTTACAACTTTGTTCCCTACTAGTCCATCTGTACCTATTGATACTATTGCATTTTTTCGTATAATGTTTTTTACTTTCTTGTCTATGATCATTATGACTTCTATTAAGGTGTCATTTTTGATTTCTATTTTTTTTACTGTCCCAACATCAATTCCTGCAAATCGTACATTGTTCCCGGCTTTTAACCCTTGTATATTTTCAAATGTTGCTTTTAAGATGTAATTCGATCCAAATAGATTTCTATTTCTTCCTATCATGTATAATAGTAATATTATAATGAATAAACTTGCTAATACAAATACCCCCAGTTTAATATTATTGATGATTTCTTTAGCCATAGTGTTTCTTTTAATTGAAAAACTGTTTAATTTTTGGATTTTCGCTGGTTTTTAGTTCTTCATATTTGCCCGAAGCGTAGCATTTCCCTTCTAATAGTATTATTATTCGATCACCGGCCAATCGAACGCAATTCATATCATGTGATATAATTAGCCCTGTGGTATTATATTTTATTTTTATTTCATTCATTAGATTTATTATTTCTTTCCCTGTTATAGGATCTAATCCGGTTGTAGGTTCATCATATAATATTATTTCAGGCTTTAATATTAATGTTCTTGCCAAAGCAATTCTTTTCCTCATTCCGCCCGATAATTCTGCGGGCATCATCTCTTGAGTATGCAATAATCCTACATCTTCTAAGGCTTCTTCTACCATTTTGTTAACTTCTTTTTGTGTTACTTTTAACCAATGTCTCCTCAAGGGGAATTCTAAATTCTCTTTAACCGTCATTGAATCATACAGTGCATTGCTTTGAAAGAGGAAACCTACTTTTGCTCTTATTTTATCTAATTCTGCTCCATTTAAATCTGGTATATTTTTATTGTATACTTCAATATTTCCGCTATCAGGCTTAAGTAATCCAATGATGCATTTTATAAGGACCGATTTACCTGATCCTGATTTTCCAAGTACAATCGTATTTTCTCCTTTTATTAAATCAAGGCTAAAGTTTGTTAACACATTGTTACTTCCAAATGATTTATACAAATTGCTTATTGACATGATTGTTTCATTGTCTTTTATTATTTTTTGCAATTCTGAAATCATGACTTCTTTTTTATCAATTAAATCCTAATAAATCAGTTACCTGAACTGCCAATAGATCTAATATAAATATGGTTACAGATGATACTACTACTGCTGAATTTGCACTATGTCCCACACCTTCTGTCCCTTTGCTGCTATTGTAGCCTTTGTAGCATCCTATCATTCCAACTGCAAACCCGAAAAAGTATGTTTTTATAAATGCTGGCAATACATCATAAAATTCCAAGCTATTTGTTACTTGTGTCCAAAATAATAGAGAGCTTGTTTCTCCTTTAATATTTACTCCTAGATATGATCCATATAACGATATCCCATCACTTAGAATTGCTAAAACAGGTAACATGAAGGTTGTTGCCAATACTCTTGAAACTACTAAATACTTGTAAGGATTTGTTCCACTTACTTCCATGGCGTCAATCTGTTCTGTTACCTTCATTGATCCTAATTCGGCTCCTATACTTGACCCTATTTTCCCTGCAAAAATCAATGCTGTTATAACTGGTCCAATTTCTCTTACAATAGCTATACCTACGATTGCTGGCAACTGCGATTCTACGCCATAGTCTACCATTGATGGCCTGAGTTGCATTGTTAATACCAAGCCCATGATAAATCCAGTAAGTCCTATTAATGGCAATGATTTATATCCAATAATATAGCATTGTTTAAAAAATTCAGCTATTTCGTATCTTGGTTTAAACCATTCAATAAAAAATCGGCTACTAAATCTAGACATATCTCCTAGCTCATCTAAAAATCTTTTAATAATAATTGCTTGTGCCATAATTACGTTTGAATTGTTTGTTTTTTTGTTTTTCTACTATGATTTTAACCTCGTTCGCTAGTGTTTCTTTTTTAATATATGATTCAATGTTATTGAATGTAATTCTAGCAATGTTTTTAATTGCCTCATCGGTTGCAAATGCCTGGTGGGGTGTGATTAACACATTTTTCATTTCTAATAAGGTTGCAAGATTTTTGTCTTTTAATCCAGTTATGCTCAAATCATTAAAGAAAACACCTCGCTCATTTTCATATACATCTGCCCCATAATATCCAATATGTCCATTTTTCAAGTACTTTATTATATCGTTGGTATTTACAATGGCTCCCCGTGCTGTATTGATGATCATTACCTTTTTTTTCATTAAGCCAATCAGCTCTTCTTTGATAAGGTATTTTGTTTCGGGATTTAATGGAATATGAATAGTTATAATATCTGCTTCACTGCAAAGAGTCTCCATACTTGTATAATTTACTTGATAGTTTTCATGAAGTTTTAAATTTTGTACGATATCGTACGCTATTATTTTGCATCCAAATCCATGTAATATTTTTGCTACAATACTTCCAATTTCTCCTGTGCCTATAATGCCAATTGTTTTACCAATTAAATTAAATCCAATCAGTTCATCAAGCGTAAAGTTGTAGTTATGGGTTTGTGTATATGCAGTCATTAATTTTCTGTTTAATGCTAACATCAATCCAATGGTATGTTCGGCAATTGCATTAGGAGAATACACTTGAACGTTTGTTACTTTAAGGCCTATTTTATTAGCATATGAAACATCTACATTGTCATACCCAGTAGCTCTAACTGTAATGAATCTTACTCCTTTTAAAAACAAGGAATGTAGATTTTCCTTAGAGGCATCGTCATTTGTTGAGATCGAGATTATTTCAATTCCGAAAGCCAATTCAATGCTTTCTACTGATAACGTTTTTTCTGTAAACTCAATTATATAATGGTTGCTATTTTCATTCAACAAATAGGATTTTTCAAATTTTTTAATACTGTAAAAAAGTATTTTCATTTTATTCAATTTGATTTCAATTGAGGCAAATTTTAGCTATTGCCAATGATATATAGATGATGTGAATCAAAGTTGTATTTGATGTGTGTCATAGATGGTCTTTGTTTCAAAAGATAGGTTTGTACAAAATATATTTATGAGAAAGATTCTACTAGCTTTTGATGGTAAAAACTTTTCAAATGGCGCTTTCGAATTTGCTAAAAAGCTAAATGAAATGAATTCGATTTTATTGACGGGTATTTTTTTGCCACAATTAAATTATTCTAATTTGTGGAGTTATGCTGATGGAGTGGGAGGGCCAATGTTTGTTCCTGTTCTCGATGATTCTGAATCAGAAGAACTTGAACGAAGTATGCAACGTTTTGAAGATTTGTGTTTAAAGAACTCAATTGAATATAGAGTTAGAAAGGACTTTGTAGACTTGGCTTTACCTGAATTAAAAAAAGAAACAAGATTTGCCGATTTATTAATAATAGGTGGGGAGTCTTTTTACGAAAACATGGGTACCGGCGAGCCAAATAATTACCTCAAAGAAGCTCTGCATGGTGTAGAGTGTTCTGTTGTTGTGGTACCCGAAAAATTTGATTTCCCCACTGTTAACATACTTACGTATGACGGGTCTGATTCGTCGGTCTTTGCTATCAAGCAATTTGCTTATCTGTTCCCCGAATTTATACACAATAAAACGATACTGCTATATGCAAATGAGAAAGAAAATGAAAGCATCCCAAGTGAACCCTATATTGAAGAGCTTGCTTCTAGACATTTTGGAGATTTAACAGTCACCCAACTAAATATAAACCCAAAGAAAAGTTTCCCTAGTTGGATTAGTGAAAAGAAAAACTCTATTATTATTAGTGGGTCTTTTGGACGGTCTTCTATTTCTAGACTTTTCAAAAAAAGCTTTATCTCTGATGTGATCAAAGCGCATCGTCTTCCTATTTTTATTACACACAGGTAATTTAATATTTAATAATTCTTATTATTTAACTCCTAGATGCAAAAAATAATTGTTGCTTTTGATGGGTTAAGCTTTTCAGAAAGTGCCAACACCTACGCCATTGAATTGGCGAAACTGAATAATGCTTATTTAACTGGTGTCTTTTTAGACGACCGAACGTATACTAGTTATAAGATTTATGATCTTGTGTTGAAAGATGGCGTATCGGAAAAGAAAATTAAAAACTTCAGAGAACTTGACAGATTAAAAAGAGAAAGCGCTACACTGAATTTCGAAAAGTCTTGTCAACATGCTGGTTTGCAGTATAATGTTCACCATGATCATAATGTTGCTTTACAGGAGTTGATACATGAAAGTATCTATGCCGATTTGCTAATAGTTGATGAAAAGGAAACCTTAAGTCATTACGACGAGAAACACCCTAGTCGTTTTATTAAAGATGTTTTGGCTGATGCGCAATGTCCAGTTCTAGTTGTTCCTGAAAATTACAAAAAAATAGAAAAGGTTGTTTTACTGTATGATGGAACGCCTTCTTCTGTTTTTGCAATTAAAATGTTTAGTTACTTATTACCTAATTTTAAAACCTTGCCTATAGAGCTATTGTCTATAAAAGACATAGAAGATGATTTTCATCTTCCGGATAATAGATTGATTAAAGAATTTCTTAAGCGCCATTACAATCAAATAAACTTTTTTGTATTAAAGGGCCTTTCTGATGTTGAAATCATAAATTATTTTTCAAATGCTTCACAGAATTTTCTTATTGTTAGCGGAGCATATAGGAGATCAGACCTTTCAAGGTGGTTTAAAACAAGTATTGCTGATATTTTGATTAAAAATTTAAAGCTTCCATTGTTTATTGCCCACAGTAAATAACGACATGCTAGTTAACTAATTAATTTCATGGATTCACTCACTCATATTGCCTTAGGTGCTTGTATTGGTGAGTCTTTTTTTGAAAAAGGGTTTGGTAAAAAAGCTATGTTATGGGGTGCCTTGGCACAAAGCATTCCTGACATCGATTTTATTGCATCGTTTTGGATGAATACTCCTGAAGCGTTGCTTGCCCACAGAGGGTTTACGCATTCTATACTTTTTGCATTTCTGATGGTGCCTGTTTTTGCTTTAACTGCTGATCGAGTCCATAAGCCCCATAATATTAAATTTATTAAGTGGATTATTTTTTTTAGCATCGAAATTTTTCTTCATTTATTTATTGATTTATATAACAGCTATGGAATAGGGTTGCTTGAGCCATTTACTCATACTAGGTTTTCGATTAATGCTATTTATGTAGCAGATCCATTTTTTTCTGTATTCCCTGGCATCGCTTTTTTTATGCTTTTATTTCTTCATTCTCATCATATTAAAAGAGCTTTTTGGTGGAAGGTTGGCTTGTACATGCCTTTTTTATATATTTCTTATTGTAGTATAAATAAATTTATCATTCATAATGAAACAGCTCATATTTTAAATAGTCAGCATATTGTTTACAAAAGATATTTTACTACGCCTGCTCCTTTGCAAAATTGGCTATGGTACATAGTAGCGGAGAGTGCAGATGGTTATTATGTAGGATATCAGTCGTTATTTGATAAAAAGAAGCATATTTCCTTAGCGTATTTTCCACGAAAGGAAGTGCTGTTGAAATCAATTTCAAATCATGAGGAATTACATAAATTAATTCGTTTTTCTAATAATTACTATACAATTGAGGTCTGGAATGATACGCTTGTATTGAATGATTTGCGATTTGGACAGATAATTGGTTGGCAAAACAATCGTGAAAATTTTGTTTTTCATTATTATTTGCAGCATCCCAATGATAATAAATTAGTCGTTCAAAGGGGGCGTTTTGAAAAATGGGATTGGCAGGTGTTTAAAAATTTGGTGATTCGTATAATGGGGAATTAGTGGCTTTGTTTAAAGTAAAACGTACATAAAATAAATATTATTCTGATAAATTGATATGAAATCCATCTCCAAAATTGTATTAAAATATTTTTCGTTTTCATATGATGTTGGCTTGTTATTTTTACGCATTCTTTCTGTATTATATTCTCAAGTACGTCTTTTGTTTTTGTTGCAAAAGCGTGGTTCTTGATATCTACATTTAATTCTAGGCTCGCATAGGCACTGATATTATTAATATTATATGAACCTATTGTTATCCACTCCTCGTCACTAACCGCTATTTTTCCATGTAATATGTTTTTTTGATACTCATATAATTCAATTTTATTTCTCAGCATCCAATCATATAGCCATCTTTCGGCATTTTTGGCTAATTGAACATCTGAATTTCCGGCTGTTATTATTTTTATATTAACACCTCTTTTAACTGCTTTAAGCATTTCATTTCTCATCAATTTCCCTGGTATAAAGTAGCTACAGAGGATTGTTATTTCTTTTTTTGATTTTCGTAACATTTCAAAATAGGTTCTTGAAATTTGATTTTTACTCGCTACCCAGTCGTTAACCCTCATTCTTACATCGCATTTTTTATCTAAGTCAAAAGGTTGCTGTGTTTCTAATGGACTACATATATTCTTGACTTCATCATTTAAATTACCCTTCCATGTCTTCCAAAAGTTATCACAAAGTTCAATTGCGATATCGCCTTCCAAATACACTGCAAAGTCTAACCAAGCGCTTTTGTTTGGCATATCATTGTACTTGTTAGATATATTGATGCCGCCTACTAAAGCCCTATTTGAATCAGCTATTACTACCTTTTGATGCATTCGTCTTCCAAAGTAAAAATGGGTGCTTTTAAATATAGGCTCAAAAAACTTTAAATGAACCCCTGCTTTTACAAATTTCTCTTTAAATGAATTCGACAATGATTGGGATGCATATCCATCAACAATAATGTATACGAGCACATTTCTATCTGCCGCCGCTTGAAGTGTTTTGGCTATCAATTCGCCCGTCTGATCTTCTTCGTAAATATAGGTTTGTAAAAAAATGTGTTTTTTTGCTGTTTGTATTATAGCTATTAATTTTTCAAAATAATCTTTCCCCCCTCTGAGTAGCACAGCACTATTTGAATTTGAGTATTTCATTAATTGTATAAAATTTCATAATATTCTTTTGCCATTTGGTTTTTTAAAAATACCATGTATCTGTATTTCACTTATCTATTGAAGAGTATTGATTATTGTATTTATTCAACAGTTAATTGTAGTTGTTAAATGTACTTATTTAATAGAGGCAGTATTTATGATTCATTTCATTTTTCTAATGGCATTACTGCTATTTGCAATGATAATAATCACATAAATATCTATTTACATCAGTTATGAATTGATGTATTATTGATAACTTATCATTTCATTATTTTTAATACCCATAATCATGTCTAAAGTAAAATCTTCTTATTATTACGCTGAACTTCAAAGCTGGTTAGGATCTATTAATTTTTACACTGAACAAAAGTTAATTATAGATGCTAGGCTTGATGAAGTGATTAAAAGGAATTCCTTAATTGATATAGCTGCTAAGGTGGAGGCTCATCAAATTTTGCTCAATGAGATTATAGAGAAATTTAATAAAATTAAAATGGACATTGATTCTCAACTAAAATCAATTAAAGTTGATGACAATTTTATTGAAGATGTTAGTCTTAATAAGGAATTAGAAGAATCTCAAACGGATCTTAGACAGAAGATTTCATCTGCTGAAAAGGAATACATTGATATAAAGGCTTATTGTTTTGATTTCCTGTCTGAAACCTTAAATAAATAATTTCTATCTTCTTAAAATACAAAAAGCTGTCTATTTCAGACAGCTTTTCTATTGGTTTAAATATCCTAATCTTCAAAAGCATACTCTGGCTCTTCAATTGCTAGCTTGCTTTCAACTGCAATAACTCCTGGAGCTGACCAAGCCGCGTTCTCTGCGTCTTCTTTTTCTGCAAAAGACCTTACTTTTCCTTTTAGAATTACTTTACTCCCTACTACTTCTACATTGATTTTTCCTGCATCTATATTAGCACTTCTTTGAAAGCTTGTAGTGATTTTCTGTTGGATTTCGTAAGGAGTAATTTTCGCCTTAACGCTAATTAAGTTTGTTATAAATCTAACGCCTACTAAACTTTCTATAGCAGTTTTAGCTTGTGATCTTTGATATTCCCATTCTACGTCTCCCTCTAACTTTACGTTTCCTTCTTCTACACTCACTTTTATTTTTTCTTGTGGAATCATCGTATGCCACTTGAGAGCATTCAGTACAGCTTCAGCAATTTCGGTATCTGATTTCTTGTAGGAAGGAGAAATGCCTACTTGTATGTCTTCCGCAATGGCTTTTACTCCTGATACTTTTTTTGTAGTCTTTTCTGCGAGTATTTTTTTTGAAAATGTATCAACTTGCCCCGATAATGTAACGATGCCATTTTTAACTGCCACTCCAATTTGAGAGGAGTTTAGAAATGGCTCCCATTTCAATTGCTCAATGACATCTTTTTGAATTTCATTGTCTGTTTTCATAATTTCTTTTTTATTGTTGTTAATTAATTTGATGATAGGCTCAAAGGAACACTATAGCATACTTAAATACAATGATGTTTATCAGAATTGATTTTGATCTATATCAAAATGGTGTTTAATTATTTTTTTATCTATTTTTAAGAAATTCAATGACTTCTTCATCTGTCACCTGATCAAAGCTTTCGTAAAATGAACCTACTCCATAGAATTCCTCTGGTGATTCCAATACAATTATTTTGGTTGCTTCTTTTGATAATTTTTTTATGCTACTTCTAGATGCAACAGGAACTGCTACAATGATTTTTAATGGGCAGCTTTTTTTAATTATTAGAATGGTTTCTAATATTGTATTTCCTGTTGCTATTCCATCATCAATGACGACAACTGTTTTTCCTTTTAGTTGAAGTGGAGCGCCATTCCCTGTGTATTTGTACTGCATTTCCTTAAGATTACTTCTCACTGCAGCTATTTCTCTTTGTATATACTCATCCGTAACGTCTTCGTGCGGCGTTATGATATAATCTTTCAGACTTGTAGCACCAATGGCATACTCCTTATTTAGAGGGTGGCCTATCTTTTTGGTTAGAATAACTTCTAGCGGCAGAGACAATTCTTTTGCTACTGAATATGCAACAGGTATGCCCCCTCTGGGAATACCCAGTATAATTGTATTGGTATTTTTAAATTTCTCTAGTTTCTTCGCTAATAATTTCCCTGCTTCTATTCTATTGCCAAACATATTTTTAGGATATTTCGTTGTATTTCTTAAACTAAATTAGAATGGCATGTAAGTTTTTTTCATACCATTCAGCCGACAGTGCTGCTACTTTTTTCATCATCCCATGTTCTTCAAATAAATGTGTGGCTCCATCAATCACTTCGATTTTTTTCTCACAATGTAAATGCTTGTAAGCTTCTTGATTTTTATGTAGTACATCATAATCGAGGCTTCCTACTATTAATAATGTTGGGCTCTCTACATTAGAAAGACATTCCATTACTAAATCTGGTCTGCCTCCTCTAGATATGACTGCTTCAATTTGTGGTAAATAGGCAGCAGCCTTTAAAGCAGCTGCGGCTCCTGTACTTGAACCAAAATATCCTATACTACACCCTTTTGTTGTTGGCTGTTCTTCAACCCATGTAGTTGTTCCAATAAGCCTTTTTGTAAGCAATGATATGTCAAAGCGATTACTAGATTGCAGATCTTCTTTTTCGGTTAATAAATCAAGCAAGAGTGTGCCAAAATTGTGTTGATGCAATTCTTTAGCCACCATTTTATTTCTTGGACTCATTCTGCTGCTTCCGCTACCATGTGCAAAAATGATAATTGCTCTTGCTTTTAATGGCACAATAAATTCTCCTTTAAGTTCCACGTTTCGCAAGGGTATTTTTACTTCGCTGTTTATTCTGTAGTCCATATTATTATTTTTATTGGTGTAAAAAAATAGGTGTTTTTGCTTCAATATTTATTTCGTGTTCAGCTAATTGCGACAATCTATCATCTATTTGTTTTTCATTTGTTTCTGCTTCATGAAAAATGGCTGCTATCTTTTCTAATCCTAATGTGTTGGCAAATGCTCTTGCTGAACCATAGGTACTTATTTTAAAATGATTAATTGCTTGAACGGATTCGAGAAGGCAAGCATCTTTTATAGCATCATCATTACAGTTATTTAATTTTTCTTCTGCCTCATCAATAAATGCTTGCATAACTCTATTTGAAATACTGATAGAAGAGATGCTTTCTTCTTCATAAAAACTTTGCATTTTTTGTATGTGTTTTTCTACCGCATCTAAATATTTCTGTAAAATGGTCTTCAATTTTAACGAGCTTGCTTTATTGATCCATGCTCGTAAAATTTTTTCCAGTTGAATTTCGGCGATTGTAAACTTCCTGATATCATAATCAAGTAAGTCGTGTAAGGTTGTTAGGTTGTTGAAATTTTTTGCCATGACTATATGTTTTATTATTCGCAAACTTATTTTTTGTTATACACTGTAATAATGACAATTGTCATTTTTATATGTAATATTTCTCATTGTTTACAATGGGCTTATTCTATTACTTCATTTATTCAAGTTTATTTTGACTAAAATGAAAAAAAGCCAATCGCCCAAATCGCCACCGGAATTTCCTCTACCAGAAAAAAATCCTGAATTTAATCCAGATGTAATTCCCGAAAGTCCTTTGCTTCCAGAAGAGGAGCCTGATATTATACCTGAAGAAAGTCCCTTTCAAACACCTCCTTACGAAGTGCCATCTCCCGGAGAAGCGCCATAAAATAAAATATAGATTATGATTCATATAGAAAAAGAAGTTGATTATAAGCTACTCAATGTAACGAGTAGCGTATTTAAGGAAAATGAAATTATTCCTGTAAGGTATACTTGTGATGGAGAAAACATTAGCCCCCCTGTAGACATTGAAGGGGTGCCTATCGATGCAAAATGTTTGGCGGTGATTTTTGAAGATCCAGATGCTCCAATTAATACTTGGATTCATTGGCTTGTATGGAATATACCCGTAACTCATCATTTAAAAGAAAACAGCATTAAGGGTAAACAGGGCCTTAATGACTTTGGCAAGCATTATTATTGCGGTCCTTGTCCCCTCAACGGAACTCATCGTTATGTGTTTAAAGTGTATGCATTGGATGCCCAACTTATTCTTCCTGCTAATGCAAGAAAAAATGAATTGTTCAAAGCGATGAGCCCGCATATTTTGGCTTATGGAGAAGTAAGCGGCCTATATAAAAAAATCAATCATTAAGAAATGAAGTCTCTTCTATTTTTGTTAATCTCCTTTATTGCATTATCTGCTATGTTGTTCGGCATTTTAATGGTAAGTGTTCCTGATGGCAGTATTTTAAATTTGCCCATTAGCATTTTGAAAGGGTCTTCATTTAAAGACTTTCAAATACCAGGCCTATTGTTATTATTAGTCATTGGCGGGGTAAATTTTATTGCTATTTTTTATAATCTTCAACGTGCTCCAAGTAGATATAATTGGTCTCTACTAAGTGGATTTTTGGTGATTGGCTGGATCCTTTTTCAAATAATTTTTATAAACTCAACTCTATGGTTTAATTCAATTTATTTGATTGCTGCTGTTTTAATAATCTTAATGTCTATTCAGTTAAAAGGGAAATCCTTGGTATGATTATACATTTTAGGTGTTTTCATTGAATTTAATTCATTCTAAAATCATGACAATTAAAATTGACGATACTAAGCATATTGAAAAAATAAGTCAACTTTTCAATCGGTATTTTCCCTTTTTGAAACTTTCATTTTATACTAAGTCTCATGACAACCAAGAGGAATCGTTGGCTAATCAACAGATTACTCAGAACAAGAGAATTAGCGAAATAAGAAAAAGTCATTTTTCAGGTAATATACAATTGCATTATTGGCAGAAAACTGGCTCAGTAGAACAAGAGTTTAAAGATCGGTTTGGTTTGTTTGTTCAAATTTTTCGTCGTCATGGAAGTTCTTGGATTCAAACTGTTGGTACCGATGACTTGACACTAGAAGAACAAAATGAAATAGGGATGAGTAAAACGGAGGATTTGCTTCATGGAACAAATAGAAAATTTGAACAGGAAAAATATTTATAATGAAAGAAAATAATTTTGAAGACCACATTCATGGGGAAAAGCCTGTCTTGGTAGACTTTTTTGCTGATTGGTGTGCTCCCTGTAAATTGATGCAGCACGTATTGGTTGACTTAAAAGCATCAGTCGGAAGTACAGCCACTGTGTTGAAAATGGATATCGAAAAAAATCACTTTTATGCTAAAAAATATAACATCCAAACGATCCCTACACTAATTATTTTTAAAAACGGGAGTGTCATTTGGCGGAAAAGTGGCGTAACAACTAGCAATGAAATTATGCATCAATTGGCCCTACATGTAGTTTAATTTATATCTCAACATATGGGCCTTTACTCCAATATATGGAAGTTACTTGCGGGGATCTCTTTCTTTTTGCTTGGCATGAATTATATAGAGCTGTCTTTGCGGGGTTTAGTCAGTCGTACTTTCAAACTTTTCCTAAAAAAACAGACTTCTTCTACTTTTAAATCAATTTTATCTGGTGCACTATCAACAGCTGTATTGCAAAGTAGTAGTGTAGTAAATTTAATTGTGTTGGCCTTTGTTAGTGCCAATGTAATTCAAATTAGAAGTGCGCTCGGACTAGTTTTAGGAGCTAACCTGGGCAGTACTTTTAGTAGCTGGATTATTGCAATAATTGGCTTCTCATTTAACATCGACTCGTTTGCCTTTCCATTGGTTGGAGTAGCGGGTATTTTTATTGTTTTACTGAGTCAAGACAATAAATGGTATAATATTAGTAAGGTCATCTTTGGTTTTGGTTTACTGTTTCTTGGGTTAGATTATATAAAAAATAGCATGAGTGACTTAATGGGTCATCTAAATTTTATTTCCTTCAATCATTATCCTTCTTTCTTCTTTTTATTGCTTGGCTTCTTGATAACAGCACTTATCCAATCTAGCATGACCACAATGGCAATTGTATTAAGTGCATTAAATCTTCAGGCCATTGATTTACTAAGCGCGGCAGCTTTAATATTAGGATCAGAAGTAGGTACTACGATTAAGCTTTTAATTGCTTCATTTAATGGCCCTTTGGTTAAGAAAAGAGTAGCAGTTGGCAATTTCTTTTTCAATGTTATTTCGGCTATTCCAATTTTTATATTCTTGCCTTTTATTATTAATTTAATAACACTTTCCTTTAATATTTCTGATAATATAATACTGTTAGTGCTTTTTCAAACACTGGTAAATTTATTTTGCATTCTGTTGTTTTATCCTTTTTTAAAGGGTATTTCAGCTTTTTTAGAAAAAAAAATTAAGAATGCTAAGATTAACTACTTGTCAATGGATTTAATCGATCTTAATAATATAGATAATGGAATTGTTGCGTTGGAAACGGATAGCAAGCGATTTTTATTGCAATCAATTCAATTTTTGAGAAACGTTTTTGATTTACCTGAAATTTCCCCAAAGAAAGGGTATGGTTCTAAAGTTAATCTATTAAAAACCTATGGGAATCTCAAGTTTTTTCATGGTCAGTTATATAATTATTCACTGCAATTGCTGAACGCTTCAACTGATAAAAAAAACATCGTTAAGGTGAATAATTTAATAGACTCTAATCGAAATGCCATGTATGCTCTTAAGAGTATAAAAGATGCAATGCAGGACATCGTACAACTAAAAAATTCTGCCAATGATTTTAAGTATCTTTTCTATCAGAAAGCCATGTTTAAAGCGGTTTCGTATGCTTCAAAAGTTGATTCCCTATTGCTTACATCTAGTCCTTCTCAATATTTTAAAGAATTAAAAGAGTTATATATAATCTTATCGAAGGATTATGTTGACGTATTAACTGATTTGTTCAAAAATGGCACGAATGCACATCTTTCTGAGATTGAAATATCTACTTTAATAAACTTTAATAGAGAAATATATACTGCGTATAAGTCCTATTCTTTTGCATTAAAGCATTTTCTGTTAGATCCAGTAAGCGCTGCATCCTTTGATGAATTGCCGGGATTTATTCGTTGATGTCTTTCATGAGTCGTATCAAAAAATTCAATGATGATTGTCATATGTAATAGAGTGCATCAAGTTTACATTTGACGCATATAAATAATAATTTATGGAAATTAAAACATCAGAACAATTTGCAGAAATATTAGAAAGTCCTAAGTATTTGCCTTGCATTTCTTTAATTATGCCCTTTGAGCCTAAGATGAGTTTGAAGCGTGAACTAGACCACAAATTGAAATTGGCGAAAAATAAAATTGAAGCCGAATTGATGTTGAATTTTTCAGAAGAGGTAATTTCTTCTATTCTTGAGAAATTTCAGCAGTCAATTAGCAACTTAAATTACTATACGCATAAAAAAAGTATAGCTGTATTTGTATCTCCCTTAATTCAAAAAGTTTATTACCTCGATATGCCGGTGGATGAAAAAATCACTATTGATGAGTCTTTTGAAATCAGAGATTTGATATACAGCAAAAAGGAAATACATAAATATCTTTTAGTGGTGTTGAGTAGTAAGTGGACAAAAATATATTTAGGAAACACCACGCAGTTTATAAGAGTTACTTCAAATGTCCCCGATAATATAGAGGCATTTAAAAATGACATCGGCGAAAAGATTGCAAATTTTAGTGATGAGACTAAGCGCAAAGAAATATTGCTAAATAAATTTTTGATGCACACGGATAATGGCTTGAGCTTGTTGCTTCAGGCCTATAAGCTTCCTTTGTTTGTTATGGGGACTGTAAAGACTGCTGGCCATTTTAAAGCTATTACTCATAATGCCAAGCATGTTATTGAATACATACATGGGAATTTTGAAGAAAAATCAGAGAATGAGTTGCATCAAATCATGGAACCTTATGTAGCCGATTGGAAGAAAATTATTCAGGATAATCTACTTAAACAAATAGAAGAGGCTATGAGTAAAAGAAAGTTAGCCATCGGTATGGAAAATGTTTGGAAGGAAGCTTCTCAAAAGAAAGGTAGGTTGTTGATTGTTGAAAAGAATTATGTTTATCCCGCCTATCATAGTGCTTCTCCTGAAATCATTTTTAAGCAAGATGAATTTAATAAGAACGCTTTCTATATTAAAGATGCTGTAGATGATGCAATAGAGAAAGTATTGGCAAGCGGGGGAGATGTAGAATTTGTTGATGAAGGAATGCTAAAGAATTATCGTAAGATTGTGTTAATTGAATATTATTGAGCTACTTAATTTATACTAGCTTAATGCCCGTTTTTTCGAATGTAATCAATCTCTTTTTATAAAGGTTTCCTATCGTCATTTTAAAAGTTTTTTTACTCATTTCAAAAAACGAGTAAATCTCATCTGGATCACTTTTATCGTAGTAGGGTAAATAACCCCCGTGCTCAGTTAATAGTCTTATTATTTTTTCTGATTCATCTTCTACTCTTTTATATCCTGCCTTTCCTGCTACAACATCTATTTTATTTTCTTTAGGGTAGATTTTTTTTATGAATCCTTTGAAACTATCTCCGCTAGTAATGTTTCTGTAAATTTCATTGAAATGTAAAACGCCTGTGTGGATATTATTAATAATTACTAAATATCCGATATCGGTTCTTCTGTACACAGTTAAATCAACTTCTTCCAGTTCTTTTACAGTTAGTACATCATTACTTAAAAAAGGGTCAATTTTTTCAGTAGCGGCTATTCTGCCTGTCATTTCATCTAAATAAATTTTAACCAAATAGGATCCGTTGGGTAACATTTTTTGTTGTTGTTGCGACTTTGGCACAAAAATATCTTTCATTAGTCCCCAATCTAAGAAAGCGCCCTGTTCTGTTACGCTTACTGTATTTAGTTTAACGATATCTCCTAATACCCCTTTAGGAGTTTGTGTTGTTGCAATCAAACGGTCTTCTCCATCATGGTACACAAAAACCTTTACTTCCTCCCCCTCTTTAAGACCAGCAGGAACAAATCGCTTCGGAAGCAGAATTCCTTCAGCCCCATCGTCTAAATACATTCCAAATTCAACTGTTCTGAGCACCTTTAACAGGTTATATTGACCTACCTTAATCATTGATTGATATTTAATGCAAGATACAGCATCGAGCTGCAAAGCGGAAATATAGTATCTTCACTCAAATTATATAGCATTTTGAAGTTTACAGATTTTGGATTTGATAGTCGTTTAATGGAGGGTATAGATGCCGCAGGATACGATGACGCAACACCTGTTCAGGAACAAGTTATCCCCCACATACTTTCAGGAAAGGACATTATAGCCTCTGCGCAAACTGGCACAGGAAAGACTGCTGCTTTCTTGTTACCTATGATTAATAATATCATTACTAAAAGTCAAGATGCTCAAACAATCAATGCATTAATCATTGTTCCCACTAGAGAATTGGCCATACAGATTTCCCAACATTTAGAGGGCTTTTCTTATTTTACAGGGGTTAGTTCTATTGCAGTATATGGCGGGGGTGATGGGAATGCGTTTGTGCAGGAAAAAAAGGCCCTTAGCATGGGGGCAGATATTGTGGTTTGCACGCCAGGAAAAATGATGTCTCATATTAAAATGGGATACGTAAAATTAACCGGATTAAATTATTTGGTGTTGGACGAAGCTGATAGAATGCTCGACATGGGCTTTTTTGATGACATTATGTTTATTGTAAAACACCTACCTGCAAAAAGACAAAATCTCCTTTTTTCTGCTACCATGCCTCAAAAAATCAGAGAATTAGCGCGTCATTTATTGCACAATCCTGTTGAAGTAAATATTGCTATTAGCAAACCACCCGAAAAAATAATTCAACAAGCATTCATTGTATATGATGTACAGAAAATACCGCTAATTAAATATTTGCTTCGTCAAAAAAACTTCAACAGCGTACTTATTTTTTGTAGTAGCAAGCAAAGTGTAAAGCAATTAACAAGAGAACTTAAACACAATAAGATTCAAGCAGACGAAATTCATAGTGATCTGGAGCAAGATAAAAGAGAAGAAGTGCTTAGTCAATTTAGAAGCGGCAGATTGCCCATTCTAATTGCAACTGATATATTAAGTAGAGGCATCGATATTGATAATATTGATTTAGTAATTAATTACGACGTTCCTCATGATGGGGAAGATTATGTACATCGTATAGGAAGAACAGCCAGAGCTAAAGCAGAGGGTAGCGCTTATACATTAGTGAGTCCTAAGGAGCAAAAGAAATTCGGTTCCATAGAAAAGCTTTTGGGTATACCTGTTCCCAAGGGGGTTGTGCCTGCTGAATTTGGCGAAACGCCTGAATATTCGCCTCAGTCTCATTCTTCTGGAGGAAATAATTCAAAAAGACAACATTTTGGAAAAAAAAGAGATTCTAGATAAGCAATAGTCTTTTCCTGAAATATATTTGTATAAACATACAATCATCTCCTCCACTTCAAACATATTATCAAGTCCCGTTGAATACCTTACAGGAGTCAGTGCTGTTAGGGGAGATTTGTTACGCAAAGAACTCGGGATCTTCACCTTCAAAGATTTACTTGAGCATTATCCTATCAGGCATGTCGATAAGACTAAAGTAGATACCATCTCCTCCATTTTAATTGAAACAGAATATGCTCAGGTGGCCGGTAAGTTAATCAGCATGCAAATTGTTGGTGAAAAAAGAAGTCGCCGCCTTATTGCACAACTAAAAGATCAAACGGGCATCATAGAGCTGGTATGGTTTCAAGGAATTCAATGGGTAGAAAAAATTTTACATATTGGAAATCAATACCTGGTTTTTGGTAAGCTAGGTTTTTTCATGGGGAAGCCACAAATGGCACATCCCGACATTGAAAATTATACGCCTCAAAATGCTGGCGGAAAATCTTATCTAGAGCCTGTTTATCCTTCAACAGAAAAGTTAAAAGCAAAGGGCTTAAATGGCAAAATAATAGGAAAGCTGACTCAAGAGCTTTTTCAAAGAATAACAGAAAAAGATATTCCAGAAAATTTACCCGATTCTATATTGAAAGAATTCAAACTAATGAATCGATTCGATGCCTGTAAGCAAATTCATCTTCCTGTATCGGACAAAAATTATAGACAAGCATTGCGAAGATTAAAATTTGAAGAACTATTTCTTGCTCAATTAAGTATTCAGCTGATTAAATTGAATCGACTTAAAACAAGTAAAGGGCTCGTTTTTGAAAAAATTGGAGTGCTGTTTAATGATTTCTATGAAAATCATATTCCTTTTCAACTGA
The DNA here is from genome assembly GCA_947474815.1 of Chitinophagaceae bacterium. Taxonomy (GTDB): domain Bacteria; phylum Bacteroidota; class Bacteroidia; order Chitinophagales; family Chitinophagaceae; genus Ferruginibacter. The sequence continues at coordinate 5,202 of CANJJU010000014.1, read as the reverse complement.
CCAATGCACAAAAAAATGTATTAAAAGAAATTCGAAAAGATATTGGCAGTGGTCGTCAAATGAATAGGCTTTTGCAAGGAGATGTTGGGAGCGGAAAAACAATGGTTGCGCTATTGTCGATGTTGATTGCAGCCGATAATGGCTATCAAAGCGTATTGATGGCGCCTACTGAAATTCTTGCTCAGCAACATTTTAATAGTATTACTGATTTACTGAAAGGTCTTCCATTGAATATAAGCTTGCTAACAGGATCGACAACTGCGAAAGAAAGAAAGCTTGTCCTTCAGGGTTGCGAAGAGGGATCTGTGACTATTTTAATTGGAACGCATGCAATCATTGAAGATAAAGTGGTGTTTAAGAATCTTGGTTTTTCTGTAGTGGATGAACAACATAAATTCGGGGTGGCTCAAAGGGCTAAATTATGGAAAAAGAGTGTAGTGCCCCCACACGTGCTAGTTATGACTGCCACGCCTATTCCTAGAACACTTGCTTTAACTGTATATGGAGACTTGGATTTTAGTGTAATTGATGAATTACCTCCCGGAAGACAGCCTATTACAACTGTTCAAAGAAATGAAACTGCTAGGCCACAAGTAATGGATTTTATAAAAGAGCAATTGCAACTAGGACGTCAGGCGTATGTTGTGTATCCTTTAATTGAAGAAAGTAGCAAGCTTGATTTCGAAAATTTGATGAAAGGATTTGAGGAAGTGAAATCATTTTTTCCTGAACCTGCCTATTGGATTAGTATGGTGCATGGCAAACAGCCTGCTGCGCTCAAAGAAACTAACATGAATCGATTTGTGCAAGGGGATACGCAAATTTTGGTAGGCACTACTGTAATTGAAGTGGGCGTAAATGTTCCCAATGCATCAGTAATGGTAATTGAAAGTGCAGAAAAATTTGGCCTTTCTCAATTACATCAACTAAGAGGAAGGGTAGGCAGAGGGGCTGATAAAAGCTATTGTATTTTATTGACGGGTCAAAAAATCTCGCATGATGCCAGAGAGCGCTTAAAAATGATGGTAAGTACAAATGATGGATTTAAGATATCCGAGAAGGACTTAGAATTAAGAGGCCCAGGAGAAATTGAAGGAACAAGACAAAGTGGTACACTTCAATTCAAACTAGCTAATATTGTTGACGATAAAGTTATTCTGGAAGCAGCCAGGAATTCAGTAGAAACTATTCTTACAAAGGATGCAGACTTGATTTCTCCCGAAAATCAACCACTTAAAACTTTCCTTCAGCTTCAAAAAACGAAGACTCGTTGGAGTAAAATAGCCTAAAATTATTCATTGATAATCATCGATTTTTTTTACGAATTTTGTACAAACCTACATTCATGGAGTCTGCAGAAGCAGCGAATAGCAATTTTCAAATCCACTTAGCTGAATTTAAAGGTATTGTTGGAGAGCAGTTTGTTTTCATTGATATAGAAAGCAAGAATCATTATGCCCATGACGAAACAGAAAATTTACATTTCTTACCAGACATTATAATTAAGCCAAGAACTACTCAGGAGATTAGTGCTGTGATGAAGATTTGCAATGCACACAATATTCCTGTTACGCCGCGAGGGGCAGGAACTGGCTTAACGGGCGGAGCATTGGCAAATAAGGGAGGTGTGTTGATTTCATTTGAGAGAATGAACAGTATCATTGATATTGATGAAAGAAACCTTCAGGTCACAACAGAGCCAGGAGTCATCACCGAGGTGTTGCAAAACGCAGTTAAAGAAAAAGGATTGTTTTATCCCCCAGATCCTAGTAGCAAAGGCAGTTGTTTTATTGGAGGAAATATAGCCGAAAATAGTGGTGGCCCTAAAGCGGTTAAATATGGTGTTGTAAAAGATTATGTGTTGAATTTAGAAGTAGTGCTGGCTAGTGGAGATATAATCTGGACGGGCGCTAATGTGTTGAAAAATTCTACCGGTTACAATCTTACTCAATTAATGGTGGGAAGTGAGGGTACGCTTGGATTGGTTACGAAAATCGTGTTGAAACTGCTGCCTCATCCAAAATATGATCTATTGATGCTCGTTCCATTTAATAATTTGGAAAAGGCTGGCGCAGCTGTTAGTGCTATATTTAGAGCAGGGTTTACCCCTAGTGCATTGGAGCTAGTTGAAATTGATGCGTTGAAAATAGTAAGTGATTTTGTTGATAGTACAGCCTTTCCTGTTAGCGATGAGGTAGCGGCACATCTTATCATTGAATTAGATGGCAATCATCCTGAAACATTGATGAGTGAAATGGAATCGATTGCCATTGTGTTGGCTGATTTTGATTGCGGCGAAATATTTTTAGCGGAGGATGCACAGCAAAAAGCAGAGCTGTGGAAATTACGTCGACGAGTAGCAGAAGCAGTTAAATTAGCTGGCTATACTATTGAAGAAGATACGGTTGTTCCTAGAGCCGAATTGCCTGCTTTGATAAGAGGAGTAAAAGAATTGGGCAAAGAATATGATTTTAAAGCAGTTTGTTATGGTCATGCAGGGGATGGTAACTTACATGTAAGAATAAAAAAAGCAGGGAGCATATATAGTTTGAATAATCCTGATGTGATTCCTGCACTTACTGCATTGTTTAAGTTGGTAAAATCCTTGGGAGGCACCATTAGTGGTGAACATGGGATTGGGTTGATTCAAAAAGAGTATATGGGAATTGTGTTTACAGAAGCGGATCTTCAGCTGATGAGGGGTATTAAAAAGACTTTCGATCCCAACAATATATTAAATAGCGGAAAAATCTTTGATTTAAAATAAACGATTTGATTAAACAATAGTCTACACGAGACTTTAACAACACAACAGACTTATTATAAAATATTTTAAAAATCACCTCATGAAAAAAGTATTGTTATCCATCATCTTGATTTTTGTTTCTTTTTCAATTTTTGCACAAGAGGAAGAAAGCGAAAAGTTTTTTAAAAAGGAAAATCTATTTACTGGAGGAACAGTCAATCTATCCTTTGGGAATTTAACGACTGCGTTGGGTGCCAGTCCTTTTGTTGGGTATAGTTTAAATAAATATGTTGATGTGGCAGCAACCCTTGGAGTAAATTATATTTCTGAAAGAGACTATAACATAGAGGGAGATAAACTTCGCCAAACAGTTTATGGCCCTGGTGCATTTATAAGATTGTTCCCTGTTAAATTCTTGTTCGTACAAGCGCAATATGAATTTAATTTAATTCGTCAGAAATACATCCCTGCTGTTGGAAGCGGCTATTCTCTTGATAAATTAAAATTAGATGCTCATAGTGTTTTGTTGGGCATGGGTATTGCAAGTGGAAGAAGTTTCCCTTATCAAAAGTCTTATTATTATTTCTCCATTATGTGGGATGTGGCCAATGCTCCTTATTCTCCTTATAAGGATAACTTAAAAAGATCTGTCCCTATCATTAGAGCGGGGTATAATATTGCCCTGTTTCAGGGAAGAAGGTAATTTACAAGTATTTTAATATGTCTGAAGGTTTTTGGAGAATCGTCATTTTTTCATTTGGATGAAAGTATAAAAAATCCTCCTCGTGCATTTTATGGATATGGTTAATGAGGTGGTCATAGAATCCATCAGTATTTAAAAAGAAGACAGGCTTGTTGTGAATATTTAACTGATTCCAGGTAAGCATTTCAAAGACTTCATCTAATGTGCCATAGCCCCCGGGTAAAATAATTGCTGCATCACATTTTTCATATAGCATGATTTTTCTTTCATGCATATTGTCTACAATGTGTAATTCTGTAAGTGCATCGTGTTGATGTTCCAATTGGCTGAGCAAAACGGGAATGATACCTACTACTTTCCCTTCTTTTTCTAATGCTGCATTTGCAACGGCAGCCATCAGTCCTTTGTTTCCGCCGCCATACACTAGGGTGATTTTTTTTTCAGCAAGGATATGTCCAAGTTGTTTACTGTGCTCTTTAAAAAGAGGATTTTTGCCTGTTTTACTGCCACAAAAAACGGTGATGGAATCAATAGCCATAATTTGATTTTGAAGCAAAGGGAAAGCAATTTTGTTTATCTTCAAAAATTATTTATTAATGTAGATTATTAAAACCTATAAATTCATGTCTCCAGGCTTATTATTCTCCTTTGTCATTGCTTATTTTATGTTGCTATTATTAGTTGCATGGTATACCTCCAAGGGCTCAAACAATGATTCCTTTTTTATAGGAAACAAAAAGAGCAATTGGATGCTGGTAGCATTTGGTATGATTGGCACGTCACTTAGTGGGGTAACTTTTGTAAGTGTTCCAGGCGGAGTGGGGAGTGCTAATTTTTATTATTTTCAGATAGTATTGGGGTATTTATTAGGATACTTGGTGATTGCTTTTGTGCTACTGCCTTTGTATTATAGAATGAATTTAACCAGTATTTATACATACTTAGAAAAGAGGTTTGGTGTGAATGCTCATAAGGCAGGCGCTTCGTTTTTTATTCTGTCGAGAGCAGTGGGGGCTACAGCGAGGCTTTATCTTGTTATCAATATTCTTCAAATTTTTATTTTAAACAAACTAGGCATTCCTTTTATAGCAACCACTTTTGTAATTCTGTTAATGATTTTGTTGTACACTTTTGAAGGAGGAGTAAAAACAATTATCTATACAGACACATTACAAACAACAGGAATGTTATTGGGATTGGTTGTTTGTATTGTTTTTATTATCAAAGCACTCGGTACGGATTTCTCAGGAGCGCTTACTATGTTATCTGATAAAGGGTATACACAAATTTTTAATACAGATGTAAAAGCCAGTTCTTTTTTCTTAAAGCATATTATTGGCGGAATGTTTATAGCTATTGCCATGACAGGCCTTGATCAAGAGATGATGCAAAAAAATATAAGCGTTAAAAATTTAAAAGACTCTCAGAAAAACATGATGAGTTTTACTGCTGTGTTGATGATTGTCAATTTCTTATTTTTATTTTTAGGAGGCATCTTGTATCTGTATGCCGACTCAAAAGGCATTTCTGCTCCCCCGGATGATTTGTTTCCCACCATTGCATTGAGTGATGCTTTTAGTGGAACCATTGGAGTGTTGTTTATTATTGCATTGATATCTGCTTTGTTCCCTAGTGTGGACGGGGCAATTACTTCATTGACTTCTTGCTTTTGTATTGACATATTGGGGTTAAATAAAATAGACGCGTCTGAACAACAGAAAAAAAATACCAGACTGAAAGTTCATTTTGGTTT
>CANJJU010000013.1 GCA_947474815.1 Chitinophagaceae bacterium | reverse complement strand
TCCTCTTGGAGACGCTGCTTTAACGCCAAACTGGGATTCTTATAATTATCTTTCATTGGGATTAAACTTCAACTTAGGTTCAAAATCTGTTGAGCCACTTTGGTGGTTAAATCCTTTGGATTATGCTTATGGAGAAATTAACAATCCAAGACATACTAAATTCCCTAAACAAACTTTTGATGATGCTGATGGTGATGGGGTTGTTGATCAGTTAGATCGCGAACCAAACACTCCAGAAGGAGCTCCAGTTGATTCTCATGGTGTTTCTAATGATACAGATGGCGATGGTGTTCCTGATTATAGCGATAAGCAATTGATTACTCCTACAGAGTGTCAGCCTGTTAATGCAGATGGAGTGGGTAAATGCCCAGATCCAGAATGTTGCAAAAATCCAAGAGTAGCAGAATGTCCATCAGACTATCCAAGTCTTTCATTTAAAGGAGCTAGCTTAAGCAAAGACGCAAAAGCAATGCTAAGTGCAGTGGCTGCTAAATTGAAAGCAAGTCCTAAATGTACCATCACTCTTAATGGATATCCTGAAGCGTCAAAATCAGCTCAGGCAACTTGCCAGAAAAGATTAGATGCTGCTAAAGATTTCCTTGTTCGTCAAGGAGGTATTACGGAAGACAGAATCACTACTAACTGTGAAGTTGGGGGTGGAGATAAGGATACAATTGATATCAAGTCTAACTAATTGAATTAAAATACTTTCAAGCAGAAAGCCCTCTAACCAGAGGGCTTTCTGCTTTAGATAACTACAATACGCTAGTTTTTGAGACTTTTACATTTTAACAGCCATTTTTGAAGAAAAACTATTAATTTTGCTGTTCTTTATGCGAGTACGAATTATTTTATTGCCTGTATTGCTTTCTTTATTCCTAGTATCGTCTTGTAATAAATTCAGTAAGATTCAAAGAAGCAAAGACTACGAATACAAGCTTGCAAAAGCAGAGGAGTATTTTGCTAAGAAAAAATACAGAAGCGCTCAACAGTTATTTGAAGAATTGTTTCCTGTTTTTAAAGGAACTCAAAAATTCGAAGATCTTTATTATAAATATGCATATTGCTTTTATTACGAAGATTTGTATAGAGATGCCGAAAATCTTTTCAAAGGATATTTAGAAGTGTTTCCTAATAGTAGCAAAGCAGAAGAAGTGGATTATATGAGAGCGTATTGCTTCTATAAGCAATCCCCCAAGCTTGAATTAGAGCAAGTGAACACAGTAAAGGCAATGGGGATGATGCAAACTTTTATTAATACACATCCTGAATCTGCAAGAATAAAAGAAGCCACGGAAATTATTGATAAATCTAGAGCTAAATTAGAATTGAAAGAATTTAGAGGCGCGGAATTATATTATAACCTTGGAGAGTTTAGAGCAGCCGCTATTGCATTCGGAGATTTGCTAAACAGCTACCCAGAATCTTTATCTGGAGATTCATACAAATTGATGGTAGTGAAATCTTATTACCGCTTTGCAAAAATGAGTGTTGCAGAAAAACAAGAGGAGCGTTTTGAAAAAGTAATTACAGAATATCAAGATTTTTTGGATAGATTTCCAGAGAGTGCACTGCTAAATGATGCAGTTAAATATGTAGAATTAAGTAATAATCAAATAAAAGCTATAAAAAATGAGCAAAATTCGTCGTCAACTAAGCACTAATACTAGTAGCTCTGCAGAGCCTAAGAAACTGTCTGATATTAAAGAAAAAACAGGCAATCTATATGAGTCTATTGCTGTTATAGCAAAAAGAGCTAATCAGATCAATATTACAATTAAGGAAGAGCTTCATAACAAACTAGAAGAATTTGCTAGTCATACTGACAGTTTGGAAGAAATCCACGAAAACAAAGAGCAAATTGAAATTTCTCGTGCATATGAAAGAATGCCCAATCCTGCTTTATTAGCTACTACTGAATTCTTAGAAGACAAAGTACATTTCCGTAGAAATGACGAGAATTTGTTTAGTTAATATCAGCTGCCCCAAATTTTAAATATTCTTTTTAAAATAGTTGTTATAATTTTAACCCCGCCACCTAGCGGGGTCTTTTTATATGTTGAAAGGAAAAAAAATACTTTTAGGAATTACCGGTAGCATTGCAGCTTATAAGTCTGCCGTGTTGCTTAGGCTATTAATTAAGGCAGGTGCTGAAGTGAAAGTTATCATGACGCCTTCTGCTCATCAATTCATTGCACCTTTAACCTTGTCTACGCTTTCTAAAAATGAAGTGCTTTCTGAGTTAGTTGATAATGATTCTTGGGCCAATCATGTAATGTTGGGAAGATGGGCAGATGTAATGCTTATCGCTCCTTTAAGTTGCAATTCGCTTTCTAAAATGGCGCAGGGAACTTGCGATAATTTACTAACTGCTGTTTACCTTTCTGCAACTTGTCCCGTTGTAGTCGCTCCTGCAATGGATGAAGACATGTGGTTGCACAATTCAACAAAGGAAAATATTAAAAAAATCGTCTCCTATGGGAATGCCATTATTCCAGTTGAAACGGGAGAGCTTGCTAGCGGTTTATATGGTCCGGGTAGAATGGCAGAACCCGAAAATATTGTTACTTGGCTCAATGAGTTTTTTGAAGAAAAAAAACAGTTAACAGGAAAAAAAATATTAATCACAGCAGGCCCTACGCATGAGGCGATCGATCCAGTTCGCTTTATTGGCAATCACTCCTCCGGAAAAATGGGAATAGCCTTGGCAGAAGAATGTATAAAAAGGGGGGCCACGGTAACTCTTGTTGCTGGACCGGTTGCGGAAGCTATCCCCGCTGAATTAAATTTGATTAAAGTTACTTCTGCTGCAGAAATGTATGATGCTTGTGTACGTGAATTTACAAATACAGATATTGCAATTTTGTCTGCCGCAGTGGCTGATTATACAATTACCGATCCTTCTTCAAGTAAAATTAAAAAGCAAGAAAACGAGCTAGTGTTGTCATTGGAAAAAACAAAGGACATATTGAAAGAATTGGGAACCCAAAAGAAATCGACTCAATTTTTAGTTGGCTTTGCATTAGAAACAGATAACGAAACGGAAAATGCGCTTAAGAAATTGACCGCTAAAAATGCTGACATGATTGTATTGAATTCTTTGAAGGATGCGGGTGCCGGATTTGGATCTGCCACTAATAAAATTACTATTTTTGACAAAATGGGAAATCAAACGGCTTTTGATGTCAAATCAAAGAAGCTGGTAGCTGCAGATATAATTAATTACGTAGTTAAATTATCGCATGTATAAATTTAAATTCATATTGCTGTTCAGTATTTTATCTGTGAACTTGCAAGCACAAGAGCTAAAAGCTAGGGTTACAATAGGGACAAGTCGAATAAGCAATAATGTAAATAAAAATGTATTTCAAACTTTACAAACATCTTTGAATAGTTTTTTGAATAATCGAAAATGGACCAACGATTCCTATGCTGCAAATGAAAAAATAGAGTGCAATTTTTTTTTAAATCTCGAATCTACCAGTGAAGCAAATGTGTACAGTGGATCTCTTACAATTCAATCAGCCCGACCAATATTCAATACGTCTTATCTCTCGCCGATAATAAATTTCAAAGACGATAATATCAGCATTAAATACCAAGAATTTCAACAATTAGAATTCAATGAAAATCGCGTTACGGGGAATGATCCTCAGGTGTCTAATTTAACGGCAATTTTTGCCTATTACGCTTATATGATTCTTGCCTTTGATGGAGATTCTTTTGCAACACATGGGGGAGATATGTATTTCCAAAAGGCACAAAACATAATAAACAATGCTCCTGATGGTAAAAATATTACGGGGTGGAAGGCTTTTGATGGACGTCGAAATAGGTATTGGCTAGTTGAAAACATGCTCAACTCTAGATATGCTATTATGCATGATGTGTATTATAAGTATTACCGACAAGGGATGGATAAATTTTATTCAGATGAAAATGCAGGACGAATCGCGTTAACAAGCGTAATCAATATGTTGGATGCGTTTAATATTGAAAATCCAAACACGATGATTAATCAATTCTTTTTTCAAGGAAAGTCAACTGAGTTGATCAAGGTTTTTTCTAAAGCCGCTCCTCCAGATAAGGCAAAAGTGGCAGCACTGTTAATCAAGTTGGATCTTACCAACGCTAGTAAATATAAAGATGAATTAAAATGAGGAAGCTATTTTATCCAACACTCATTGGGGTCATTATTATTATTTCTTGCACAGATAACAACAATGTACCAACGGGTATTATACCGCAGAAAAAAATGGAACTCGTTTTATGGGATTACCTTAAAGCGGATGCTTATTCTAACGATTATGAAACGAAGGATTCTACCCAAGATGACTCACTCATGAATATACAATTGCAACAAACTATTTTTCGCCATTACAAAATCACCCGACAAGAGTTTTACAAAAGTTATCAATATTATTCATCTCATCCGGCATTAATGACAACTCTTCTTGATAGTATAACCAGCTCTCAAAGAAAGAATGTAAAATTGTTTGAATCCCAATAAATTCATATGAATAAAATATATAAAGACGCAGCCCACGCTACAGAGGATATTAAAGATGGATCAATTTTGATGCTCGGTGGATTTGGCCTGTGTGGAATTCCCGAAAATTGCATAGCCGCTTTGGTTGCAAAAGGGATTAAAAATCTTACTTGTATTTCAAATAATGCGGGGGTAGATGATTTTGGTATTGGGTTGATGTTGCAGCAAAAGCAAGTTAAAAAAATGATATCCTCTTATGTAGGCGAAAATGCTGAATTTGAAAGGCAGTTACTCAGTGGCGAATTGGAAGTAGAATTAATTCCCCAAGGAACTTTGGCCACAAGGTGTATGGCTGCTGGATATGGCTTACCGGCGATTTTTACTCCTGCAGGGGTGGGTACTGAAGTAGCCATAGGAAAAGAAGTTAGAAATTTTAATGGAAAAGAATACTTGCTCGAGATGGCCTTTGATGCGGATTATGCAATTGTAAAAGCATGGAAAGGTGATACAATGGGTAATCTTATTTTTAAAGACACAGCAAGAAATTTCAATCCCTTAATGGCGATGGCTGGAAAGATTACCATTGCAGAAGTGGAAGAGTTGGTTCCTGCAGGTGAATTAGATCCTAATCAAATTCATACTCCAGGAATTTATGTGCATAGGATTTTTAAGGGGAGTAATTATGAAAAAAGAATTGAACAGCTTACCGTTAGAAAATCTGCTGAGTAGTTTTTCTTATAGACATCATTCAAATTAAATAAAATGGCACTAGATAAATTTCAAATAGCTAAAAGAATTGCGAAAGAATTAAAGAATGGCTATTATGTCAACTTAGGCATTGGAATTCCTACATTGGTAGCTAATTATATACCTGCTGGTATTAATGTGGTATTGCAAAGTGAAAATGGATTATTGGGAATGGGGCCTTTTCCCATCGAAGGAGAAGAGGACGCCGATCTTATCAATGCAGGCAAACAAACAATTACGACATTGCCTGGATCTGCTTTTTTTGATAGTGCATTGAGCTTTGGAATGATTCGTTCTGGTAAAGTTGACTTGACTGTATTAGGAGCGATGGAAGTAAGTGAAAACGGAGACATTGCTAATTGGAAAATCCCAGGAAAGATGGTAAAAGGAATGGGGGGCGCAATGGATTTAGTAGCAAGTGCTAAGAATATCATTGTTGCTATGATGCATACCAATCCAAAAGGCGAAAGTAAATTACTTGTTGATTGCACTTTGCCTTTAACTGGAGTAAGGTGCGTTAAAAAGATAGTCACAGACCTTGCCGTGTTGGAAATTACCCATCAAGGATTTAAATTATTAGAAAGAGCCCCGGGGGTTTCGGTTGATGAAATCAAATCCAAAACTGCAGGCAAACTTATCATCGAAGGCGACATACAAGAAATGGCCATCTAATAAAATCATCGTTATACCTTAGGGGCAGCGGCCAATGTTTCTTCATTTACTCCCGCAGCATACTTTTCAAAATTCTTGATGAATTGTTTTGCTAAGTCTTTTGCTTTGGAATCGTAATTCTCTTTATTTGACCAAGTGTTTCTTGGGTTGAGAATATCTGAAGGTACATTAGGGCATTCTAATGGAATCATCATGCCAAATATTGGATGTGGTTCGTAAGAAACTTGATCTAGTTTTCCTTCTAGCGCTGCAGTAATCATTGCTCTAGTATAAGGAAGTTTCATTCTGCTCCCAACTCCGTAAGGTCCACCGCTCCAGCCTGTATTAATCATCCAAACATTTACATTGTGTTCTTTCATTTTCTTTCCCAGCATTTCAGCATACTGACCTGGGTGTAAGGGTAGAAAAGGAGCTCCAAAACAAGCGCTAAACGTTGCTTTAGGCTCTGTTACTCCAGCTTCTGTTCCCGCTACTTTTGCGGTATAACCACTGATGAATTGGTACATGGCTTGCCCTGGGGTCAATTTGCTGATAGGAGGCAAAATGCCATATGCATCGGCCGTTAGGAAGAAAATATTTTTAGGGGTTTTACCAATCGATGGTTCTAGTGCATTGCTAATATAAGACAGCGGGTAACTTACTCTAGTGTTTTCAGTAATGTCTTTGCTGCTAAAGTCGATCTTGTTTGTGCCGTCAATAAAAGTGATATTCTCAACAAGCGCACCTGGTTTGATTGCATGATATATTTCTGGTTCCTTTTCTTCACTAAGATCGATTGTTTTAGCGTAGCATCCGCCTTCAAAATTAAATACTGAATCGTTGGTCCATCCATGCTCATCATCACCAATCAAGCTTCTATTGGGATCTGCACTTAATGTTGTTTTACCTGTACCACTCAATCCAAAGAAAATAGCTGTATCACCCTCTTTTCCCATGTTGGCAGAACAATGCATACTCAATACATTTTTCTCATGCGGTAATAGATAGTTTAGAATGGTGAAAATTCCCTTTTTCATTTCTCCTGTATAGCCTGTTCCTCCGATAAGAATTGTTTTTCTGGTAAAACTCACCATCGCAAAATTATGCTGACGTGTTCCATCAGTAGCAGGGTCTGCTTTAAAACTGGGCGCTTGAATGATATGCCAATCGGCAGAAAAGTTTTCAAGTGCTTTACTATCTGGTCTTAAAAACATATTGTAAGCAAATAGGTTGCTCCAAGGATTTTCATTAATAACTCTTATGTTTAAACGATATGATGGATCTGCACATGCGTAACAATCTCTTACCCAAATTTCCTTTGAGGAAAGATGGTTCATTAGCTTGTTATACATGTTATCAAAATATTTCGCTTCGATAGGGATATTAAAATCATTCCAATGTACCGTATTGGCGGTAGTGTCATCTTTTACAGTGAATTTGTCTTTTGGACTACGGCCTGTAAATTCTCCTGTTTTAATTACCAACGCACCTGTGTCATTTAGAACGCCTTCTTTACGTGCAAGGGTTTGTGCTGTTAATTCTGCTGGAGTGAGTTGATAATGAATAGGATTTGAAATTTTTAAACCTAGTGCAACCAAAGCTGTAGTAGGATCTTTGGCAATGATAGTTTCTGACATAGCAATCGGTATTTATTTATTTAACAAAGTTAGGGGAGCGATTTTTTAAAACACACTAAAAAAGCACTAATTTTTCCCCCTTTAGTTAATATATATTTGAAAATATTACCATTTATTCGTTAATATTAGCGATAATCAAATATTCTTGCTAATAGAATTATCAAAAAAGGGCTAATATTGAATATAGATTAATTAGCAAATAGATTTTCAGCGCTTTAGGGCATTTTAAAGGAAACATTTTTAAAACGTATATTGTATTTTATTTATAAATTAGTCCATTTTTTACTAATAATTTTTTTTCATGAAATACCTTCCATTAGATCCAGCTATTTTTATCAGTAATCGTCGCAGGTTTACCGATAAAATGAGTAAAAATTCCATTGCGATTTTCAACAGTAATGATGAATTGCCTACCAATGGAGATCAGGTATTTAAGTTTAAGCAAAATGCAGATCTTTTCTGGTTAACAGGCGTTGAACAGGAAGATACCATGTTGATTCTTTTTCCAGATAATCCGGATTCTAAATATAGAGAAGTATTGGTATTGACTCGCCCCAATGAAGTAAAAGAAAAATGGGATGGTCATAGACTACGTTCAAAAGAAGCTCAAAAAATTTCGGGTATCCAAACCATTGTATGGCTCGATATCATAGAGGGGATGCTTCAGCCATGGGTACATGTAGCAGATACTATTTATCTCAATTCTAATGAAAATGACCGCAAAGCCAATTGGGTTCCGGTGAGGGATTATAGGTATGCTTCTATGATGAAAGAGCGCTATCCACTTCATCAATATCAACGCAGTGCAAAAATATTAAAAGATTTACGTGCCATTAAATCCGCTGCTGAAATACAAGTAATGCAACAAGCCATTGATATTACTGATAACGCATTCAGACGCGTGTTGAAGTTTGTAAAAGAGGGTGTGATGGAATATGAAATAGAAGCAGAAATTTGGCATTCTTTTTTATCTCAAAGAGCAACAGGAACTGCTTATGGATCTATCATTGCTAGTGGCGATCGGGCAAGAACATTGCACTATGTAGATAATAATCAAATGTGTAAGGATGGCGAAATGCTGTTAATGGATTTTGGAGCCGAATATGGTGGATATTGCGCTGATTTGTCTAGAACTATTCCCGTAAATGGAAAATTCACCAAAAGACAAAAAACAGTATATAATGCTTGTTTGCATTTGCATAAATATGCCGCTAGTATTTTAAAGCCAGGAATTAGCATTGTTGATTATACTGAAAAAGTGGGAGAAGAAGCGACTGTTGTATTTCAAAAAATAGGATTGTTGCGAAAGTCAGATGTGAAGAATGAAGATCCTGAAAATAGGGCCTATCGAAAATATCTGTATCATGGAATTTCTCATCATTTAGGAATTGATGTGCATGACCTAGGTACTCGTACTGAGCCTATCAAAGCAGGTATGGTCTTTACGATAGAGCCAGGAATTTATATTGAGGAAGAACAAATGGGCATCAGAATTGAAAATAATTTCTGGGTTACCAAAAATGGGAATAAAGATCTCATGAAAAATATTCCCATAACAGTGGAAGAGATAGAAGCATTTATGAAGAAGTAATTTATTAAAATTATAAAGCTGAATGAAACAGATTCCTAATTTATTTACCCTGCTCAATTTATTATTTGGTTGCTTCGCTATTGTGGTCATATTGCAAAATGGAATTGCGATTCAAAATACAGCAGAAGGCACTCAATTGATTGATATCCCTGAAAAAATATGGATGGCATCTTTCTTCATTGCATTGGCAGCTGTAGTTGATTTTTTAGATGGGTTTGTAGCAAGATTATTCAACGCGCAATCCGAAATGGGTAAACAACTCGATTCGTTGGCAGATGTTGTGAGTTTTGGTGTAGCACCTTCTATGATTTTATATCAATTTTTACGAATGAGTTTTGCCAAAGAAGAAAATGGCATTGAAATATCTTTTGTATTGCTAGTGCCGGCTTTTTTTGTTGCTGCCGCAGCAGCCTATCGCTTGGCTAAATTCAATATCGATACAAGCCAGCAATATAGTTTTAAAGGAATTCCAACCCCCGCAGTAGGATTATTGATTGCTTCATTTCCAATCATTTATTGGCAGGAAGAAAATTTATTTATAATTAATGCATTGTTGAATAAATGGGTGTTATATGGAATGGTTTTGTTGCTGTGTTATTTGATGGTGAGCAATATTCCTATAATGTCATTAAAGTTGAAGAGTAAATTAGTAAAAGACAATATGCCTAAATTGATATTGATAGCGTTTTCAATGACCGCTTTATTAATATTACACTGGTTGGCAGTTCCTGTTATATTTTTTGCGTACATTATTTTATCTTTGATTTTTAAAAACAAGTAACATGGTTTTTACTGCACAAATTAATGTGATGCCTTTAAAAGATTTGCTCGACCCCCAAGGAAAAGCAGTTCTAGGAGGCTTACATAGTTTAGGGTTAAATAACGTATCGGATGTGCGAATTGGCAAGCACATTCATCTGCAGATAGAAGCGCTTTCGAAAGAGGAAGCTCATCAAATCGCATCTGACGCTGCAAAAAAACTACTTGCCAATCCTGTGATGGAAATGTTTGAGATCAATATTATCTAATTCAACAATATCGATAACTCTTTAATCTATCTGTTTCCTCTCAAAATTTCCCTTTAAAAAGTATGTTATATCTCATTCCTTCCCCCATAGGCAATCTAGCTGACATTACTTTCAGGGCCATTGAAATACTAAAATCAGTAGATCTTATATTAGCAGAAGACACTCGAACGTCTGCTGTATTATTGAATCACTATCAAATCAATAAGCCTCTTTCATCTTATCATCAGCACAATGAACACAAAATTGTAGAGCATCTCGCTGAGCAATTATTGGCTGGTAAAACAATGGCCTTGCTTACAGATGCGGGCACCCCAGGTATTAGCGACCCTGCTTATTTATTAGTGAAAGCTTGTATACAACACGATATTGAAGTTCAGTGTTTACCAGGTGCGACTGCTTTTGTACCAGCGTTGGTGAATAGTGGACTGCCAATTAATAGCTTTTGTTTTGAAGGATTTTTGCCTTTAAAGAAAGGCAGACAAACTTTTTTAAAAAGGATGGCTCTAGAAGAGCGTACAATGGTATTTTACGAAAGTCCTATGCGCTTGGTAAAAACGCTGTCTCATTTTATAGAGTATTTCGGGGGAGAAAGACTTTGTTGCGTTAGCAGAGAGCTTACTAAGAAATTTGAAGAAAATAAACGAGGGACATTGCAAGAAGTGCATGATTATTTTAATGCAAAAACCGTTAAAGGTGAAATCGTAATTGTAGTACAAGGAGCTGGTAAGGAGTAGCGACTCAACAATCTTACATTTATATTGTTTTAGGTTGAACAAAAAAAATCTCAACAAAATGAAAAATATTTTTTTGGTTTTATTTTTATTTACTGCAATGAATGCAATAGCGCAGCCAGAAAGATGGCAGCAATCTGTTAAGTATACCATCAATGTGGAGGTGGATACTTTCGCTAATCGATTTGCAGGAAAAGAAAAGCTTGAGTATACAAATAACTCTACTGATAAGCTCGACAAGGTTTTTTATCATTTATATTGGAATGCGTTTCAACCCAATAGCAGCATGGATGTTCGTAGCAGAGAGCTAGGAAAGATTGTCAACAATGGTAGACAAGATTGGGATGGCAGGGTAAAAGACAGGATTCTCAATTTAAAAGAAAATGAAATCGGGTATCAACATATTTTATCATTAAAAATGAACGGTGTTTCTCAGCCCTTCACTTACCATGAAACAATTTTAGAAGTTAATTTACTGAAACCCATATTGCCTAAATCAACGGTTGTTTTTGAAATCGAATTTGATGCGCAGGTTCCATTGCAAGTGAGAAGGAGTGGAAGAGACAATCCTCTAACTGGTATAAGGTATAGCATGAGTCAGTGGTATCCCAAGATCTGCGAATATGATAATGAAGGCTGGCATCCCAACCCATATATTGCGAGAGAGTTTTATGGAGTATGGGGTGATTTTGATGTGAGCATAACAATTGATAAATCATATAAATTAGGGGGTACAGGGATATTGGTTAACGCAGCAGAAATAGGTTGGGGGTATGATAAGCCCGGAACTGAATTAAAATCAATCTCTTCGCAAAAGAGAATCTGGCATTTCAAAGGACAAAAAATTCATGATTTTGTATGGGCTGCAGATCCTGATTATAAACATCTGGTTAGAAAGATTACCAATGGTCCCACCATTCATGTGTTGTATAATGATAAGCCAGGCAACATTCAAAATGATGCTTCCTGGGAAAAAGTAGGAGATGCTGCGATTGCAGTACTGCCTTTTATAGAAAAGAATTTTGGAAAATATCCTTATCCTCAATATTCGTTTATACAAGGGGGTGATGGTGGCATGGAATATCCCATGGCTACTTTAATCAGCGGGCCTTCTTTGGGAACAGTTTTTCACGAATGGATGCATAGTTGGTATCAGATGATATTAGGGACCAATGAAAGCATGTATGCCTGGATGGACGAAGGGTTTGCTAGTTATGCAGAAGACTTGGTTTCAGCTTATTATTATAAACGCCCCTCCATAGAAGAATATAAGAATGCACTAAAAGATAATCCAGGTAACGAAGCACTTAAAAAATTAGTAGCCGCCTTACCTGAAAACCATACAGGATCCTATGACAGTTATTTTTCTTTGGTAAGAAGTGGATTGGAAGAGCCGATGACAACCCATGCCGATCATTACAATACAAATTTCGCTTATAGTACAGATGCTTATTCAAAGGGAGAAGTTTTCATGGAGCAGCTGGGGTATATAATAGGGGATACCACTAGGAACAAAGTCTTGCTTGAGTATTATAAAGCATGGAAATTTAAGCATCCCAACCCTTCTGATTTTATGCGCATATGCGAAAAGGTGAGCGGCTTGCAATTAGATTGGTATCATATGTATTGGATAAACACAACAAAAACAATTAACTACAGCATCGATAGTTTATGGGAGGAAAATAATATGACTAAAATTCGTTTAAAAAGAATCGGTCAAATGCCTATGCCTATTGATCTGGCAATTACATTAAAAGATGGCCATTCTGAAATGCATTCTATTCCATTAGACTTAATGTTTGGTGCCAAACAAAAGGAAAATAATAGTCAGAAATGGATCG
Source organism: Chitinophagaceae bacterium (assembly GCA_947474815.1). GTDB lineage: Bacteria > Bacteroidota > Bacteroidia > Chitinophagales > Chitinophagaceae > Ferruginibacter. The sequence goes on along the minus strand of CANJJU010000013.1, from coordinate 20,578 downwards.
TAGAACAAGAGTGGCATTGGACTAGCCCCACTTATGTGTTGTCTATTCAGTCGCGATTGATTGATATTATAAAAGTCGAAATCGATCCTTCAAAAAGAATGGCAGACGTGGAAAGGAAAAATAATTTATTGGAACTCAACTGGCAATAGCTTGAAGTTTATTTAATTGGCTGGTAGAGTATAAATTTCTCTTTAAAATAGTCTTCTGCGAATAGCTTATCTACTTCCCATATATATGGCTTGCATCCGCTTTCTTGAATTTCTTTTGCCAAATCACCCCCTTTCAAACAGATAAGGCCATTGGGTATTTCGTCTTCAACGGTATTATTTTTTTTGATGAGTGGCTTGCTCCAGCGCCATAAATCTCCGAGAGGAGCAACGGCTCTTGAAATGACTACATCAAATTTCTTGTTTTTTATATCTTCTGCACGTGAATGTTCTACGGTGATATTATGGAGTCCAATTTCCGCTGCAATTTCTTGCACTACCAATAGTTTTTTATTAATGCTGTCTACTAAATGAAATGACGTAGTAGGAAATAATATTGCCAGTGGTATGCCAGGGAATCCGCCGCCACAACCGAGGTCCATTACTTTCGTAGATTCAGTGAAATTGAAATTAGCCGCAATCGCTAATGAATGCAGTACATGATGCAGATAAAAATTATCAAGGTCTTTTCTGCTGATCACATTGATCTTATTGTTCCACTCTGTGTATAGGGGTTTTAATAAACTTAGTTGCGTAAACTGCTTTTCCGTAAAATCATCAAAATATTTATTTATTATTTCCATGTGTGCAAATCGATCTGTTGTTGAGTGAATGATTACTTCCAGGTTGGTCTAGGTTTTGTAACCAATGAGAAAGAGAAAATTATATAATAGAAAAACATCCATAAGTCAAAAAACAAAAACAATGGCATCAGGTCTTTCTCATTTAATTTTTGTAAAGTTTTCCAATATATAACTACCTGAATGAATAGTCGAATTCCAAAAATGCCCACTCCTAATTGCCAATTGTAAAAGATACAACTAGTAATGAGTAAAGGATAAAATAGGAATTGCGAAAAAGCGTATAGTCCCAATAGAATCTTATGCAAGGGCTTGTAATACTTGCTAGTGGAGTAATGTCTTTTCTTCTGTCTAAACCACTGCGACCAGCTAGTAGCAGGCAGACTAAGCGTAAAGCTATTGGGGTCGATATTGATTGTTGTATTTTTCTTATTAGCAGCCATATTTATAAAAAGGTCATCATCTCCACCAGGAATGTTGTTGTGTGATGAAAATCCTTTGTGTCGCATAAAGACTGCTTTTTTGTAACTAAGATTTCTACCTACTCCCATGTAGGGGGTGCCTGCCAATGCATAGCTTAGGTATTGGAGCGCCGCATGAAAAGTTTCCCATCGGATTACTTTATTCAAGAATGATTTCTTTTTATGATAAGCCCCATAGCCAAGAATGATTTCAGTCCCATCATCATCATATGCGTTTTGCATGCTTTCAATCCAATGTTCTGTTGCAGGAACACAATCTGCGTCTGTTAATAAAAGAATTTCATGTTTGGCAGTTTTGATACCAACGCTCAAAGGGTATCTTTTTCCAGGAATCATTTTTGCTTCCTGTGTAAGCTCAACAATCTTTAATTGCTTGTATATTTTTCTGAATTCTTCTAAAAGGTATTTGCTATCATCATAAGAATTGTCATTCACTACAATTACTTCATGGCTTGTTTTGAAATCTTGTACCAACACACCGGGAAGGTAGTTAGCTAAATTATCAGCCTCGTCTCTTCCGCAAATCACTACACTCACAGGATGCGTTTGCGAATTCTTTTTTCTAGGAGCTTTATAAAATGCCAGTCTCGAAAAAAAGAATAAAAAATAAAAAAGCTGAATGCCTGTTGCAACGCAAAATGCAACGAATAGAATAAGGGGCCAATGTTCTAAAAAGAGGGATGGTTTCATTTACGCAAAAATATGCTTTAGGATTATTATTGATGTTATCATTTTGTAGCAATTTTTAAATTTATATTTGCTTGTATTTTATATATTCATGGCTGCACTACATTTCGATATTTTACATAGCGACCCTGCAACGAAGGCGAGAACAGGAAAAATCACCACTGATCATGGCGACATTTTGACTCCTATTTTTATGCCTGTAGGCACAGTAGGCACTGTAAAAGCAGTTACCCAGCAACAATTAAAGGAGGAAGTGCGAGCTCAAATTATTTTAGGCAATACGTATCATTTATACTTGAGACCTGGGTTAGAAGTACTAGAAGCTGCTAGCGGCCTTCATCAATTTAATGGTTGGCATGGGCCTATTTTGACTGATAGTGGAGGATTTCAAGTTTTTTCATTGTCGGGTAGTAGGAAAATTAGTGAAGAAGGGGTCGTATTTCAATCTCATATCGACGGAAGCAAGCATCTCTTTTCTCCCGAAAGAGTGATGGATATTCAACGAATCATCGGCGGGGATATCATGATGGCATTTGACGAATGCCCTCCTGGTGGAAGTGAATATAATTATGCAAAGACTTCGATGGATTTAACACATCGGTGGCTTGATAGATGCTTTGCTCGTTTCAATGAAACTTCTGATAAATATGGGTATACCCAAAATTTATTTCCCATAGTGCAAGGAGGCATTCATCACGATCTCAGAAAAGCATCTTGCGAATACATCAGCAGTAAAAATGCAACAGGGAATGCTATTGGAGGGTTAAGTGTAGGAGAGCCCATTGAAAAAATGTATGAGATTTGTGCTTTTTGTTGCGAACATCTCCCATTGAATAAGCCCCGCTATTTAATGGGAGTAGGTACCCCCTGGAATATTCTTGAAGCCATCGAAATGGGGATAGATATGTTTGATTGTGTAATGCCTACACGAAATGGAAGAAATGCCATGTTATTTACCTCCAATGGGGTTATTAATATTGACAATAAAAAATGGGAAAAAGATTTTTCGCCTATAGATGACGGTATCAATTGTGCCATGAGTAGCTATTATAGTAAAGCATATTTAAGACACCTAATGAAAGCTAAGGAGTACCTTGGCCTCACCATTGCCAGCGTGCACAATCTTTCATTTTATTTATGGCTGGTAGAGCAGGCAAGATTGCACATTGCTCAAGGTGATTTTAAGTCTTGGAAAGAGAATATGGTAGTCCAATTGCAAAAGAAATTGTAAAACTCTCTTTTTCTGTTCATACATCCTCATAAAAAAGTACTTTAATCAGTAACTTTATTCTATCACTCAATGATTGAATTTATATGAAACGTATCCTTTTTCATGCATTTTTATTATGCGCATTGCCCATCTTTACGTTTGCACAAACAGACGCTATTCAAAATGCTTCCATTCCTAAAGATGCTCAAGTAGATGTAATGATGACTGATTTCAACAATAATATTTTGTCACATGAAATCATGGTATTGAGAAGCAGAAATAATGGCAGAGAATATCAGGGGCTAACAGATGATAATGGTAAATTTTCAGTAAGGCTTCCTGCGGGTGACAAATACGATATTTATATTCTTGGATTTAAAGATTCTACCTCATTAGATGTATTGGATATTCCGGCACTTGAAGGGAAAGCGTATTACAAAAATCCTTTTGTGCTAAACTTTCAATTTATGCCTTCTAAAAATTGGGTGTTAGATAATTGCAACTTTGATTTTGGGAAAGCAACGCTACAAGAGAGTTCGTATATTGTATTAGACGAATTGGTTGCGTATTTAAAAAGAAAGGAAGATGATCGAATAGAAATTGGCGGTCATACAGACAATGTGGGTAATGCAACGAGCAATCAAAAACTTTCTTTGGATAGAGCCAATGCAGTAAAGGATTATTTAATTGGCAAAGGAATTGATGGCGGCAGACTTACAACAAAAGGATATGGGTTAACGCAACCAATTGCCGATAATAAAACAGAGTCTGGTAGAGCGGAAAATAGAAGGACAGAAGTTACCATTTTGTAAAGAGATATCCCTACAAATAGAAAGGGTGGCAATTTGCCACCCTTTCTATTTGGGTATTAAAAATATTTAAAATAGTTTATTGAACAGTTGAGCTTAATAAATTGGTTGTTGTGTTAGTATTAATCAAATCGCTTGAGTTTCCTAAAATACTGCCACTAATATGCAATTGAAACTCTCTTTTAATCAATCCATATTTTGGTGCAAAGTAACTATGAATACTTTGTGTGATAGGGTCTATCACAACAATTGGATTGTCTGTGGTAGGATTTAATATTTCAGTCTTCACTTTGATTACATTATTATATGTTACGCCGTTAACAACCAAAGAGTTTCCTTTTTCTTCAATAGTACTTTTAATGTCTGCGGTAATTGTAACTCCTTGTTGTGTGGTAGAAAATGCTTGCGACCAAGTTCCGCCAGCGGCAGTGTTGTCATTTAAATACTTTAACTCTAATGCAGGTAATTGAGCAGACAGTTCGGCATATTGATAATAATCATTGCTTGTATTGTTATAATATTCATGGCTAGTGCCATTTATATCTGTATACTCAAAAATATGATAAACCTTACTGTTGATAGTAGAGTCGTTGCTAGTAGAAGTGAGGGTATAAGGGGTAGTGGTGATGGCAATATTGTCAACGGTTTCGTAGTTCCATTGAATGCCGGGAGTAAAGGTCATGAATTTGCTAGGAACTACTACCGGGGGATCACTTTTTTTACAAGAAACAGCTAGAATTGCTAGGCCTAAGCAGGCAAAAAGGACTTTTTTCATAAATTTATCGTGTTTTGTGTTGTAATATTAGGTTTTTTTGGTTAATAATTAAATATTTCTCTTATCTTTGCGCTCCCAAATTTATGGCTAAACAAGCATTAATTAAGCAAGACGGAACGATCATTGAGGCACTTAGCAATGCTATGTTTAAGGTAAAACTTGAAAACGGTCATGAAATATTGGCAACGATTTCAGGAAAAATGAGGATGCATTATATCCGTATTTTACCAGGTGATAAAGTAGGGGTGGAAATGAGTCCATACGATTTAACAAGAGGTAGAATTATATTTAGGTATAAATAAAAACTAGACTGCAAGGCACGCTGCTTGCGGTTATTATTAAAAGATAAAATCAAATAAAATGAAGGTTAGAGCTTCAATTAAAAAACGCAGTGCTGATTGCAAAATTGTGAGAAGGAAAGGTCGTCTGTATGTAATCAACAAAAAAAATCCACGCTTTAAGCAAAAGCAAGGATAGTTTTCAATTAAATTATTTAAAACAAAATTCAACAAATAATATGGCGCGTATTGCCGGTATAGATTTACCAAAAAATAAAAGAGGAGAAATCGGACTTACCTATATATATGGTATTGGCCGTTCTACTGCAAAGTACATTTTAACCAAATCTGGAATTGATTTGAGTAAAAAAGTTAATCAGTGGAATGATGATGAGCAAACTGCCATCCGTAATGTAATCAACAATGAGTTTAAAACAGAGGGTGCACTTCGCAGTGAAACTCAAATGAACATTAAGCGCTTGTTGGATATCGCATGTTACCGTGGCTTGCGTCATCGTAAGGGATTGCCAGTTCGTGGTCAACGTACTCGTACCAATAGTCGTACTAGAAAAGGTAAGCGTAAGACAGTAGCAGGTAAGAAGAAAGTAGTTAAGTAATAATCAATACCGGTGGTGAATCTTCCGGTATTGCTGTTTATATCGACTTGTATATTTTGAATCAGCGCCGGATCGCTTAAGTCGGCAGGAGGGTTGGTTCAGCTTCGAATTTTCGAAGTTATTTTTTAAGATCATCTATTAATTAAATTATGGCAAAGGCACAAGGACAGAAAGTTCAAAGCGCGAAAGCAGCTTCAAAAAAGAGAGTAGTAAAAGTAGAACCACATGGTGATGCTCACGTTACTGCTAGTTTTAACAATATTATTATTAGTTTAACCAATAAGCAAGGACAAGTAATTTCTTGGTCTTCAGCTGGAAAAATGGGTTTCAAAGGAAGCAAAAAAAATACTCCTTATGCAGCTCAAATGGCTGGTTCTGATGCAGCCAAAACTGCAATAGATGCTGGATTGAAAAGAGTAGATGTATATGTGAAAGGTCCGGGTAGTGGTCGCGAAGGCGCCATTCGTTCTTTGTCTCAAAGCGGATTAGAAGTAGCCATCATTAAAGATGTAACTCCATTGCCACACAATGGTTGTCGTCCTCCAAAAAAGAGAAGAGTATAGTATCAATATTATTTTTTAACGGGTGCATTATTCATTTTAAATGACCTTTACAATGATGCATCGACAATAAAAGGTCACCAATCAAATTATGGCACGTTATACAGGCCCCAAAACAAAAATCTCCCGCAGATTCGGAGAACCCATTACCGGAAATGGTAAGTGGTTAACTAAAAACAGTAACCCTCCCGGTCAACACGGCGGTACTAAAAAGCGTAAAACACTGAGTGAATATGGTGTTCAGCTAAAAGAAAAGCAAAAAGCAAAATACACTTATGGTTTGTTGGAAAAACAATTCCGCAGAACATTTGAAGAAGCTGCTCGTAGAAAAGGTGTTACAGGTGAAAATCTAATCAAATTATTAGAAGCTCGTTTGGATAATACTGTATTCAGAATGGGTATTGCACCAAGTCGTCAGGCTGCTCGTCAGATGGTAAGTCATAAGCATGTAACCGTTAATGGTGATGTGTTAAACGTACCTTCTTATAGCTGTAAGCCAGGTGATAAAATTGGTCTTAAAAATAAAAGTGCTGCTAACAATGCTATTACAGGCAATGTTCGTGGTAAAAATCCAAAATTTAGTTGGCTAGAATGGAGCGAGAGCGAATTGAAAGGTACTTTCATCGCTTATCCTGAAAGGGAAAGTGTTCCAGAGAATATCAAGGAGCAACTAATTGTAGAATTGTACAGTAAATAATCTTTTAAATTTTAAAACAACAAAATACAAATGGCTATTTTTAATTTTGTTAAACCAGATAAAATCGTTCTTCAGAAAGCAACTGATTTTGAAGCTCAATTCGAATTCCGTCCCCTGGAACCAGGGTATGGTGTAACCATCGGAAATGCTTTGCGCAGAGTTTTGTTAAATTCACTTGAAGGCTATGCTATCATTGGAATCAATATAGCTGGTGCGGATCATGAATTTGCAACCATCAAAGGTGTGACTGAAGACGTAACTGAAATGATCCTAAATCTTAAGCAAGTTCGCTTTAAATTGAAAGTAGATCATGATGTTAATACTGAAAAGATTTCTCTATCATTAAAAAATAGAACTGATTTTACCGCTGGTATGATTGGTGAAGCTTCTCCTGCTTTTGAAGTGATGAATCCTGAATTAATGATTTGTACTTTGGATGCTAGCGCAAAACTAGACATCGAAATTACTATCGGAAAAGGTCGTGGATATGTTCCTGCAGAAGAGCATAAAGAAAAAAGTTCTCATTTTGGATATATTCCTGTAGATGCTATTTATACTCCCATTAAGAATGTGAAGTATTTGATAGAAAATACAAGGGTTGAACAACGTACTGATTTTGAAAAATTAATCATCGACGTAGTAACTGACGGAACAATTCATCCAGAAGAAGCTGTTAAACAAGCAAGCCGTATTTTGATTCAACATTTGATGATCATCACTGATGAAAACATCACTTTTGATACCAAAGAAGATAAAAAAGAAGATTTAGTTGACGAGCAAACTTTACAATTACGTAAAATGTTGAAGACTCCACTAGAAGATCTTGATTTATCTGTTCGTGCATTCAATTGCTTGAAAGCAGCAAAAATCAATTCATTAAGTGAATTGGTTCAATACGAACAAGAAGACTTGATGAAATTCAGAAACTTTGGTCAAAAATCTTTAAGTGAAATCGATCAAGTATTACACGAAAGAGGATTGAGTTTCGGAATGGATTTAAGTAAACTTAAATTAGACGACGAATAAATTAATCAATAATATTTATCACAATCCTGTAATTCCTGACACGGTACAGGGTATAAAAACAATAAGTCATGCGTCACGGAGATAAAAAAAATAACTTAAGCAGAACAGCCTCTCACAGAAAGGCATTGTTGATGAACTTAGGTTGCCAATTGATTACGTATAAGAGAATTACCACTACTCTTGCAAAAGCAAAAGCATTGCGTACTTATATAGAGCCAATTATTACCAAAACAAAAGCAACTTCTACCAAGGAGTTGATTATGCACAATCATCGCATCGTTTTCAGTTATTTAAATGATAAGCAAGCAGTAAAAGAACTTTTTACTGTAGTAGCTCCAAAAGTAGCTGGTCGCCCTGGTGGATACACCCGTGTCATCAAACTAGGTGCTCGTATCGGCGATAACGCAGAAATGGCAATGATAGAACTCGTTGATTTTAACGAAATCTATGGTAAAGGAACAGCGCAATCTGCTGATACAGCTAAGAAAACAACGCGTCGTTCTGGAGCTAAGAAGAAAGCCTCTGCAGAAGTTGCTGAAACAGTTGCCCCTGCTGAGTCAACAGAAGCTGCTACTGAAGAAAACACAGAAGCATAAATGAATCTTTAAATTCTTTATATAGCCCCGATATTTTTCGGGGTTTTTTTTGGATTTGTTTTTAATAATTCGGTTTCATTCTTTTTCTTTGTATAATACTTAGCCAATGGAAAAAAATAATCAAACAGGTATTTTAATTCTTGAAGATGGGACTGTTATGCATGGCAAAGCATTCGGTTATAGAGGCATTGCAACGGGAGAGATATGTTTTAATACCGGCATGACAGGGTACCAAGAAGTATTCACCGATCCTAGCTATTTTGGACAAGTGCTCATCATGAACAATGCCCATATTGGCAATTATGGAACAATGCCTAAGGACGTAGAAAGTGCTGGAGTAAAAGTAAAGGCAGTTATTGGAAGAAATCTAGAAGAAAACTTTAGCCGATTTTTAGCGGATGAATCTTTGCAACATTATTTCGAATCTCAACAAATTGTTGCCATAGATGAAATAGATACGAGAGCATTGGTGGCTCATATTCGTACCAAAGGGGCAATGAATTGCATTCTTTCTTCCACAGATACAGATATCGAGTCTCTTAAGAAGCAATTGAAGAATGTGCCGTCTATGGCCGGCCTTGAATTGGCTTCCGTTGTGAGTACAAAAGAATCCTATACACTCGGAGAGAAAAACAACACTCTTAGAATTGCGGTACTTGATTTTGGAGTAAAACAACATATCCTTCAGTGTTTGGTTGACAGAGGTGCTTTTGTAAAAGTATTTAACGCAAAGACATCCTTCGAAGAATTAGCGGCATTCAATCCATCGGGTTATTTTATAAGCAATGGTCCGGGAGATCCTGCCCCAATGGAGTATGCTATTCAAACAGTTAAAAGAATTCTTTCTGCAGATAAGCCTTTGTTTGGAATATGTTTAGGGCATCAGTTATTGGCATTGGCTAATGATATTCCCACTTTTAAAATGCATCATGGGCATAGAGGGCTTAATCATCCTGTTAAAAATATCATTACAGGGAAATCGGAAATTACCACACAGAATCATGGATTTGGAATTGATCCTGTTGCAGTAAAAAATAGTAGTAATATTGAGATTACCCATATCAATCTTAATGATGATAGCATTGAAGGTATTCGTATTAAAAATAAAAAAGCATTTTCTGTTCAGTACCATCCTGAAGCAACGCCCGGTCCACATGACAGTCGTTATCTTTTTGATGATTTTATTGCAATGATTCAAAATAATTAATTCAATCAAATTCGAATGAAAATTGCTATAATCAATGGCCCCAATTTGAATCTCTTAGGCAAGCGGGAGACAGCTATTTATGGTAATGAAAGTTTTGATATTTTTTTCGAGACTATTCAAATGAAATATCCAAACATTGAGTTTAGTTATTTTCAAAGCAATGTAGAAGGAGAGTTGATCAATGAATTGCATCGTGTAGGGTTTGACTATGATGGCATTGTATTTAATCCAGGGGGATATACACACACCTCTGTTTCAATAGGGGATGCAGTTGCGGCGATATCCACTAAAGTAATTGAAGTGCATATTTCAAATATCTACAGCAGAGAGGAATTCAGAAAAACATCCTTCGTGTCGCCCAATGCATCGGGAGTCATTATGGGAATGGGGTTGCAAGGGTACGATTTGGCAGTGCAGCATTTTATGAAGTAACACTAACTATTTCACTATAACTTCCATTTTTTTATCAATCCATTTATCTTTTTTTGCAATTGGTCAAAAGCAGCTGTTTGCTCTTGTATAAATGTATTGTCATCAATTTTCCCAATAACATTTAGCATCTCTTCATTATTATCGTACACCATCTTTCTATAGGGACTTGAATAATCTTTTTCTCTTGTGCTATAAATGCTTTTCGTCATCCATTCTTTGGTTAGAAGCATTTTCTGAAGTAGTTTCTTAAATAAGGCAGGAGTGAATTGTTTTGCATCGATGTTCCAAAGTTCCAAAAGACTAGTGAAAGAATGACTTAAATTGTCTTTGTCATAATTCTTTCCTTGTTTTTGATAAAATGCATGAATATCATCCCAACTTTTTATTTTATTTGACTTTAATTCTTTTTTAAGGTTGCTCATTTCCTCTTCTAGAATCAATTGACCACCAATATTTAGCCAATTGCTTCTTTTTGATGTAGCATGAAGTTGTTTTTTAAATGCATCGAAATGTTGAATCTTATTTTCCTCAATGGTTTTAAGCATTTGGGTGCATGCGTACAGCTGAATAATCTCTTCATATACTTTGATGGCTTCAGGAAGTTTAATCAATACTGTTTTTCGTTTTGCATTTTCCCATCCATCAATAACCGCTTCTCCTACATCATTTATTTTTAATTTACTGAATGTTTTTAAAGAGTCAAACACTTCATTGATGGTGTCTGGAGCTAGATAATCGTATTCTATATTTTGAATTTTATATTCTCGCTTATCTCTGTTATGGTATTTACTTACATTTCTTTCCAATGCATACATATTGTACATAAACCAATAGGCAGGCATAATCACCAATCGATCATTTGCAACGTCGTTGTTAATCAAACAAAAAGGAGCTGGAATATTTAGCTCGGAGGGATAATCGCCTTTTGCTAAAATAGCAAAAGAAGCAAATTTTGAATTGTGTTTTAGGCTCACGCAGAGTCCAGGCCAAAAGCCTCTTCCAGCCACTATTTCTCCATCTGCTCCACGCGTATTGTGATTGCTGCCAATGGTTGCTCCTGCAGCAATATTGCTTTGTCCCATAATAAGAGAAGCGCAAAGGAATGAGTTATTGTGGTGTTGTTCGTGACCAGGGAAAATCATGGTATTCAAAACCTCGCAACAAGAGATAGTAGAGTTGTTTCCTAGATACGAATTAATCAATCTTGCGCCGTATTTTAATTGAGAATGAGAGGCTGTTATAAATCGTACGGCTTTTACTCCATAAAAAATTCTGCAGCCGTAGCCTATGATCCCATTAACCAATTCGCATCCTTCTCCAATTTGTGTTTTCCTATTACCATCGCTATTGATAGTGAGGTTCTTTAATTTATTTGCTCCTTTGATATAGGCATCAGATCCAATTAATACGTCTTTTATAATGCGTGTATTTTTAATGATGGTACGCTGACCAATTTTACCATAATAACCTCTTTGTTTATCAAACTTCTTTTCAGTTAGGTCTTTAAACTTTTGCAGCAATTTTTTATCATCTCTGTACTTACTCCACATATAGGCATCTCCTGCAAGCATTCCATTATAGGGAATAATGCTTCTCCCGCCATTTTCATTGCATACTTCGATGATCATTCTTTGTTTCTCATCAACTTCTCCTTCTTTTAAAATTCCATTCCCAAATTTTGCATAGTTGGTTGTAGCAAGCTCGTTGATATTAACGAGTATCACATTGTCTTCAATAATGTAATGACTCAGATAATTTACGTTTTCAATGCATACGTTGTCGCCTATATCGCTGCTGATGATGGTGCTATTGTATATGCCTGCAGGGATTTTAAAATCATGAAATTCAAGACAAATAGGCTCTATTTTTCCAATCCGAACCAAACCAAAAAATTTCGAATTCTTAACAAGTGAAGGGTCGAATTTTTTAGACACTAGCACATTTGACCAATTGTCTGAGGTATTTCGATTTCGAATTAAGATATCAATTTGCGCATTGGTTAAAGCATGATATAGCTTCTTGTGATTGTTTTGTTGATTTCTAAGATGGTATTCGTCTTTCCCTTTTGGTATATATTTTTTCTCAATAAAATTATACCCGATCTCATTTATAGGGTGCTGCTTGATTATGTTCATATTTTTTGAAAATTATTCAATCAGTAATACTTTATTTTCTTTCCTTAATACAACTAATTCTGATGCTCCTGCAATCAATGACTGCTACTTGAAGTTAATAAATAAACTGATTTTTCGGAGGATTTCAAACTTAATTATTCCACCGTAACGCTTTTGGCAAGATTTCTTGGCTTGTCTACGTCAATACCTTTCGCTGTACCCACGTAATAGGATAATAATTGCAATGGGATTACAGTAAGAATAGGAGCTATTAATTCATCCACTAGGGGAATTGAAAAGTAGTCGTCACTTAAGCCAGGGCAAACGGTATCGCCTTCAGTAATAATAGAAATAATTTTTCCTTTTCGGGCTTTTATTTCCTGCATGTTGCTCACGATTTTTTCGTGATATGGATCATTTGTTGCAATAAATACAACGGGCAATTGATCATCAACCAATGCTATAGGGCCATGCTTCATCTCTGCTGCAGGGTAGCCTTCCGCGTGTATGTAGGATATTTCTTTCAATTTCAAAGCGCCTTCAAGTGCTACAGGGAAATTATAGCCTCTTCCCAAGAATAAAAAGTCAGAAGCGTTTTTATATTTTTCGGCAATCTTTTTAAGCTCCTTTGCATTTTTAAGAATGGCTTCTGCTTTTTCGGGTATTTGTTCTAGTTCCAATAATAAATGATCGTATCGTTCTTTTGATACAGTTCCTTTTTGCTTCGCGATGGCCAATGCCATCATCATTAATACGGCTAATTGTCCTGTAAATGCTTTGGTGGATGCTACGCCAATTTCTGGCCCTGCATGAGTATAAGCGCCCGCATTAGAAATACGTGCAATAGAAGATCCAACAGCGTTTACCACGCCAAAGATAAAGGCTCCATTTTCTTTGGCTTTTTCAAGCGCTACCAATGTGTCGGCTGTTTCTCCACTTTGAGAAATAGCTATGATTACATCTCCTTTATTTACAATGGGATTTCTGTATCTGAATTCTGAGGCATATTCAACTTCTACGGGGATTCTACAAAGTTCTTCAATGATGTATTCAGCTACCAATCCCGCATGCCAACTTGTGCCACAAGCAACAATCATGATTCGATTGGCATTCATTATTTGATCTATATTTTGATCAATGCCACTCATTTTAATAATAGATTCTTTTGCATCTAATCGTCCGCGTAAGCAATCATATATTGTACTCGGTTGCTCAAAAATCTCCTTAATCATAAAATGATCGTATCCTCCTTTCTCAATAGCAGCCAACTCCATATCGAGCTTAGTGATGTAGGGAGTTATTTTTTCATTTCCGATGTTTTTTAAAATCAATTCATCTGGCCTAACAATGGCAAGTTCATAATCATTAACATATACCACTTCTTTGGTGTATTCAATAATAGGAGAGGCGTCACTTGCTAAAAAATGTTCTCCTTTGCCAATGCCAATTACCAATGGGCTGCCTTTTCTTGCGGCAATAATAGTATCTGGGTTGTCTTGCTCAATGAGAAGAATGCAATATGCTCCACTGACTCTTTTTAATGCAATGCGAAGTGCTTCTTCTAGACTACAGTCATTATTTTTTTTGATGTCTTCAATGAAATTCAACAACACTTCTGTATCTGTATCACTGGTGAACGTGTACCCTTTGTTGAGCAGCTCTTGCTTTATTTGTGCATAATTTTCAATGATGCCATTGTGTATCATGGCAAGCTTGCCGCTAGCAGAAGAATGGGGGTGAGCATTTCTATCGCTTGGTTCACCGTGGGTTGCCCAACGGGTATGTCCGATTCCAATGGTAGCTTCAATTTCTTTTCCAATCATCTCTTCTTCAAGCTCAGCCACTTTACCTTTTTTCTTGTATACTTTTAGTTTTCCCTCTTTAAGCAGGGCTACGCCACTACTATCATATCCTCTATATTCGAGCCTTTTAAGGCCTTTTAATATTACAGGATAAGCTTGTCTAGTTCCAGTATAGCCAACAATTCCACACATAGTATAATATTTTCGTTATGCTCAACTAAGTTGTTGCAATTTAATGAATTTGTAGTCAAAAAATGCTGTTTTCAAACTAGGGTCAAAAGGAGGGGGATTCTTGGCGGATCTAAAGATTGAAGGCGCTACAATAAGGTTCCTTTTAGAAAGAAATAGGCAACTGAAAAATAAATAACGATTCCAGTTACATCCACTAAAGTTGCTACAAATGGTGCTGAAGAAGTAGCAGGATCTAATTTGAGTCTTTTTAAAAAAATGGGTAACATGGACCCAATAAGGCTACCCCATAAAACAATCGCCATTAAAGAGAAGAATATGGTGATGGCTAGTAAATCCCAGTGAATGCCATAATCAAATATGTGTAAATTTTGCCAAATGGAAATCCTTATCAATCCTATGGTTCCCAAAATGACCCCTAGTAAAGCTCCCGTGATCAATTCTCTTCTCATTACACGCCACCAATCTTTGATGGTAAGCTCTCCCAATGCCATGGCTTGAATGATTAAAGTAGAAGCTTGTGATCCGCTGTTTCCTCCACTACTCATGATGAGCGGGATGAACAAGGCAAGGACAGTGGCTACTTCTATTTCATGTTGAAAGAATTGCATGGCAGAAGCGGTCAGCATTTCGCTTAAGAAAAGAATCACTAACCAGCCGGCTCTTTTTTTAAGAAGCTTTGGAATGCTGATATCAAGGTAGGGTTCATCCAATGCTTCCGTACCTCCAATTTTTTGAATGTCTTCTCCAAATTCTTCATTGGTAATCCACAGTACGTCATCAATAGTAATAATTCCTAAAAGGATATTTTGATTATCAGTAACGGGAAGCGCTACTCGATTATTCATTTTAAATACTTCGTTGGCAATTTCTTGATCGTCATTGGCATTTAGCGCAATGAATCTTTCATCCATCAATTCGCTTACTTTTACTTCTGGTGCGGCGAGGATGATTTCTCTAATTCTAATATCGTCTAATAGTTCTCCTTTGTAATTGATAACATAAATCACATCAATCGTTTCGCTATTGGTTCCAAATCGACGAATGGTTTCAATTACTTCTTTTACGGTATTGTATTCATATACATACACGTAATCAGGATTCATCAAACGTCCTACGCTATTTTCTGGATACCCCAACAATTCTAAGGTAATTTTTCTTTCTTCCGGGTCGAGTGTTTTGATAAGTTCTCTAACCACATTATTGGGAAGCATCTCCAAGAATGCCACCCTATCATCGGCAGGGAGCTCATTTAATAATTCTGCTGATTTGAAGGGAGGAAGATCTTCGATGATTCTTTTCTGTTCGCCTGCATCGAGAATTTTAAATACACTAGCCGCACGATGAATAGAAAGATGAGAAATGATTTGAGATTCGTAGTCGGGATTATCGTAAATTAGATTAGCTACATCGCTGATATTCTGGTCATTTAAAAAGACCTGAATACTCAACTTGTCTTCTGAAGAAATCATCTCCTCAAACTGTTGTTGCAATGTTATATCATCCATTTCCAATGCCATCTTCAGAATGAATTCTTAATTAAGTGGGTAAAAAATCTTATTTTGTTAATTTTACTAAGTGTCGCAAAATTACTTTATTCTTTTCTTAAATTATGATTAATCCATCATTATATATTGATTTCACAGAAAAAAAAGGCAAGGGCGTGTTTACCTCATCAATCATAGAAAGTGGGGTAGTGATTGAAGTTTCACCGGTTATTGTGATGCCCAAAGAAGATCGACTCCATCTTGACAAAACCCTATTGCACGACTATATATTTGAATGGGGCCCTTTGAAAGATCAATGTTGTATGGCCTTAGGATATATCCCTATGTATAATCATAGCTATTCGAGCAATTGCGAATATTTTATGGATTTTGAAACCGAAACTATTTTTGTAAAAACGGTTAGGGAAATATCAATAGGAGAGGAATTGACGATTAATTACAATGGAGATTGGGACGACCAAACAAAAGTATGGTTTGATGTTGTGGAGTAATAATGTTTAGTTGTTGAGTTGTTGAGTAGATAATTTTAATGTCAACTGCTAACCTACTTACTCCTAAACAACTCAACGCCTCAACAACTCAACGATTCTCTACTTCTTATTCGCAAAATCTCTTCTGATAATATTCAATGCAGCACCTTCTTTGAACCATTCAATTTGCTGTTCGTTGTATGAATGATTTACCATGATTACTTCTGTTGTACCATCGCTATGATGCAAAGCAAGTTGTAATTTTTTGTCGGGTGAAAAACTAGGTAGGCCTATAATATCAATACTGTCGTCTTCTTTGAATTTATCGTAATCTGCTTTATCGTTGAAAGTTAACGCGAGCATTCCTTGTTTTTTTAGATTGGTTTCGTGAATGCGTGCGAATGATTTTACCAAAACAGCTCTTACCCCTAAGTGACGCGGTTCCATTGCAGCATGTTCACGAGAGGATCCTTCTCCATAGTTTTCATCCCCTACCACGATGGTTCCGATGCCAGCTGCTTTGTATGCTCTTTGTGTAGATGGGACTGTTCCGTATGCTCCTGTTAATTGATTTTTAACGTTGTCTGTTTTTTCATTAAAATAATTCACTGCACCAATAAGTAGGTTGTTGCTGATATTATCTAAGTGTCCGCGAAATTTCAACCATGGCCCCGCCATAGAGATATGATCAGTCGTACATTTCCCTTTTGCTTTTATCAACAACTTTAATCCCTTGATATCTGTTCCTTCCCAAGCAGCAAAGGGTTCAAGGATTTGTAATCTTTTACTTTCTGGTGACACTTTTACTTGCACACCACTTCCATCGGCTGCGGGGGCTTGATAGCCTGCATCTTCTACTGCAAATCCTTTGGCAGGTAATTCATAACCAGTTGGAGGGTCTAATTTTACTTGTTCACCTTTATTGTTGGTAAGCGTATCGGTTAGTGGATTGAAATTTAAATCTCCTGCAATAGCCATTGCCGTTACTATTTCAGGAGAGCCTACAAAGGCAAATGTATTCGGATTGCCATCAGCTCTCTTGGCAAAGTTTCTATTGAAGCTATGTACAATGGTATTTCTTTCTGCTTTTTCAGCACCTACTCTTGCCCACATTCCTATGCAAGGTCCACAGGCATTTGCAAAAACGGTAGCGCCAATTTTATCAAACACTTCCAAGAATCCATCTCTTTCAATGGTGTAGCGGACTTGTTCAGATCCGGGAGTAATCGTAAAGGATGCATTTAATTTCAATCCTTTTTCTGTCACTTGCTTAGCCAAGCTTACAGACCTGCTGATGTCTTCATAAGAAGAGTTGGTGCAGCTTCCAATCAAGCCTACTTCAATTTTTGTAGGCCAGTTGTTTGCAGCGGCTACTTCTTTCATTTTAGAAATAGGCGTTGCTAAATCTGGCGTGAAGGGTCCGTTTAAGTGTGGTTCAAGTTCACTAAGATTGATTTCAATTACTTCGTCGAAATATTTTGACGGATTAGCATATACATCAGCGTCACCTGTTAAATGTTCTTTGATTTGATCGGCCATTTTTGCAATTTCTTCTCTACCAGTAGCTGCTAAATAACGACTCATGCTTTCGTCGTATCCGAAAGTAGAAGTAGTAGCACCAATTTCAGCACCCATATTACAAATGGTTCCTTTTCCTGTACAGCTCATATTGATAGCGCCTTCTCCAAAATATTCTACTACTGCTCCTGTACCACCCTTTACCGTTAGTATGCCTGCTACTTTAAGAATTACATCTTTTGGAGCTGTCCAGCCATTTAATTTCCCCGTTAATTTGATGCCAATCAATTTGGGCATTTTTAATTCCCAAGGCAATCCAGCCATTACGTCGCAAGCATCCGCTCCACCTACTCCAATGGCAATCATTCCCAAGCCACCTGCATTTACGGTATGGCTATCTGTACCAATCATCATTCCACCAGGGAATGCATAATTTTCTAATACCACTTGATGTATAATACCTGCGCCTGGTTTCCAAAATCCAATACCATATTTATTAGAAACAGAGGCTAAGAAATCATACACTTCGCTGCTTTCATTTACGGCCCTGTTTAAATCTGTTTGGCTGTCTACTTTTGCTTCAATCAAATGATCGCAATGTACTGTGCTGGGAACTGCAACGGCTGTTCTGCCAGATTGCATAAACTGCAACAAGGCCATTTGTGCGGTAGCATCTTGCATGGCAACACGGTCTGGTGCAAAATCTACATACGATATTCCTCTTTCTTGTATTTCGGTGGCATTGCCTTGCCATAAATGTGCGTATAATATTTTCTCTGTGAGGGTTAATGGTCTTCCTACAATTTGTCTTGCTGCTTCAACTCTTTCAGGGAAGGTTGCATATACCTTCTTAATCATTTCAATATCAAATGCCATGGGGGTAATTTTTAAAGTTTAACGGAAGGCGAAATTACAAAAAAAGAAGATGAAATAACAGAGAAAGTTGATGATTTAAAAAATTGTTTAGAGGTTTAGCTGTTTAGTCGTTGAGTTAATTGGATGCGTGTAAAAATCTATTCTATTTTCCTTGTTGATTCAGGTATGATAAGCAAACGCCTAAACGACTCAACGACTCAACATCTTTAAACCTTAAACCTTAAACTTTTTATGTTACACCGCAGCTCTAATCTTCACCAGCTTCTCCAACAATGGTTCCAATAACTCCAATCGTAGCATATTTGCGCCATCGCTTTTAGCTTCTAAAGGATTGGGATGTGTTTCAATAAATAATCCATCGGCGCCAGTAGCAATCGCTGCTTTGGCGATTGTTTCAATGAGTTGTGGATTGCCTCCTGTGATACCTGAAGTTTGGTTGGGTTGTTGAAGGGAATGAGTACAATCCATTACCACGGGTACGCCATGCTCTTTCATCCAGGTGATGTTTCTGTAATCAACTATTAAATCTTGGTAGCCAAAACTGTTTCCTCTTTCAGTTAGCCATACCTGTGAGTTGCCAGCCTGTTTTATTTTATCCACTGGGAATTTCATAGAAGGCCCACTTAGGAATTGGCCTTTCTTGACATTGATAATTTTATTGGTAGCAGCCGCCGCTAATAGCAAGTCTGTTTGTCTGCATAAAAACGCAGGGATCTGTAAAATATCTACATACTCCGCAGCCATTGCTGCTTCTTGTGCAGTATGAATATCAGTTGTAGTAGGAATCTTGAATTGCTTGCCCACTTGTTGTATCAATTTTAGTGCAGCTTCGTCTCCAATACCAGTAAAAGAATTAGCACTGGTGCGGTTTGCTTTTCTATAAGAAGCTTTAAAAACATAGGGGATGGATAGTTTTTTACAGATCGTGGATACTTTTTCAGCTATCTCAAAAACCATTGTTTCGTTTTCAACCACGCAAGGGCCGGCAATTAAAAAAAAGTTATGATGGGGATTGGGTTGCCCTTGAATAATCGTTGAGTTCTTTTCCATTTTACAAAATTAATCAATATTTTTTCTACGACTAAATGTTTCCAATTACATTTACACCGCAATAAATAAATACTATGGCAAAAGAAAAGATATTGGTCATTGGGGCAAGTGGACAAATAGGAGTAGAGTTAACCTTGGCGTTAAGAAAGATTTATGGCAATAACAATGTAATCGCTTCTGATTTAAGGGAAGAAAACGAATTGCTTAAAGGAACTGGGCCTTATGTGAGCCTAGATGTAATGAACAAAGAATTGCTTCATGTACAAGTGGTTAGGCAGGGGGTTACCCAAATCTATTTATTGGCGGCTATCTTGTCTGCTACTGGAGAGAAGAACCCTAATCTAGCATGGAATTTAAATATGCAAAGCCTTCTCAATGTGTTGGATATTGCGCGAGAAGAAAAACTTAAAAAAGTATATTGGCCCAGTAGCATTGCTGTATTTGGTCCTACCTCACCTAGGAAAGATTGTCCTCAACAAACAATTATAGAGCCCATCACGGTGTATGGTATCAGTAAATATGCAGGTGAGTTTTGGTGTAATTATTATCATCATCGCTATGGGGTAGATGTAAGAAGTTTGCGTTATCCCGGGTTGATTAGCTATAAAAGTGCGCCAGGAGGTGGAACAACCGATTACGCAGTAGAGATTTTCCATCAGGCTTTGGAAAATAAGAAGTATCAGTGTTTTTTGAATGAGGACACCTATTTGCCCATGATGTATATGCCTGATGCTATTAGGGCCACCATTGAATTAATGGAAGCGGATGCATCCAAAATCTCCATTCGTACATCGTATAATGTTGCTGGGATGAGTTTCTCTCCAAAGGAGATTGCTGCAGAGATCGCAAAACATATTCCCGATTTCTCCATTTCATATAAAGCCGATT
>CANJJU010000012.1 GCA_947474815.1 Chitinophagaceae bacterium | reverse complement strand
GTTACCCATGGGCAAATTGAAATTGCAAAAGAAGTGTTACAAAAGGTATATGAAAACTTGAAATAAGCAAAACTGCGTATTTCTATTATAATAATTTAAACCTACCGCAATGAGTACCTCAACAATTACATCCAGCTTATTAAAAGGAGGAGAGTGGCTAATCAAAGAAAGCAATCCCACTGATACTTTTACTCCAGAAGATTTCAATGAAGAACAAGAAATGGTGAAAGAAATGTGTGTGCAATTTCTTCAAACAGAAATCTTGCCAGTTATGGATCGCATCGATTCGTTAGAAAAAGGATTAATGCCTTCTCTGATGGAAAAAGCCGGTGAACAAGGATTATTAGGAACGGCTATCCCAGAAGAGCTGGGTGGATTAGGAAAAGATTTTGTTACTGGAACCTTGGTGAACGAAGCGTTGGGCGGCGGATTTTCATTTAGTGTTGCATTGGCTGCACATACCGGTATTGGCACTTTACCGATTTTATACTTTGGAACACCGGAACAAAAAAACAAGTATATACCCAAACTTGCTAGTGGAGAATGGAAAGGTTCGTATGGACTAACCGAACCGAATAGTGGTAGTGATGCATTGGGCGCTAAAACAACTGCAACGCTTTCAACTGATGGGAAACAGTATATTTTAAATGGACAAAAGTGCTGGATTACAAACGGTGGCTTTGCAGACGTATTTACTGTTTTTGCTAAAATTGATGGAGATAAATTTACTGCGTTTATTATTGAACGTGGAATGGAGGGTTTTACTCAAGGCTCAGAAGAACACAAGATGGGTATCAAAGGATCTTCTACCGTACAGCTTTATTTTCAAGATTGTAAAGTTCCTGTAGAAAACGTTTTAGGCGAAATAGGCAAAGGCCATATCATCGCATTTAATATTTTAAATATTGGCCGATTAAAATTATGTGCAGCTGTATTGGGAGGCGCTAAGCTTGCATTAACGGACAGTGTAGTATATGCTAACACAAGGGAACAATTCAATAAGCCGATTGCTACTTTTGGAGCCATCAAACATAAGCTCGCTGAAATGGCTATTCGCATATGGTCATCTGAAAGTGCTTTATATAGAACAGCTAAATGGATTGAGGATAAAGAAAAGGAATTAATTGCTGCTGGAAAACCATTTAACGAAGGCTTATTAGGAGCAGCAGAAGAATATGCTATTGAATGTGCTATTCTAAAAGTAGAAGGCAGTGAAGTACTAGACTTTGTGGTAGATGAAGGAGTGCAAATTCATGGAGGCAACGGCTTTAGTGATGAATATTCAATCAGTCGCTCTTACAGAGACAGTCGGATTAATAGAATTTTTGAAGGAACCAATGAAATCAATCGATTGCTCACGGTGGACATGATGCTAAAGCGTGCCATGAAAGGAAAGTTAGATTTAATGACTGCTGCCATGGCTGTTTCAAAAGAGTTGATGAGTATACCTGATTTTGCTAAGGAAGATGATAGCGCATTTGCGGCTGAGAAAAAAAGTATCATTGATATGAAAAAAGGGATTTTAATGGTAGCCGGAACAGCAGTGCAAAAATTAATGATGAACCTCCAAAATGAACAAGAAATATTAATGAACATTGCAGACATGGCTATTGTAACTTTCACAGCAGAGAGCGCATTGTTGAGAGTAATGAAAATGACCCAAAAAAATACACATGCTTCTATTGCTATTTATACAGATATGATGCATTGTTATTTATACGATGCGATTGATAAATTAAACAAGGCAGGAAAAGAAGCTATCAACTCTTTTACAGAGGGCGATGAACAAAGAATGCTTTTATTAGGATTAAAAAGATTCACTAAAACCCCTTCGTTTAATAGCAAAGAGGCAAGAAGGAGAATTGCCGATAAATTAATTTCAGATAATAAATATTCTTTATCATAGAATTTATAATGTTATTTTTATTAAATGAAAGGGACCTCCAATCGCATACTACTATATATTTTAATTGGGATTCTTTTTTCTTGTTCTTCAGCCTATTCTCAACAGCAAGAAAAACCTTTTATAAAACTTGTTGAACCACTTAAGGCACTTAACAATACCAATGGCACTCAGCAGTTTATTATTGGAAGTACTTGTAAATCTTGTTTACTTTTAATTAATGATCAAATTGTAAAAGTCTATCCAACAGGCGCCTTTGCCTATGAGTTAAGCTTGTTAGAAGGAGACACTTCTTTTACAATTGTTGCCAGTTTAAATGATAGTAATTCTGTATCAAAAAAAATTGAATACAATTATTCAATTCCCTCACCAGCCGAACCCGTAAAGCAGTTTGGCATTGAAAGCATACAAACCTTTCCAGATGGAAATCTTTTATTAAGGACGGGCGATAAAGTAAAATTTAAAGTAAAAGCTTATCCAGGGATAACTGCGGTTTTGTTTAATAATATACCGTTATATGAAATGCCTATTTCCTCTACCAATGGAATGGCAGGAATATATCAGGGAACTTATGAAATACAGAAAATAGATACTTTTCAAAAATTTAAAATACCTATTACCATTATAGATAGTCTAGGTAAAAAGATTACAAAAGAAACCCGCAATCTGTTTTCAGTGATGAGAGAAAGTGATTCTGATATTGTAATCACGAAAGGGCGCTTGGCTCATTTAGAATATGGCTTAGGAGATGATAGGCTAGGAGGTGCTAAAATTGGTTATCTAGATAGTTTGATTCCACTGAAAATAATAGGGAAGGTAGGTACTCATTATAAAGTACAATTAACAAGAAACAGAACCGCCTATATCCCAGATGAACATGTCAACCTAATGCCTAAGGGAACCTTTACCCCTTCGGCACTAACGGGTAAATGGAGGATTTATGGCGACTCTGCTTATGATTATGTTAATATTGAATTGACAAACAAATTGCCTTATCAGTCTTTTCAATTAACAGATCCCTCCAAAATAATTGTAGATATTTTCGGAGCTACCAATAACACGAATTGGATCAATCAATTGAATTCAATTAAAGAAATAAAAAATGTTCAATACGAACAAATAGCAGATGATATTTTTAGAATCACCATTCAACTTAAACATCATCAACATTGGGGACATCAAATTTATTATAAAGGAAATGTGTTGGTTGTTAAATTAAAACAACAGCCCGCAGAATTATCTTTAAAAAAACTAACCATTGCAATAGATGCGGGTCATGGTGGAACTAACACGGGTGCAGGTGGACCAACAGGAGTGGCCGAAAAAAACCTTGCGTTGGCCCTTTCGCTTAAACTTAAAAAATTACTTGAACATGCTGGAGCGAAAGTAATCATGACTAGAGAAGAAGAAGTTTTTTTTGATAACAAAGAACGTATTCTTTTTTATAGAGACACTCTACCTGATTTACTGTTGAGCATACATTTAAATTCTTCTGCGGATCCAATACACATTCAAGGAACCAGTACGTTTTATCGCTACATTGGATTTAGGCCGCTGAGTAATGCTATTTATCAGCGTATGCTAGAACTTGGCTTACAAGAATATGGCAACAATGGTTCTTTTAATTTTATGTTGAATAGCCCTACAGAATATCCCAATGCATTAATTGAAACCCTGTTCCTAAGTAATCCTGAAGAAGAAATGAAAATGCTCAATGAATCATTCCAGCAAAAAATGGCCGAAAAAATTGTAGAAGGAGTGAAGGATTTCTTGGAAGGTTGTAAGTAAGCTATTTGGCTACCACTACTTAAGATGCATAATCATCGGCTGTAAAAAATAACAAAAAAGGCTGATGATGATAATACAAATCACGTTTAGCACAAAGCCTGTTTTTATCATGTCTTTAATCCTAATATAACCACTTGCAAATGCAATTGCATTTGGCGGTGTACCCATTGGAAGCATGCTTGCACAACTTGCTCCAAGCGTCATGGGGATACCTAGTAATAGCGGGTCCATATGAAGCGCTATAGCCACAGATGAAATAACGGGTGCCATTACAATTACCTGTGCAACATTACTCATTACTTCACTTAAAAAAACTGAAATAGTAGTAATAATTACAATCATTATAAAAACGTTCTCTGTTGAATAAGAAGCAATAAAAACCCCCAGCTGATCCATGAGTTTTACTTCCTCTAATGCTTTTGCCAGCGCAATGCCTCCACCAAATAAAATCAAAATCCCCCATGCCATTTTTTTTGTGTCCTCCCATGTAAGCAATCGTTCTTCTTTATTTGTTTTATCGTTTCCAGCAGGAATAATAAATAAGGATATTGCTCCTATCATTGCAATAATGGTATCATCTAACTCTATGAATTTTTGAATATTATTTATTGAATTTTTAAAAATCCAAGAAAATACTGTTAAGACGAAAACTCCTAAAACTCTTTTTTCTGGGATGGTTAATTTTCCTAGCTTTTTTAATTCCTCATTGATATAGGCTCTTCCATTTTCACTGTGTTTAATTCCATTTGGATACAGCCATTTTACCATTACCCAATACAATACAAAAAGAAGCACAATGGTTAGCGGAGTGAATAAAATCATCCAATCGGTAAAGCCAATGTTATAATTAAACTTCTCAGATATATAATTAACATACGCTACGTTAGGTGGTGTGCCAATAATCGTTCCCAGTGCTACGTTAGAAGCATAGGCTATTGAAAGCATGAGTACCAATTGGAAATTTTTCACATTCGTACCTGCGGTATCTTGATTGCCAATTACATGAATAACAGACATTGCAATTGGAAACATCATCATTGTGGTGGCGGTGTTGCTAAGCCACATGCTTAAAAATCCTGTGGCAATAATAAATCCTAATATAATTTTATTTCCATTTGTACCGGTAATATTAATAATGCTAAGTGCTATGCGTTTATGTACATTCCATTTTTCAATTGCAATTCCTATTAAAAACCCACCCATAAACAGAAACACAATCGAATCGGAGTAAGATTTGGTAACGTTATTAATTGTACTTACACCTAAAAGGGGAAAAGCAACAATAGGAATCAGTGCAACTACCGCAAGTGGCAGCGCCTCAAGAATCCACCAGCTAATCATCAATATTGCAATAGATAAAACTATACTAGCCTTATGCTCAAGCGATAAAGGATTTGTTGTAACAAAAAAGCTACATAATAGCAATCCAATAAGAATGGACCATTCCTTTTTGTACTTGATTAAAATATCTTTAAATAATCGGCTGTTCATTTTTTTCAATTTAACTCCTTTTTATTACAAAAAGCTTACCTCTTCTCTTTACTTTCTATGATAGTTGGATTAATAATATAAATTTGAAATTTCTTATAAAATATCTATTATATACTAACTTTACACCACCTAAAGTATTTACAATATGAGCGATATTTCCACAGCCTCTCCTTTAACATCAAAAGACTTTGCTACAGATCAGGAAGTGCGCTGGTGTCCTGGATGTGGAGATTATTCAATATTGGCTCAGGTGCAAAAAGTAATGCCAACGCTTGGTATTCCAAGGGAAAATATTGTCATTGTTTCTGGTATTGGGTGTAGTAGTCGCTTTCCTTATTATATGAACACTTATGGCATGCACAGCATTCATGGAAGAGCAACTGCAGTAGCCAGTGGATTAAAAGCTGCTCGCCCCGAATTGAGCGTATGGATTGTTACAGGAGATGGAGATGGATTGAGTATTGGCGGAAATCATACCATACATTTATTGCGCAGAAATTTTGATGTCAATATTTTATTATTCAACAATCAGATTTACGGCCTTACCAAAGGGCAATATTCACCTACTTCAGAAGAACATAAAATCACCAAGAGCACTCCTTTTGGTAGTATTGATCATCCTTTCAACCCCTTGGCATTGGCAATGGGAGCAGATGCAAGTTTTATAGCTAGGTCAATGGATAGAGACCCCAAGCATTTGCAAGCTATGCTACTCCGATCTAATGCACACAAAGGCACTTCTTTTCTTGAAATATATCAGAATTGCAATATTTTCAATGACGGCGCTTTTGAAGTGTTTACAGAAAAAAGCTCTAAAGCAGCGGAGGCTATTTTTCTTGAACAGGGCCAGCCATTAGTATTTGGCCCTTCTCAAAATAAAGGAATCAAGCTCGATGGATTTAAGCCTGTAGTAGTTGATTTACAAGAAGGTGCTAGCAAAGACGATTGCTGGATTCATGATGAAACAGATTTTTATAAAGCACAAATATTGGTAAGAATGTTTGATGATCCCGCTTTACAAGATCATTTACCCAGACCATTTGGTGTTTTTTATCAAAAAGAAAGAGCTTGTTACGAAGACATGATGGCTATGCAAATAGAAGAAGTCATTGCAAAAAAGGGCAAGGGCTCTCTAGATAAATTATTACGCGGAAATGAAACTTGGACGATTTCGTAATTGATCCCTCCGATTATTGTATAAATCCTTGTTTTATCAATGTTTCAGCAATCTGTATAGCATTGGTAGCAGCTCCTTTACGTAAATTATCGCTTACAATCCAGCAGTTGAGCGTATTGGGTTGTGTCTCATCTCTTCTAAGTCTACCTACAAAAGTATCATCTTTGTCGTGTGCCGTTAATGGCATTGGATAAATGAAATTCGCTACATCGTCTTTTAAAACAATGCCGGGAGATTCGGCAAGTAACTTTCTTACATCAGTAAGATCAAAGTCTTTCTCAAATTCAATATTTACCGATTCGCTATGTCCACCCACCGTTGGAATGCGTACACAGGTGGCTGTTACTTTAATTGAATCGTCAGACATTATTTTTTTTGTTTCATTCGTCATCTTCATTTCTTCTTTTGTATAGCCATTGTCTAAAAAAGAATCAATGTGAGGAATTGCATTAAGATCAATAGGATATTTATAAGCCATGTCTCCTTCTTTTCCAATTCTTTCGTTCATGAGCTGAGTAACTGCTTTAATGCCGGTACCGGTTACGCTTTGATAGGTGCTTACTACTACTCTTTTGATTTTATAACGATCATGTAGCGGTTTCAATACCACCACCATTTGAATGGTAGAACAATTTGGATTGGCAATAATTTTATCTGCAGCGGTGAGAACATCTCCGTTTACTTCTGGCACTACTAGTTTTTTAGTAGCATCCATGCGCCATGCACTTGAATTGTCAATAACCGTAATTCCTGCTTCTGCAAATTGAGGAGCCCATTCTAATGAAACAGCACTTCCTGCAGAAAAGATTGCGACAGCAGGATTTTTATTGATGGCTTCTTGCATTCCAACTATTGGGAATGAGGTTCCGTTAAACACAATTGATTTTCCAATTGATTTTTCAGATGCTACAGGAATAAGTTCTGTAACAGGAAATCCTCTTTCAGCTAATACTTCCAACATTTTTGTGCCTACCAATCCTGTGGCGCCTACTACTGCAACTTTCATGTCTTACTATTTAATGATAGCAAAAATATGCTTTCGTTCTCATTTGTATTGCATGTAAGACGTCTTTTTACTTATCATAAGGGTGGTCGTTTGTAAACAGTTAACTGCGCCTATATAAGCGCTTCTTAATACAACGGTTCTCTTTCGGGTTATTTTTAGCAAAACTCATTAATATGAAAAAAGCTATTTATTATTTTTTGATGTTCTTCTTTTTTTCAAGCCCTGTATTTAGTCAATTGTCTGAAGATTTTTCGGATGGAGACTTTAGGAGCAATCCTAGTTGGATTGGTGATACATCTTCTTGGATAATTAATACTAGCCAGCAACTTCAAAGTAATGCTACTCTTGTTAATAGCAGTTTTTATTTGTCTACTCAATCAACCAAAGCCCTGAGTGCACAATGGGAATTTTCTGTGCAAATGCAATTCAATCCCTCTTCTGCAAACTACATTGATATATACCTGACAGCTTCACTAAGCGATATCACCCAATCTTCCAATGTTGGATATTTTGTAAGAATAGGCAATACTGACGATGAAATTTCTTTATATAGAAAAGACAATGGCGCAATTATAAAATTAATTGATGGAATCAATGGAGTACTGAATACATCTAACAATACTGTTGCTATAAAAGTGATTAGAAATAATTTAAATCAATGGGAGCTTACAAGAGATCTTAATATGACAGGAAATTTTATCGAAGGCATAGCCATTGATTCGGCGTACACTACGTCTGCTTACATTGGATTACTAATTAAACAAAGCACATCCTCTTTTTTTAAAAAACACATCTTCAACAAAATTATTGTTAAGGAGTATGTACCTGATATTATTGCCCCCATTGTTCGAGCAGTTAACATTACTGGACCTAATATGGTTGATGTAGTTTTCGATGAGCCTGTAGAGCAAATCAGCAGTGAGTTAACTGATAATTACGTTGTAAACAATAATGTAAACACTCCCACTTATGTTATTAGAGACGCAATCAATCATGCAATTGTTCATTTAACATTCCCTACTGATTTTCCTATTCGCACTCATTTAAACATAACAATCAATGGAGTAAAGGATTTAATGGGAAATAGTATAGTTAATGAAACCAATCATTTTTTTATTTATACCCCATTGGCATTCGATGTGTTGATTGATGAAATAATGGCTGATCCAAGTCCAGCGGTGGGCTTACCAGATGAAGAATGGATTGAACTGAGAAACAATACACAGTTTTCTATCAATTTAAAAGGATGGAAGATTTGTAAATCAAATACGCAAAGTGGTGCTTTACCAGATTTTATTTTACAACCCGATAGCATGATTGTTGTTTGCAGTACCGGAGCGCTATCTAATCTTTCTTTATTTGGCACTGCAATATCTGTTACGAATTTTCCCAGCTTATCAAATGTGGAGGATGAAATTTATTTACTATCACCTGAAGGTAAAAATATTCATGCGATTCATTATACCGATTCATGGTATAAAAATGAAATGAAAAAAAATGGAGGCTGGAGTCTCGAGATGATTGATTTAAATAATCCCTGTACCGGCTTCGATAACTGGGTAGCAAGCAAATCATTGGCAGGAGCAACTCCCGGAAAAATAAATAGCAATGATGCTGTTAATATCGATATTGTTTCTCCTGCATTGATTCGCGCATTTGCAACAGACAGTTTGCATGTCACATTGTATTTCAATGAGCCATTAGATAGCTTGCAAGCGAGTGATGTACATTTTTATAATATGAGCGATGGAATAGGCGACCCCATATCAGTGTTCCCCGTTGCGCCCATATTTGACAAAATAAATATTGTATTACAAAACCCGTTATTGCGTAATAAAATATACACCCTATCGGTAAATGGTTTGACGGATTGCATTGCTAATCCAATTGGAATAAGCAACAAAGTTATTGTGGGACTTTGCGAGCCCACGGATAGTTTCGATGTAGTAGTGAATGAAATATTATTTAATCCAAGATCCGATGGTGTTGATTATGTAGAATTATTTAACCGAAGTAATAAAATTATAAACTTAAAAAACATTTCTATTGCCAACCTAAATACATTGGGTACAATTGATAATATAACCACCATCAAAAAAGACAATCATGCGTGGTTTCCTAAAGAGTATGCTGTAGTAACTTCGGATGGATTTATTTTACAACGAGATTATGTTGTAAACAATCCTACCGCTATAGCCAATATCGACAACATGCCCTCTTACAATGATGACGAAGGAACCGTAGTGTTATTAAATGAACAAGGTTTAATCCTTGATAAACTTACCTATAATGATAACTGGCATTTTAAATTATTGAATAATAAAGAAGGGGTTGCATTGGAAAGAATTGATTGCAATGAGATTACTCAAAATGAACAAAATTGGCAGAGTGCTGCAAGTGATGTTGGGTATGGTACACCCTCATATCTAAATTCACAAAGTAATATTATTACTACTTCAAGCAATGAAATAACCATATTGCCTAAAACTTTTAGTCCAGATAATGACGGACACGATGACTATGTAATGATTCAATATAAATTTAATCAACCAGGATATGTAGCCAACATTACCATTTACGATGCCGTAGGAAGACCTGTTCGTTATTTAGAAAAAAGCATCTTGTGTGGAATGAAAGGATTTTTTAAATGGGATGGGTTAAATGAAACGCATCAACAAATAGGGATGGGGATATATATTATTTATACCGAAATTTTCAATCTCAAAGGAGAAACTAAAAAATATAAGAATGTAGTTGTGTTAGCGAGACGTCAATAAAATATTAATTGTCTTGTGGGATGGAGGGCATTTTTTCAAGACTAGCTCTTACTAAAAGGTAGCCTCCAAATGCGCAGGCTACTGCAAATGCCATTAGACCTAATAAATTATTTTGATCAAATCCAAAAAGCATTACGCCCATTATTAACCCGGCAAACTCGCCGGTAATCCATGCTACCACCGTTAAAATCTTCCATTTGGAAGGCTTTAATCCTTTTTGAAGAGCAGCAGCGCCCATTTGTTTACAAAGAAAATATAGAACAATAATTTCTATCATATAATTAATTATACCAGATCAATATCAAAATTTACCAATCGTACAAATTCACTAATACGCTCATTGATATCTTCTTTTGTAATTTCTTTCATTCTTTCTGGACCAAATTTTTCT
Organism: Chitinophagaceae bacterium; assembly: GCA_947474815.1. Classification (GTDB taxonomy): domain Bacteria; phylum Bacteroidota; class Bacteroidia; order Chitinophagales; family Chitinophagaceae; genus Ferruginibacter. Next base: position 22,965 of record CANJJU010000012.1, on the reverse strand, counting down.
ACACAGAAACTTGCCATTGCACTTCCAACAATAATTGCAGTCTTCATGTTTTCGAAACTGATGTCTTTTGTTTTTGCTAAGTGCCCAATAAATCCTCCAGCAAAAGTATCTCCGGCTCCGGTTGGATCAAACACTTCTTCTAGCGGTAAAGCAGGTGCGAAAAAAACATGATTTTCATGAAACAACAATGCTCCATGTTCTCCCTTCTTAATAATTAAGAACTTCGGCCCCATGGCTATTATTTTACGAGCAGCTTTTACCAACGAAACTTCTCCACTCAATTGTCTTGCTTCTCCATCGTTTACCAATAGTACATCTACTTTCTTCAATACCTCTTTCAAATCATCTAAAGCGATGTCCATCCAAAAATTCATAGTGTCCATTACAATTAGTTTCGGTCGAACTTTTAATTGATTGATTACACTCAATTGTAATTTGGGCATTAAATTACCCAACATTAAAAATTCACTTCCTTGATAACTATCTGGAACGATTGGATTAAAATCTTCTAACACATTGAGGTCTGTAATCAATGTATCTCTCGAATTCATATCTATGTGATAGCGCCCACTCCAAAAAAAAGATTTTTTATCAGGCACCACTTCTACTCCGTCAATGACAACGCCCCTTTTCTTTAATTCAGCAATTTCTTCTTCAGGAAAATCATATCCAATGATAGAGATTTGCTGAACAGGTTTTACAAAATTGCTTGCAGCATAAGCTACGTATGTAGCAGATCCGCCCACAATTTTATCAACTTTGCCAAAGGGAGTTTCAATAGCATCAAAAGCCATGGTGCCAACTGTAATCAGAGACATAGAATTTGTTGTTTAGATATAATTTAAAAAAATCGACCAAAAGTAGCGTATTAAATCTTTATTTTAATTCTTCCGGGCAATTTTATGCTAAATTGTATGATATGTTATTAAAAATTCATCCACAAAATCCTCCTCCTAGGCTCATTGCCCAAGTGATAGAATGCTTAAAAGCTGGCGGGGTCATTATTTATCCCACCGATACTATATACGGGTTGGGTTGCGATATTTATCAAACCAAGGCAATTGAAAAAATCTGTCAAATCAAGCAATTAAATCCGCTAAAAGCTCAATTGTCTTTTATTTGTAAGGATCTCAGTCATCTGAGCGATTTTACAAAGGGCATTGATACTCCCTTATATAGAATGCTCAAACAACACTTGCCAGGTCCTTTTACCTTTATTCTGCCTGCAAGCAAACAGGTGCCTAAAATTTTACAGAGCAAAAAATCCACTATTGGCCTTCGTATTCCCGATAATGTGATTTGTCAGCATATTTTAGAACTACTAGACCATCCTTTGATCAGCGCTTCTTTACCGGGTGAAATGGTAGAAGAGTATACCGATCCGGAAATTATACATGAAAAATTTGGCAACACAGTTGATATGGTTATTGATGGCGGGATTGGTGGAATGATTCCCTCTACTGTTGTAGATTGCTTAACAGATGACTGGCAGATTATAAGACAGGGCTTGGGGAATTTGGATATTTAAGGATTAAAACAGGTTGATTTGCTTTGGAAGAATATTAAAACTTTTACGGTGATACTTGCATAGACCAAAGGCTGCTATTGCTTCTCGGTGATCTGCTGTGCCATAACCCTTGTTTTTATTCCAACAATAATGCGGAAATTTTTTATGCAAGGTCAGCATGTATTCGTCTCTGTATGTTTTTGCTAGTACACTTGCCGCTGCAATAGAGGCGTATTTACCATCGCCCTTTACAATACAATGATGGGGGATTTTTTCGTAAGGCTTAAATCGATTGCCATCAATTAATAACAAAGCAGGTTTTTTTTGTAATTTTTCTATAGAAAGATGCATCGCTTTAAATGATGCCTGCAGAATATTGATTTGATCAATCTCTTTATTATCCACCATTGCTACCGCAAAAGCGATGCTTTCCTTTTCAATGATAGGTCGAAGTATTTCACGTTGTTTTTCCGATAGCTTTTTGCTATCATTTAAAAAGGGATGCTCAAAGTCTTTGGGTAAAATAACTGCTGCAGCAAATACAGGACCTGCATAGCATCCTCTACCGGCTTCATCTAAGCCTGCTTCTATCTTTTTGGGATGGTAATATGATTCTAGCATTTTCTGTATAACAAATATCAGTAAAAGATAAGGAATCATTATTCAATGTTTGATAACAATTTTTGGTGTACTACCTTTGTGTTACTATGGACGGAGTTATACAACAGCGAAATAACAAACAGGTGGCTATATGGTTACTGATTGGAGTAGGGATGATTGTAGTACAAGTCTTATTGGGTGGTATTACTAGATTAACTGAATCTGGTTTATCTATTACCGAATGGAAGCCAATTACAGGTGCTTTGCCCCCGTTGAATGAAGTAGCCTGGCAAGTAGAATTTGACAAATATCGCGGCACAGATCAATTTAAATATGTGCATCAATATTTTTCCTTGCAGGATTTTAAATTCATTTTTTTCTGGGAATGGGCTCATCGTTTGTGGGCAAGAGGCATGGGCCTTGTCTTTTTGTTTGGGTTTGCCTATTTTTTAGTTCGTAGAAAGTTTAATCAACGAATGATATTACCTATGGTAATATTGTTTTTTTTAGGTGCTCTACAGGGAGCTATTGGATGGCTAATGGTTAAAAGCGGGTTGGTGCCTGAAAAATATTTTGTAGGCCATATTGAATTAACCACCCATTTTATTGCAGCATTAATACTATTGAGTTATACATGGTGGTTTGCATTAAGCCTGCTTCCAAGTTTCCAAACAAAAGTGGTTAGTAATGCGCTGAAAAATTTATTGATGTTCATTCTTTCGTTGCTTCTTATTCAATTAATGTATGGTGGTTTTATGGCTGGATTAAAAGCGGCAACCAGCGCACCCACATGGCCATCTATCAATGGAGAAGCTTTTCCTTCCTCTTTCAATGAATTACATCCCTGGGTCAATAATCTTTGGAATAATAAATTGGCCATTCATTTTATACATCGTGGTATGGGATATTTGCTTTCAATAATTGTATTGGTATTTTTTATTCGCTCCAGAAATATAGTAGAGAATAGACTGTTTGTAAAACTAAGAAACAGCTTGCTCGTTTTAATAAGTATACAGGTGTTGTTGGGTATTTTCGCTTTGATCAATGCCACCCATACAAAAGTGTTTGTCTGGCTAGGAGTATTGCATCAATTTACGGCTATGTTGGTGGTCGTTTCGGTAGTAGCGCTATTATTTCTCGTTCAAAAAGTTAAAATCAGCACGAGGTAAGCTAATATAAATTAAATTTATACTTAATCTACCCCTCCTCGTATGTTGACTAAATTGTCTAAAGACATTTATTATTCTTTTCCCATTCAGCTTTTTATTCTTCATTTTAAAAAGTTCCAAGTCTTATTGATATTTTGGTTTATACTTTTTAGCACCATTGACAGTGTATTCTTTAAAATGTTTGGTGCCGATGCTCTTTTTTTTATTCCCGAATACAGGGGAGTTGTAAATTTCATGGGGGCTTTCATTACTGGAGCGGCATTAGGCTTTTATGTTATCAGTTGGAATATTACCACTTTTATTCTTCACAGTAAACGAGTTAGATTTCTAGCAACTAGTACAAACCCGTTTTTAAAATATTGTATTAACAATGCCCTTCTTCCATTGTTTTTTTTGATTTTTTATTTTATTAAACTATATCAATATGATAGCTATCGCGAATTAATGAGTAGCATTGATATTATTAAATTGATGTTGGGTATTCTTGTAGGCTTTACTACTGTAATTTCAATATCTGTTATTTATTTTTTTGGAGCTGATAAAACAATTCTTCGAACAGCCAATCCAATTGAGTCTAATCAAGACAAAGAAGCAATAGAAGGCGATTTAAAAATTAGTTATTATTTCACAGGAGGACTTAAACTAAAAAAAGCAAGAACAACCACTCATTATCGCCAGGCGTTTTTAGATATGGTATTTACCCGTCATCATTTATCTGCTATCATAAGCATGGTGATGGCCTTTATATTTTTAGTTGTGGTAGGATTTTTTTTAGAAAACAAATTCTTTGAAATGCCTGCTGCTTCAAGTGTTTTAATATTTTTTTCGGTGATGGTAGCGGTGATTGGGGCTTTAACTTATTTTCTTCAAGCTTGGAGTATTCCTATTGTTATGCTTGCATTGTTTGCAATGAATATATTATATCAGAACGAAATCATCGACCCAAGAAACAAGGCATATGGCTTAAATTATATTGATAAGACTCATCGGCCTGCTTACAATAAGACTTCTCTTGAGTTGATGTGTACTGATGATAAATTGCAAGCCGACAAGGCTAATATGATAAGGGTGTTAAACAAGTGGAAGGCTCGTCAAAAAAACGAGAAACCTGTAATGGTTTTTATTAATGTGAGTGGAGGAGGATTGAGGAGCGCAGCTTTTGTAATGAATGCTTTACAAAAATTAGATAGTGCAACAAAGGGTGCCGTCATGAACCAAACTTTTTTAATAAGTGGTGCTAGTGGGGGAATGTTAGCCGCAACGTACTATCGTGAATTGTATCGATCCGCCTTAACGAATAAAGAAATTGATATTAATAATCCCATCTATACCAAAAATATTGCTTGCGATTTATTGAATCCTGTTTTTACGTCGATGATAACTCGAGATGTGGTGGCTCCTATTCAAAAATTTAATGTTGAAGATTTGAAATTCGTGAAAGATAGGGGGTATGCATTTGAAAAGAAACTTTCCGATAATACCAACGGTCTTTTAAATATTCAATTAAAAGATGTGCTAGAAGATGAAACCAATGCACGCATCCCGTTAATTATTTATAATTCTGTTGTAAAAAGCGATGGTAGAAAATTAATGATTGGCACCCAACCCATGAGTTTTATGATGAAGCCTACAGCCCTTGCTGCTGATTCTTCATTGATACCCGATGCGATCGATTTTGCTACATTTTTTAAAGACCTTGGTCCATATAATTTGAGGATCCTTACTGCCTTAAGAATGAATGCCACCTTTCCTTATGTATTACCCAATGTATGGCTTCCCACTACTCCTGTAATAGATGTAATGGATGCAGGGCTGAGAGATAATTATGGACAAGAAACAACGCTGCGATTCATCGATTATTTTAAAGAGTGGATTCAGCAAAATACCGGGGGTGTATTAATTATCCAATTGCGTGATCGGTCAAACGAAAATTGGCAACAGGCATTCGAATCCCAATCTATTGCAGACATGGTAATTACCCCTGCTACTATGCTTCAACACAATTGGTTTAAACTACAAGATTACTTTCAAACAGATCAATATAGTTATTATAAAAAAACGGATAGTACTATTGATAGGATTTCTTTAATGTATCAGCCCGAAAAAGCTGACAAAGGAGCAGCTATGAATTTTCATTTATCTACCAGAGAAAAAATTGATGTCATAGAATCATTTAACTCTCCTATAAATCAAAAGGCGTTACAACAAATAAAAAATCTTCTTAATGCTAAGGCTGTAAAAGATTGAATGCGCTGGGAATGACTTTTACTTCAATGTTTGCTGCTGTAGGATAAGGCTCTCCATCAATATGCAATGGGGCTAATGAAAGATTTTCAATTGTTAATCGAGTGGATTGAAGATAAGTAATACTCTTCTTTTTCGTTTGATTACTTATATCAGCTTTTACTTTTCCTAATTTAATATGTTGTAGTAAAGAAAAGGCGGTAAAGACTTTATTTTTTTTATTTACAATGATGATATCAAGCAGTCCATCATGTAAACTTGCTTGAGGAGCAATGGTTATATAATTTCCAAACTGATTGCTATTGGCAATGCTGACAAAAAAGGCATCAGTGTTTATTCTTTCTCCATTGATATGAATAATGAATTCATATGTTTTATAATTAAAAAAATTCTTAAGTGATTGTTTGATATAAGTAAATAGTCCTCTTGATTTTTGCAGCGAAAAGTCGTGCGCAACTTGTGCATCAAAGCCAAGTCCAGATAACATGCAACTGAATTGATTGTTGACATAAAAACCATCTACCAAAGAAGTTTTCCCGTTAAAAATTATCTCCAATGCTTTGCGATAATTTTTACTAATGCGTGCAGCCAAGGCCAGTCCATTACCCGATCCCATTGGAATGATCCCAATAGTTACTTTTACAGTTAATAGGGCTTTAACTACCTGATTAATTGTTCCATCTCCGCCACAAATAATAACATCTGTAATTTGTTCGGCAGCAATTTTTTCTTTTAGAAATGAATAGTCACCGTCTTTTTTTGTGTCAATTATTTCAAAGGGAATGTTTCGTTCACTTGTTTTGCTGAAAATATGGTTTATCAGCGGACCCTTGTTTTTAGTTCCGGAGATAGGGTTGATTAGATAAATAAATTTTCTGTTCATCTGCTATTTTTTATCTCCACATTAAGAGACAACGGACGTATTCAATGTGCTCCACAATAAATCTTTAAGTTGAGTTAAATTCAATCCAGTAACGGATGAAATAAAAACATGTGGAATGTTTTTCGGTAATTCTTTTTCAATGGCTTCTTTCAATTCTTCGTCTAACATATCCGACTTGCTGATAGCAATTACAAAATCTTTTTGTAGCATTTCCGGATTGTATTTTTCTAATTCTAATTTTAGTATCTCAAATTCATTGCGATGATCTTTGCTATCGGCTGGGATTAAAAACAACAGTACCGCATTCCTTTCAATATGCCTAAGGAACCGATGTCCCAATCCTTTTCCTTCTGCAGCGCCCTCAATAATACCGGGTAAGTCTGCCATACAAAAACTTTTTGAATCTCTGTATTCCACCATGCCGAGTTGTGGAACCAATGTCGTAAAGGCGTAATCTGCAATTTTTGGTTTTGCTGCTGTAATACTAGAGAGTAAAGTTGATTTACCTGCATTAGGAAAACCTACGAGTCCAACATCAGCCAATACTTTTAATTCTAATACCTTAATTCCTTCTTGTCCTTCTTCACCTGGCTGTGCGTATTCTGGAGCTTGATTGGTAGAGGTTTTAAAATTACTATTACCCAATCCTCCTCGTCCGCCTTTCATTAAAATAAACTCCTGTCCATCTTCTAGTATTTCGCCTTCTAACAAACCTGTTTCTTCATTCTTTGCTATGGTACCCAGTGGAACTTCTATAATAATGTCTTTTCCGTTTCTTCCTGTAGAAGTGTTTCCGCTACCATTTTCTCCATCTTCTGCCAACACATTTTTAAAGTACCTAAGATGAAGCAAGGTCCATAATTGTGAATTCCCTCTTAAGATAATATGCGCGCCACGTCCGCCATCGCCCCCATCTGGACCACCTTTAGCAGTCAACTTGTTTCTAAGAAAATGTTTGCTGCCTGCGCCGCCATGCCCGCTCCTGCAAAATATTTTTATCTGATCTACAAAATTTGATTTGTCCATTGGTGCAAAGGTACGGTTAGTTGTTGAGTTGTTGAGTTGATGAGTTGTTTTGAAAAGCAGCAGATTGTCGAAAAATTCAACTATTGCCTTTTTCTTTGGTTTGCTTCCAAGGTTGATAATTTGGCGTTGATATGGTTCGATTTGCGGGAAGTTCTGTCAAAGCTTCGCAGGGTTTCCAATGCTGGCGCATTTCATTAGGCAATTGTTGATACAATGCGGTGCCTTCGGTTTTCCATTGAATCATTTCATCTGAAGCGTTCTTTATTTTTTGGGCAGGATTCCCTACAATCACACTTCTTTTTTCAAAAACAGTATCAGATTTAATATATGCCAAGGCTCCCACAATACATTCCTCCTCTAAAACAACATTGTCCATAATTACGGCATTCATACCTATCAAACAATTTCTCCCAATCGTGGCCCCATGAATAATAGCCCCGTGGCCAATATGTGCTGCTTCTTTTAACAATACAGTCGTGCCAGGAAACATATGTATGGTACAATTTTCTTGGATATTGCAACCATCTTCAATAATGATTTGTCCCCAATCGCCGCGCAATGCAGCACCCGGCCCAACATATACATTTTTACCAATAATAACATTACCGGTTACGCATGCCTGCGGATGAATAAAAGAAGAGGGATGAATGACAGGAATAATATTATTGAATTGATAAATCATACAGTATTAATTAAATCACAGATTTATGGGTTCTAAAACAAGTGCCTTTAAAAACAGCTACTTCATGATGGTGTTGGTTGGTAATATAAATATGATACAAACCTGTTGATTTTCCATTGTGCAGTTCTTTTGCTTCAGCAAAAAGGACATCGTCTAAATGAGCTGGTTTTAAAAAGTTGATAGCAGTATCCAGTGCAACAGAAAATACATTTCTATTATTGCATGCAAAAGCAAAGGCGCTATCGGCTAAAGAAAAAGTAATGCCGCCGTGAACGATGCCCAATCCATTCATCATTTCTTTTCTGATGGTCATTTTTATTTTGCTGTATCCTTCTCTTACTTCTATGACTTCAATCCCAAGCCACTGGCTAAATGTGTCGTGCAACATCATGTGATTGACTACCTGAATGGGTTCTGTATTTTTTTCAGTGTTCATGTACTATTTATTTTTATAGTCCTTTAAAAACAGGTTTTCTTTTTTCTATAAAAGCATTTACGCCTTCAGTATAATCTTCCGTATGGGCCGATTCGTATTGTAATATGTCTTCTATTTGTAATTGTGCTTGCAGATTGTTTTGTAAAGATTCATTGAGTGCTTTTTTAGTCAGCGCAAACGCTTTTGTTGGCATTTGAGCAAGTGTTTCAGCAATGGCAATAGATTCTTGTATAAAAACATCTGTATTAAAATACTTGTAAATCATTCCTATTCTTTCTGCTTCAATGGCCTCCACTTTATCTCCCAGCATCATCAAGGCAGATGCTTTTTGAAATCCGATAAGTCGAGGTAAAAAATAGGTACCGCCACTATCGGGGATCAGTCCAATTTTAGAAAATGCTTGAATAAACGAAGCTGCTTCACTTGCTACCACAATATCACAGCACAATGCGATGTTTGCTCCAGCGCCTGCGGCTACCCCGTTTACGGCACAAACTACGGGCTTGTTTAATGACCTGATTTTAGTGACGATTGGGTTGTAGTGTTCAGATAATATTTTTTCAAATCCAACGGGGTTTTCTCCTGTTACTTCTGCTAGATCTTGTCCCGCACTAAATGCTTTTCCATTTCCGGTGATATAAATCGCGCGTACAGAATTTTCGGTAGCACAATTATCTAATAGTATTTGAAGTAACAATGCCATTTCTCTATTAAATGCATTGTATTTTTCTGGTCTGTTGAGTGTAAGATGTGCAACACCATTTTTTATTTCAAATAATATAGGAGCCATGGTAAATGTTTTTTAATTGCTATTAACTAATGATTATACATCAAAACTTTTCACTTCTTGGTGTGCCAGTAAAAATTGATTTACTAGATCATAGTTTCTGTCGGGTGAGCTGATTCGATACATGTATACTGCATCATTGTTTTCTTTTACCATTTTCATGCACCTGTATGACAGCTCATGTGAGTTAAAAAAATGTTCCAGTTCAGTTTTAAAATTATTTCCCAATTGAATGGTACGGATTTTATAATCTTTCACTTTGTGAAACTTATTTATAAATCGCTGAACGGGTTCTAATACAAATAATGTAATAACCACAATGGTGCTCACTACGATTGCTATTGGATAATTATGATAACCAATTGCCATTCCCAACGCAGCTGTAACCCATATCAGCGCGGCGGTAGTTAATCCGTTTACAGATATTCCTTCTTTAAAAATTACTCCCGCACCAATAAAACCTATTCCTGTAACAATATTGCTAGCAATACGATCTGCGGCACCGCCTCCCGAAATTTCTTTTGATAAAATAGTGTATAGACAAGAGCCAACAGATATTAAAATCATTGTTCTAAAACCGGCAGGCTTGCTTCTAAATTCTCTTTCTAATCCAATAATAGCACCAATAACAAATGCTACTGAAATCTGCGCAGCTTCTTCGAAATAAATGGATATGTTCATGCGTATAAGTTGAATGGGAATAAAGTTAACAATATTAATGGCATTTAAAATAATCGAAAGGCTCTTTACAATCGTTGCATTGGTAGAGTGCTTTGCATGCCGTAGATCCAAATTGACTTAGCATTTTGGTATTCAGGGAATGACATTGGGGACATTCAATATGACCTTCTTCTTCAAACAACATTTTATGAAGTCTTGTATTGTTTGTAATTTTTTGTGGTGGAGCAATTCCATATGCTTGCAATTTCTTTTTTCCTTCTTCACTCATCCAATCGGTTGTCCAGGCGGGCGACAATACATAACTTACTTTAACTTTTTTAAAACCCTGTTCTATTAATTTCAATTTAATATCCACACTAATCGCATCCATTGCGGGGCATCCCGAATAAGTAGGAGTGATGATTATTTCTACTTCCTCTTCATGAAATTGAATATCTCTTACAATGCCAAGATCCAGTATCGTTAATACGGGCACCTCTGGATCGCAGACTTCTTGAAGAATTGAGTAGATATGGTCTTTATTGTTGTTCAATGATTTATTATTTTACCATTCAGCACCCGGAAACACTCTTTGTAAATATTGTAACTCTGTTAATACAAAACCCAGGTTTTCTGTATGCACTCCATTTTTTCCTCCCGTTTGCATAAAAACATTTTCTGGTATAGTGAGTGTGGCTTCATCAAAAACTTCCTTCACCTTATTCATCCATTCATTTTTAAGAGCAGTAACCTCTATCATTTCATAAGAGGCAGGAATAAAAAATTCTCCCGTGTACATCCAAAGGGTATCCAGGGCTTTTGTAATTCGATCATGGCTTTCTGTTGTTCCATCACCCAATCGTATTACCCATTCGCTGCTCCATTTTACGTGATAGTGCGTCTCTTTAATTGATTTTTCTGCAATAGCTACCCACTGAGTATTATTGGATTGTTTCATTTTTTCAAACAATAACATTTGAAATGTACTGAAGAAAAATTGTCTCAATATAGTTTGTGCCCAGTCTCCATTAGGTAATTCGCAAATCAATAAATTTTTAAATTGTCCTTCCGTGCGCAGATAGGCAAGGCTATCTTCCGTAACAGCATTCTCATTCGCTTCGTGTAACCTAGCAGCATATTGATAAAAATTTCGTGCTTGACCAATAAGGTCTAATGTAATATTAGTAATGGCAATATCTTGTTCTAATATAGGCCCATGAGCACACCATTCTCCATTGCGTTGAGCAAGGATAAGTGCGGTGTCTGCTAGGTGCAGGGTGAAGGAGAGAGCGTTTTTTGTATGGGGCATGTTTAATATGTTTAAGGTTTAAGGTGTAACGTTTAACACTCAACAAAAATGGATACTCATATAAGTACATCCACTTTAAACGTTGAACCTTAAACGTTGAGCCTTTTTTACATATGCTTCACCGCATCGGGTAAATCATAAAAAGTTGGATGACGATAAATTTTATCTGCTGCTGGTTCGTAGAGGCTTTCTGCATCTGCGGGGTCGCTCGCGTGAATAAATTTACTTTCTACTACCCAGATACTTATGCCTTCCTGACGTCGGGTGTAAACATCTCTTGCATTTTCAATTGCCATGGTAGCATCTGCCGCATGTAGGCTTCCTACATGTTTGTGGTCTAGTCCTTGTTTGCTGCGAATAAAAACTTCCCATAGCGGCCAGGCTTTTTCATTGGATGAAATAGCATTGATTGATCCGCCTGTATTTTCTTCGGGGATATCGCCGTAATAAAATTTTCTGATTGGAGTATTCATGATTGCGTGTATTAATAATTATAAATTAGCTAAGCTACCTTAGCTTTTGTTCTTAATTGTTTCTTTTCGGCATACGCCAACGCGGCAGCTCTTACCCATTCTCCTTCTTCGTGGGCTTTGCGTCTTGCTGCTATTCTTTGTTTATTGCAAGGACCATTTCCTTTTACTACATTCCAAAATTCATCCCAGTTTATTTCGCCAAAATCATATTGCTTTTTTGCTTCGTTCCATTTTAAATCAGGATCTGGCAATGTCATCCCCAATAATTTTATTTGCTCAGCAATCATGTCTACAAAATTTTGACGCAGCTCATCATTTGTTTTTCGTTTAATTTTCCATTTCATGCTTTGGTCGCTGTTCGTGCTTTCGCTGTCTTTTGGTCCAAACATCATTAAGCTTGGCCACCACCATCTGTTGATGGCATCTTGGCACATTGCTTTTTGTTCTTCGGTTCCTTTGCTCAACACCAACAATGCATCAAAACCTTGACGCTGATGGAAACTTTCTTCCTTGCATATGCGCACCATCGCTCTAGCGTAGGGGCCATAAGAAGTTCTGCAAAGCATCACTTGATTTAAAATAGCCGCCCCATCTACCAACCAGCCTACGGCGCCCATATCAGCCCAGGTTAATGTGGGATAATTAAAAATCGAAGAATATTTTGCTTTGCCACTGTGCAAATCATCAATCATTTGTTCTCTGCTCGTGCCCAAGGTTTCTGCAGAAGAATACAAATACAATCCATGCCCAGCTTCATCCTGCACTTTTGCAATAAGAATGGCTTTTCTTTTTAGCGAGGGCGCTCTGCTTATCCAGTTTCCTTCTGGTAACATGCCTACAATTTCGCTGTGAGCATGCTGACTGATTTGTCGAAGGTTGGTTTTACGATAAGCTTCAGGCATCCAATCCTTTGGTTCAATTTTAATTTCTTTGTCTATCTTTTCCTGAAAGGCTTTCTCTAGATTATATATTTCCATTTGTTTATTTTTAATAGGTAATTTTATTTTACATCAAAATCAATCATTACTTTTTCTGTGGTGGGATGAGACTGACAAGTCAGCACAAAGCCTTGTGCAATCTCTTCGGGTTCCAAAGCATAATTTACATCCATTGATACTTCCCCTTCGGTTATTTTGGCTCTACAGGTACAACAAACACCCCCTTTACATGCGTAAGGTAAATCTGCTCCTTGCTGCAATGCAGCGTCTAAAATATTTTGTCCACCATATGCGAGCTCAAATGAAAAAGATCTTCCATCCAGCTTAATGGTGACGTTGCTTTTTGGACCAGTAATATTGTCTATTTTTTTGTTTTCTACTTTCTTCGTTTGTTTATAACCGGGAGTATTAAACAATTCAAAATGTATGTTTGTTTGCGCCACTCCATTTTTCTCTAAAAAATCTTTACCAGCAAATATCATTGATTCGGGTCCGCACAGATAGGCTGCATCAATTTTTGAGTAATCAATTATTTTTGTAAGGTCTGCTAGTTTTTGTTCATCGATTCTTCCATAAAAAACAGGGGTGTCTGTTTTTTCTTTACTCAATACATTGATAAATGTAAATCGCTCAATGAATTTATTTTTCAATCCTTCTAGTTCATCAAAAAATATAATTGAGCTACGATTTTTATTTCCATATACTAATGTAAACTCGCTATCGGGCTCTGTAGTTAATGTGTGTTTAATAATAGATAAGATAGGTGTAATGCCACTTCCTGCTGCAATAGCGAGGTAATTTCCTTTTCCATTTTTTGACAAATGCGCATTGAATTTTCCAGAAGGAGGCATTACTTCAAGAATGTCGGCAGTGGTTAAAATATCATTCGCGAATTGTGAAAACAATCCCCCTTCCACTTTTTTAATAGCCACTTTTAATTCTTTTTCATGTGGCGCGTTGCAAATTGAATACGATCTTCTTACTTCTTCGCCATTGATTGATTTTTTTATGGTGATATTTTGTCCTTCTTTAAATGTAAAATCTTTCTGCAAAGAAGAGGGTATGTCAAAACAAACCGATACGCAATCAGTTGTTTCCTTTTGAATGCTTTTTATTTTTAAAGAATGAAAATGAATCGACATATTATTTGATTGTATATTTTAAATGTAGAAATTATTTCACCAGTCCGTTTAACAGGTGGTCAATCATATTTTTTTCTAATTCCAGTACCTCCATCTGATTTTTCTGCCCTTGCCAGAATTCCAATCCTCTCACGGCTGATAAAATAGTAAGCACCGCAATTTGCGGATGAATATTTTTAATGGTGTTAGTTTTTATTCCTTCCTTCACGATATCAATTAATTTTTTTTCATAAGCTTTTCGCTGAAGCAGAAAATCTGTTAAGTAGGGGTCCTTCAGTTGTTTCCATTCATGGTTAGCTACAAACACTTCATCGTATTCATTCACCATCATTTGAATATGAAACTGAATGATCTGTTTTAATTTACCAATCGTGCTATTTGATTGTTGTTCGGTTTCATGTAGGTGCAGCATAAATTCATTGGCTACCTTAAAGCAAATGTTCTGCAGCAATTCAATTTTAGATCCGATATGATTGTATAAACTGGGTGCTTCTACCCCTATGCTTTCGGCAAGCTCTCGCATAGACGTTCCGGCAAATCCCTTTTGACGAAAAAGGCCTGCGGCTTTTTTGATGATGGCTTCTTTTTTGGAGCCGTTAGCTGAAACTACAATTTTAGACATACAGACCACAAAACTAACGCTTATTAGTTTTTGTTGTATATTTTTCAGAAAAAATTATAGGCAGAAAAAGGGGTTTTTGGAAGGTGCAGGAAGAAAAATTACTTAACTTCTTCAAAATCAATGTATTCGCTACTCAATTGATCTGAAAAACCTGTTTTTTCAGCAGATTTATTGGGTGTGTGGGTCTTTTGGGGGCTTTTTTTCTCCATTTTTTCTTGCATTTCACCCATTTTTTGCTTCACATGCTTGGTAGCATTATATATAGGTATGATGAATTCAAACACAAATTTGTATAGAAAATAAAAAAGAATGAGCTCTAGAATGAATTTAAACATAAGGCAAAGGTAGTACTGCCCGTATAATTTGATTGTTAAATTTTGTGTCAACCCAAAGAGATCTTTTCGCTTATTGCGCAAGTTTTCATATCTTTGTATTCGAAATAAGAGTGAAATGGAAGGGAACGAAATCGTTCCCTTCTTCTTTTTTAATACCATGAGCAACGAAACACAAATAGAAATCGTAAAAAAATTATTGACTCCTTTGCTGGAAGGGGATATTTTTTTGGTGGAAATCAAGGTAAAACCCATCAATAATTTCAAAATTTACTTGGATGCGGATGGTGGCCTGGGAATTGAGAAGTGCATTAAAATAAACAGGGCGCTTTATAAGCAAATGGAGGAAATGGGCATGTATCCCGATGGAGATTTTTCTTTGGAGGTGTCTAGTCCGGGTACCGAAGAGCCATTCAAATTACACAGACAATACATTAAGAATATTGACCGGAATGTAGAAGTAACGATGAATGATAGCACTAAAAAAGAAGGCAAGTTGATTGCTGCTGATGAATACAACATTACCATTGAGTTTACTGAAGGGAAAGGCAAAAAAGCAGTATTGCACCAATTGTCAATTCCTTTTACAGATATAAAACAAACAAAAGTTCTGATAAAATTTTAATTAACACAAACCCCCCTGTCGGCAGGGTCCCAAAATTTGGGAGAAAAGCCGAAGTGGAATATGGCAAGCATTAACTTGATTGAATCGTTTCAGGAGTTCAAAGACGCAGAAAACATTGATCGTCCAACCCTGATGAAAGTAATGGAAGATGTTTTTAAAACATTGATTCGTAAAAAATACGGCAGTGATGAAAACTTCGACGTTATCGTAAATGACCAGAAAGGTGATTTAGAAATCTTTAGAAGACGTACCATCGTTGATGACGATGATTTGTACAATACCCTTACAGAGATTGAATATAAAAATGCAATTAAAATTGAGCCTGATTATCAGGTGGGAGAAGAATTGTATGAAGAAGTTGATATTCAAAAAGAGTTTGGACGCAGGGCTATATTGGCTGGAAAGCAAACATTGGCTGCACGTATCAATGATCTTAAAAAGAATATTCTTATTAAGAAATACGAAGAGCGCATTGGCGAAATCGTGAGTGGTGAAGTATATCAGGTATGGAAAAAAGAAGTATTGATTCTTGATGAAGATGGCAATGAAATGTTGCTTCCAAAATCTGAACAAATTCCCAGCGATTATTTCAAAAAGGGAGAAACCATTCGCGCGGTGGTAAGAAAAGTTGAGTTAAAAAACAATCAAGCGATTATTATATTGTCACGTACCAGCCCTTCATTCCTTGAAAAACTATTAGAGATTGAAGTTCCTGAAATATTTGACGGATTAATCGTGGTGAAGAAAATAGTAAGAGATCCAGGAGAAAGAGCCAAAGTAGCAGTAGAAAGCTATGATGACAGAATTGATCCCGTAGGAGCTTGTGTAGGGATGAAAGGAAGTCGTATACATGGCATCGTTAGAGAACTTAAAAATGAAAACATTGATGTAATTAACTGGACGGCTAACACACAATTGTTGATTCAGCGTTCATTAACACCTGCGAAGATTACCAGCATCGACATGGATACAGAAAAACTTCATGCGAAGGTTTATTTAAAACCAGATCAAATTTCATTGGCCATTGGTCGTCGTGGGGCGAATATTAAATTAGCATGCGAATTGACAGGATATGAAATAGATGTATTCCGCGACAATGAAGGTGAAGAAGATTCATTTGATATTGACTTGGAAGAATTTAGCGATGAAATTGAAGCATGGATTATTGATGAATTAAAAAGAGTTGGTTGTGATACAGCACGTTCTGTATTAGATCTTACTGCAGAAGAATTAGAACGCAGAACAGATCTTGAAAAAGAAACCATCACCGATATCAGAAGAATATTGCAAGAAGAATTCGAAAAAGAATAAGTATTCTGAATGCAATAATTAAATAAAATATTCCCGCACCAATTTGGTGCAACACTAAAAAAACAGAATGTCAGAAGCAAATACACCAAGGTTGATGGCTGCGGCCAAGGAGTTTAACATAGGTACCCATACCTTGATAGAGTTCCTTGTGTCTAAAAGTTTCAATGTCGACGATCTTAAGCCAACGTCTAAACTCACAGAATCAATGTATCGTGTGTTGCAGTCGGAGTTTCAGCAAGACAAAGCCAATAAGCAAAAGGCTGCGCAGCTAGATCTTCCAAAAAATGCAGGCGGAGAAGGCAAAAAGAAAAGAGATGAGGAAGATCTTTCTATAAAGAAGAAAGAAGAAAAACCTAAGAAGGCGGAAGAAAAGCCAGCCACTCCAGCAGAAACAGAAGAAGAAAAAACAACTGCCACCGCGAAGAAAAAAGCTTCGTCTATTACTAAGATTGATGCACCCGAATTAGAAGCACCTAAAGTGCTAGATAAAATTGATTTAGATTCTATCGAATCTTCTACAAGACCTAAAAAAGGTAAAAAGAAAGAAGAACCTGCTGAACCAGTAAAGGAAATCGACACTAAAAAGAAGGCGGTTCCTGATGCAGAAGTTATTGCAACCCCTCAACCGCCTGTAGCAGAAGATGTTCCTGCAACCATTGAAAATATTCAGGCAGAAAAACTTACTGGTCCAAAAATTCTTGGAAAAATTACGCTTCCTGTTGACAGTGATACCAGACCTAAAAAAGAATCTAACGAAGACAGACAAAAGCGCAAGCGTATTCCTATTCAGAAAAAAGCAGGAACGCCTGCCCAACAAGATCCTGCTCAAAGAGGCAATAAAACAGCTCCTGGTGGACCCTCTCGTCCAGGACAGCAAGGAGGCAATCGTTTTCAACGCCCCTCAACAGGAACGCCTGTACGCAGAGAAGATAAAATAATTGACGCAAAAGAAATTCAGGAAAAATTAAAGCAAACACAAGCCAAGCTTGCAGGTGCAGGTGGTCGTGGGAAAAGCTTGAAAGCGAAATATCGTAAAGCGAAGCGCGAAGAAATGGCCGACCAATTAGGGGAAGCTGGAGTAGAAAGCAATAAATTACAAGTAACAGAATTTATTTCTGTAAGTGAATTGGCTGGTTTGATGGATGTGAGCTTTGCAGATATTATCAGCAAGTGTATGAATTTAGGCATCATGGTTTCCATTAACCAACGCCTCGAGGCAGATGTAATTGAATTGGTAGCAAGTGAATTTAATTATGAAGTTGAATTTATAGGGGTAGACGATGCTGCAGAATTAGAAGTTGATGAAGAAGAAGACAATCCGGAAGATCTTGTGCCAAGACCACCGATTGTTACGATCATGGGTCACGTAGATCATGGTAAAACATCTTTGCTCGATTATATTAGAAATACCAATGTAATTGCAGGAGAAGCAGGTGGAATCACACAGCATATAGGGGCCTATGAGGTAACCTTAAAAGATGGCCGTGCCATCACTTTCTTAGATACACCAGGTCACGAAGCCTTTACAGCTATGCGTGCACGTGGTGCCAAAGTAACTGATATTGCCGTAATTGTGGTAGCAGCGGATGATGCAGTAATGCCTCAAACAAAAGAAGCCATCTCGCATGCTCAAGCAGCTAGCGTACCAATGATTTTTGCCATCAACAAAATTGATAAAGACGGAGCGAATCCCGAAAAAATAAAAGAACAGTTGTCTACCATGAATATTTTGGTGGAAAGCTGGGGGGGTAAATTTCAAAGCCAAGAAATCAGTGCAAGAAAAGGAATGAACATTGATTTGCTGATGGAAAAAATATTACTCGAAACAGACATTTTGGAATTAAAAGCCAATCCTAACAAACAAGCTTCGGGAACCATTATTGAAGCATCGTTGGATAAAGGCCGTGGTTATGTAGCCACCATTCTTGTACAAAACGGCACCCTTCGCCAGGGAGACATGATCGTATCTGGTCAGTACTTTGGTAAAGTAAAAGCGATGTACAATGAGCGTAATCAACGCGTTGAAGTTGCACCTCCTTCCACACCGGTATTGTTACTCGGTTTGAGCGGAGCGCCTCAGGCGGGTGAAACATTTAAGGTTTTTGAAAACGAAGCAGACGCAAGAGAAACTGCGTATAAGCGTGGACAAATTTTGCGTGAGCAAGGAATGCGTGCGAAGAAACATATTACACTCGATGAAATTGGTCGTCGTTTGGCATTAGGAAACTTTAAAGAATTGAATGTAATCATCAAAGGAGATGTGGATGGATCGGTAGAAGCATTGAGTGATTCATTACAAAAATTAAGTACAGAAGAAATCGTAGTAAAAGTGATTCACAAAGCAGTAGGTGCTATTACTGAAAGTGATGTTACACTTGCCAATGCGTCTGATGCAATCATCATCGGATTCAACGTTCGCCCATCTTTGCAAGCAGCAAGATTGGCTGAAAGCGAATCTATCGAAATCAAAATGTACTCTATTATCTATAACGCCATCGAAGAGATTAGAAGTGCGATGGAAGGAATGCTTGAACCCACCGTGGAAGACAAAGTATTGGCCAATGTGGAAATTAGAGAAACCTATCGTTTTGATAAAGCAACCGTTGCTGGTTGTCAGGTACTTGATGGTAAGATTGCAAGAAACAACCGTATCAGATTGGTACGCGATGGCATCGTAATCTTTACAGGTGAACTGGCTAGCTTGAAACGTTTCCGCGATGATGCCAAAGAAGTTACTTCAGGAATGGAGTGCGGATTGGTTATCAGAAATTACAATGATGTAAAAGCAGGAGATATTGTAGAAGCGTTTGAGGAAGTAGAAGTGAAGAGAACGTTGTAAACAATCAATGTTTAAAAGGTTTAACAAGTTTAAAACGTTTAATGGGTTAATTTTCCAACTTGTTCAACTGTTGAAACACTTGAAACCTTTGCAACGGCAATAAATAACATTTATGAAAAAATATACCTTAGTAATACTTTCTCTGATCGCATGCTTCAATGCAATCGCCCAGCCTAAAAAAATAGTGGCGGATAAGATCATAGCCATTGTAGGAAATAAAATTATTTTAAAAAGTGATATTGATAATGCATTGCTGGATATGCAGCGCCAGGGAATAGAATTGCCTCCCGATGCAAGATGCATGAGTTTACAACAAGCCATGAGTATTAAAGCATTGGTATTACAGGCCGAGAAAGATTCACTCATTGTAACCGATGAAGAAGTGGATGCTGATATTGATAACCGCATTCGTTATTTTATTTCACAGTATGGCTCAAAGGATGAAGTAGAAAGAATGGCCGGAAAATCTCTGTATCAATTAAAAGAAGATTTTAAAGATGGGATCAGAGATCAAAAGCTTGCAACGGCAATGCGCAATAAAATTGTTGAAGGCATTAAGATTACTCCCAATGAAGTAAAATCTTATTTTGATTTGATTCCAACGGATAGTTTGTCTTATTATGAAACAGAAGTGGAAATAGGACAAGTACTTATTTATCCGAAAGCAAGCAGAGATGCAGAAGAGTATTGCAAAGAGCAACTGCTTGATTATAAAAATCAAATTCAAACAGGCAAAAAAGAGTTTGGTACGCTTGCCTCTATTTATTCGGAAGATCCGGGAAGTAAAGACCGGGGAGGGATGTACGAAGTAAATAGAAATCAAAAAGACTTAGATCCAGTGTGGCTTGCAAAAGCGTTTACGTTAAAACCCGGACAAGTATCCAATCCATTTAAAACAAAATTTGGTTACCATATCATTCAATTGGTAAGCAGGGCAGGAGACGATGCAGTGGTGAGGCATATATTAAAAGTGCCACAGGTTACACAAGTGGAAATGAAAGAAGGATTTCAAAAACTTGATTCTGTAAGAGCAAAACTAATTGCTGGCACTATGGATTTTGGTGCAGCGGTTTCTCGCTATAGTGATGATGATGCCAGTAAATTTACAGGTGGTATGTTACAAGGAAGAGACGGGTCGTTTTTAACCATCGATCAGTTGGACAAAGACATCGTACTGATGTGGAAAGAATTGGCAGTAGGCGAGTATTCTCAACCGGTAGAATATACTGATGAACGCGGAAAAAGAGGTGTGCGAATCATTTATTTAAAAAACAAAACAACCCCCCACCGCGAAAACTTAAAAGACGATTATAATAAAGTATCTCAACGTGCATTGGAACAAAAAAAGGAAAATGCGTTAGAGACTTGGTTTGATAGCAAAGTAAAGAACTACTATATTATGCTGGATGATGAATATAAAACCTGTGCTGCTTTGAAGTTGTGGGTAGAGATTGCAGCGGGCAGGTAGAATGTTTGAGGTTTAATGTTCAAGGTTTAACGGTCAACGTGTTAAACGACTTAAACTTCTTAAACTCTTAAACTTACAGAATAAGTGATTGAAAAAAAGAAAGTAGTAGGAAAAGAGGAGAATGCGATTCTCGTAGGGCTTGTTCAGAAAGATCAAACGGAGCAGCAGATAAACGAATATCTTGATGAGTTATCTTTTCTTGCAGAAACAGCCGGGGCTATTACTATAAAGCGCTACACCCAAAAAATGAAACACCCCGACAGTAAAACGTTTCTGGGGAAGGGTAAGCTGGAAGAAATCAAAAATTATATTGCATTAAAGGCGAATATTTCCATGGTTATATTCGATGATGAATTAACCGGTTCTCAGATTATCAATATTGAAAAGATTCTAGAAATTAAAATAATTGATCGCAGCGATCTCATTCTAGATATTTTTGCGAGCAGAGCTAAAACCGCACAGGCTAAAACGCAGGTAGAGCTTGCACAATATCAATATATTTTACCCCGATTGAAAGGAATGTGGAAACATCTTGAGCGCCAGGGCGGCGGGGTAGGTACGAGAGGTCCGGGTGAAACAGAAATTGAAACAGATCGCCGTATAGTAAAAGATAAAATCACTTTATTACGCAAACGATTAGCCGAAATAGACAAACAATCTTTCACTCAGCGAAAAGAACGGGGAGAATTTATCAGGGTGGCCCTGGTGGGGTATACCAATGTTGGTAAATCTACCATTATGAATGTATTGAGCAAGAGCGAAGTGTTTGCAGAAAATAAATTATTTGCTACGCTCGATACTACTACGCGAAAAGTGGTGTTTGAACAAACTCCCTTTTTATTAAGCGATACGGTAGGGTTTATTAGAAAATTGCCCCACCACTTGGTAGAAAGCTTTAAGAGTACATTAGATGAAGTAAGAGAAGCAGATATCTTGTTGCATG
The DNA here is from genome assembly GCA_947474815.1 of Chitinophagaceae bacterium. GTDB lineage: Bacteria > Bacteroidota > Bacteroidia > Chitinophagales > Chitinophagaceae > Ferruginibacter. The sequence continues at coordinate 969 of CANJJU010000012.1, read as the reverse complement.
TAGTTGACATTTCACATGCCAAATACGAAGAACAATTGGCGGTGGTAAATAAAACCTTAGCAGAATTGGGATCGGCAGAAAAACCTACCATCACTATTTTTAATAAGATGGATAAATACGAACAACAAACTTTTGATCAGTGGCTGGAGGAAGACGTAAAAAAAGATATTTTACGCGAACTCAAAGAACGTTGGGTAGAAGAAACAAAAGGGAATTGTGTATTTGTATCCGCAACAGAAAGAACTAATTTAGATGGGCTGCGTCAAACGATTTTAAATAAGGTTAGAGATATTTATCAAATTAGATATCCGTATAAGGCGGAATTTTTCTACTAGTAGACGTTCAACGTTTAACGCTCAATGTTCAACGTTTACTTAATAAATATTTATGGACGCTTACGTTAAACCTTAAACCTTGAACCATTGAACGAAAAGATTGTTTGGCATAAAATCTCCGAAAGCAGACATGAATTATTCTCAGATAGCCAGGGATTAACTGAAGTTGCTGTAAACGGAAGAGAAATTTGTATCAGCGTTATTAATGAAAAGCTATATGCTTGTGCTGCAAAATGTCCGCATGCGGGGGGAAGAATGGCAGAGGGGTACGTAGATCCATTGGGTAATATTGTTTGTCCGCTGCATCGATATAAGTTTAGTGTAGAAAATGGACGAAATACAAGTGGGGAGGGTTATTTTTTAAAGACTTTTTTGATAGAAGAGCGAAAAGAAGGAGTATTTGTGGGTATTGAAGAAAAAAAAGGTCTTTTTGGGCTATGAAACCCTAAAATCAATTTGTTTAAAAACTGAAAATCAGTATTTTTGCATCCCTAATTACTTGTCTTCCCCAAAAGGAAGCTCAGTGTAAACAGGAAAAGCATATTCCTCCTTAGCTCAGTTGGTTAGAGCATCTGACTGTTAATCAGAGGGTCGTTGGTTCAAGTCCAACAGGGGGAGCCCAACTAGACAAGCC
>CANJJU010000011.1 GCA_947474815.1 Chitinophagaceae bacterium | reverse complement strand
TCCAGCACAAACTGTTTGATCGGTTGGTGCTGAAGAAATAGTTGGTGCGGTACCTGGTTGTATAATAAATAAAATAGTATCTTTTCTTGTGATCGCTCCTGCCACACCCGTTACAATTACAGTATCTGTTCCTGGAGATAATAAATTAGCATTATTCAATGTAACGGTGGTGCTATTACCTGGAGTAAGAGAAAGTGTTCCCAGTGTAACGGTTGTCCCTGGTATGCTGCTCGTATAAGTCAACGCAATAGGAGTGTTGAATCCACCTGTTGCGTTAGATTGCAAATTGGCAGGTGAAGCTGCAGATCCACAAGTAACATTCACTGTTGACAAAGATCCAAATGTGAAGCTTGCTGTCGAGGCCGTAATAGTAAAGTTGTTATTAGAAATATCAAAGAAAATATTTTCAACCGCTTCGATTTTAATTCTAGCTGTTGTGGTAGGATTGTTAGGTACTGTGATAGCTTCAGATCCATCATTTGGAGTACTTGCTAGTATGACTATCGGATAAGTATATCCGCCATCTGTTGACAAACTTATTTTAACATTTGTTGCATTGAAGGGAGCTGCTGTTGTTCCTCCATTAGTCCAGGTAACGGTTTGAGAACTTCCTGCTGGCCAGCTGATGCCTGATGCAGTTGGATAAGTTACTGCAAAGGTGCTAGGGCTCGCAGCGGTAGTAACAGAATACGTTCCGGTGAAGCCTGTTTGACAACCACTTCCACCTGTAACTATTCCTCCGCCACCGGCTCTGTTATCTCTAACGGTTAATCTAAATTTCATAGTTCTTGCAACGGTTGGCAATGTTTCGCCTTTTAATCCTCCCATTGTTGAAGCAGGGTTAAGTGGATAGTTAGCTATAATAACTGCCATATCAGGGAAGTTTCTGCTGCCACTAGTTTTAGGAATACGAGATTTGAAAAGGGGGGCTGTGGTACTAGTTTTACCACTATTCCATGTGCCTGCAGAACCTAAATCCCATTCTTCCCAACAGTAAGTAATGGCATCATTATCAGCATCAGTTGCAGCAGCGGTCAAAGTGAAAGGAAGCCCAATAGGAATTGTAGCACTGTTATTACTCATACTAGTAATCTGAGGCAATGTGTTACCCGTTGGGCTTGATACTTTACAATTTTTACCTCCACCTGTCGATAAGAAAGTGCTTATTTCATCAAAGCTTACAGAGTGAAAAAATGGATCACTATGAGGTTGAATGTCATCACTTCCACAAATACCGGCATATGCCATTATTGTGGTTCCGCCACCTACCTCATAAGCCGTGGTGCCATTTCTGTTTCCGGAACAAGAGCCCAGGGTATTATTATTAAATGTGTGATCTCCCCCAAACTGATGTCCCATTTCATGTGCTACGTAGTCAATGTCATAATTATCGCCTACAGGGTTATCAAGTCCTGTAACCCCTCCTGCTTTATTACTTCCACAAACGCAACCTAAATAAGCTACACCACCCCCCCCAGTACTAAAAACATGGCCCATATCGTAATTTGTTGAACCAATCTTTGCATTAATTTCAGTTTGATTCTGACCGAGCATGGCACCTCCGCTGCCATTCGTATAAGGATCAGTATTGGTAGTATATTCAATTAAGTTGTTATTTGCTACGAGCACCATTCTTACACTCAATTCAGATTCGTAAACTCCATCCACTCTATTTACGGAAGTAACAATAGCTGAATGTACAATTGTAGCAGCATTTGGTCCTGTTGCCCCCACTGCCACAGCATACTCGTAAGTACAAGCTACAGCCAATCTATAAGTGAATAATTCAGTACCTCTGCAGGGGCCAACGGCAACAAGTGTATTTGCTACTCTGTTGCTATTTGACGAATTGTCTGGCACCTCACATTTAAAATCCATTGCTTTTTTATTGTCTTTTGTAAAATAACTAATACAGTAGCCATCGGTACCTCTAGCAAATGGGTCTATATAAATATTTCCATTAATGGATAATATTTGTGCATGAAATCCAACGGGAGTTAAATCGAATCTCATTGTAGCATAAGGGTCATCAATTCCTTGTCCGGCAAAAGTTCTTATTTCAGGAAATTTTGCTTGCAATGCGGGTTCTTGAATGCTGCTTTCCCAAACCCTAAATCTTGCCGTGCTGCCATCTGGCATAGGAAGGGATAATATAGGACAGCTGTTACGTTTATTAATAACCTCTTTCTCAGCAGGCAATGACCATAAGAAAGTTTTTAGTTCAGGAATGGATACGGATGTAAGGTTGTATTTTTCAGGCTTGATAACTCTTACCAATCCACTTAATTTTATTGTGCTTTCATCTACTTTTGAAAAAAAACTGTTTTGTGCCATCAGCGAAAATCCAGTAGAAAGAATAATTACACCTGTAATTAAAAACTTGTAAAGTTGTTTCATATTTATTTTTTTGATATAAAGAGTGCCAAATATATTTAATTTTTCTCTCCAAATATTGAAATAAAATGCTAAAGATAAAATAGGGAATAAGATGTTTAAAAATCTCTTTTTCTCATCAATCTCAACGTAATGAATAGTAAAATATTATTATATGTTAATAATTTTCCATCATAAGGAAGCTTTATATTTGCACTATGACAATAGAGCATTTAAAAACTATAAGAGACCGCGTATTGGTTTTGAGGAGGTTTCTTTGACGTCGCTAACCGAGAAGCTACAATTACCAACAACAAACAACTAACTCTTTCATCTGGATTTTGGGATGACAATGCTAGAGCTACGGGTATATTAAAGGAAATCAAGACTAATGAATATTGGGTTAAAATGTTCTATGATGTTGCAACAGCAGTAGAAGATTTTGCCGTATTATTTGAATTTTGGAAAGAAGGCGAAGCGCAAGAAGAAGAAGTAAAAGAAGCTTTTCAGAAATCCATTTCTTTTATAGAAGAAGCAGAGTTCAAGAGTACTTTAAATGATCCCACTGATGCACTTCCGGCTGTATTGCAAATTAACAGTGGGGCAGGAGGAACAGAAAGCCAGGATTGGGCGGAGATGCTTGCTCGTATGTACAGAATGTATGGAGAAAAACAAGGATGGTCTGTTACAGAACTTGATTGGCAATGGGGAGATGGCGCAGGAATTAAAACCTGTACGTTTCAATTTGATGGTCCCTTTTCATACGGATTTTTAAAAGCGGAAAGCGGCGTTCATCGACTGGTGAGAATTTCTCCATTCGATAGCAATGCAAGAAGACACACCTCATTTGCCAGCGTGTATGTATATCCGTTAATTGACGACACAATAGAAATTGAAGTAAATCCAGCAGAGGTGGAATGGGCTTTTTTTAGAAGTGGTGGAAGCGGCGGGCAAAATGTAAATAAAGTAGAAACGGCCGTAAGACTAACGCACAAGCCAAGTGGGATTATTGTTGAGTGCCAACAGGCTCGCACGCAAGGTGAAAATAGAGAAAAGGCAATGGCTATGCTTAAAAGCAGGTTATATGAAGAGGAAATGAGAAAAAGACAAGCAGTCTTGGATTCTAACAATGCAACAAAAAAGAAAATAGAATGGGGTTCTCAAATAAGGTCCTATGTTTTTCATCCTTATAAAATGATTAAAGATCATCGAACAGATTTTGAAGTAGGGAATGTAGGTCCCGTGATGGATGGAGATTTGGATGGATTCATAAAGGCGTATTTGATGAGTGAGAAAGACAATCAAGTAGTATAGGTTTTGCGTACTATTTTTTTTATTAATTATTTACACGATATATTTTTAATTTTATATTTATAATTACAATCGATCATAATCAAAATAATTAACCATGCAATACGGAGACTTCTATTACCCATTACCTGCAAATGAGCCAGTATTAAATTATGCACCAGGAAGCAATGAAAGAGCTGCCCTTAAAAAAGCACTAAAAGAATTAAAGAGTGAAAAAGTAGATGTGCCTATGTACATCGGTTCGGAAGAAGTGCGCACGGGTAATACAATGGAAATTCGTCCACCGCATGAAACCAAACATTTATTAGGACGCTTTCATGTAGGAGAAGCCAAGCATGTAACGAAAGCCATTAATGCGGCATTAAAAGTGAAAGACAAATGGTCTAATATGAGTTGGCAGAACAGAGCCAATATATTTTTAAAAGCAGCTGACCTGATTGCAGGAAAATATAGACCTTATTTGAATGGCACCACGATGCTTGGACAAAGCAAGAATGTGATTCAGGCAGAGTTGGATTCTGCTTGGGAGATCATTGATTTTCTTCGTTTCAATGTGCACTTTCTAAGTGATATTTACCGCCAACAACCCATCAGCGGTGCAGGTATGAACAACCGAATGGAGTATCGTCCATTAGAAGGTTTTGTGTTTGCTCTTACGCCATTTAATTTTACCGCTATTGGCGGAAATCTCCCTACCAGTGCCGCCATGTGTGGGAATGTAGTTATTTGGAAATGTGCCAACACGCAAGTCTACAGTGCACAAATGTTTATGCGTATTTTAAAAGAAGCGGGTTTGCCAGATGGGGTAATTAATTTGGTATTTATTGATGGCCCTACTATTGGAGAGGTTGTTTTTAATCATCCAGAATTTGCTGGCATACATTTTACCGGTAGTACAGGCGTATTTAATAAAATGTGGGAGACGATTGGTAAAAACATGGGTATGTATAAATCTTATCCAAGAATTGTAGGAGAAACAGGAGGAAAGGATTTTGTAATTGCGCATAAGTCTGCCGATCCTGATGTGGTGGTGACTGCATTGGCAAGAGGTGCGTTTGAATACCAAGGTCAAAAATGTTCTGCTGCTTCTAGAGCATACATTCCATCGAATTTGGCTGCAGAAATAAAAAAGAAGTTAGTAGAAATGGTTAAAACCATGAAGATGGGAACGGTAGAAGATTTTTCTAATTTTATCAATGCAGTGATAGATGAAAAAAGTTTCAATAAATTAGAAGGGTATATTAAAGGTGCAAGAAAAAAAGATAGTAAAGCAAAAATATGGATTGGAGGAAAGTGCGACAAAACAAATGGTTATTTTATTGAGCCTACTATTATTGAAGCCACCGATCCTAAGTATGTTACAATGTGCGAAGAATTGTTTGGACCTATTTTAACGGTGTATGTGTATGATGAAAATAAATTTGAGGAAACATTAAAACTAGTAGACTCAACTTCTGATTATGCATTGACTGGCGCTGTTATCTCGCAAGATAGATATGCAATTGAATTGGCTACAAATAAACTAAGGAATAGTGCAGGAAATTTCTATATCAATGACAAGCCAACGGGAGCAGTAGTAGGGCAACAGCCTTTTGGTGGTGCAAGAGGAAGTGGGACCAATGATAAAGCAGGATCTATTTTAAATATGTATCGCTGGCTGAGTGCAAGAACAATTAAAGAAACTTATACTCCTCCAACGGATTATAAGTATCCTTTTATGCAGGACAAATAATGATTTATATTTTTTAAAACGCAGGTTATTTTAAACAACTCATATGCAAGTATTACTTTCTTCTCAACAGCTTCAGCTGACGATAAAAAGACTGGCATTTCAGTTGCTAGAAAATCAAGACAATCTGCTTGATACTGTTTTTATTGGCATTCAGCCCAGAGGAGTACATGTAGCTGATAAAATCATTGAAATAGCCAGAAGTACCCAAGAAGGTAAGTTGATTGAATATGGCATATTGGATATTACTTTTTATCGTGATGATATCAGAGATGAATTGCATATCCCCAAACCAACTACGCTTCCATTTTCTATAGAAGGTAAAAATGTGGTACTCATTGATGATGTACTTTATACAGGTAGAACCATCAGAGCAGCTTTAGATGCATTGCAAGATTTTGGAAGGCCTAAAAAAGTTTCTTTGTGTGTTTTGGTAAATAGAAGATTTAATCGTGAGCTTCCCATTCAGCCCGATTACAATGGTATTACCATTGATACAACCACTGCACAAAAGGTGAAAGTAGAATGGGATAAAAATGAAGTCGTGTTGTATTAAAGCCTTTCCATTAGCTTCCTATTATAATTCAAGATATTCTCATAATAAAAAACTCCCGCAAAAGCGGGAGTTGATCATTTGTGCCAATTTTTTTCACGTTGGTTTTTCAGGATTGGGTTTTACTATTTGTTTAACTTCTCCTGGATTTAATGTGAGGCCTGTTTGTTTGTTAGGGCAGGCTTTAATTGGTTGTTGGTTTTAATAGGGTTTGGATGTTCTTGGTTTTTGCCATCATCGCTTTTTATAGCATAGGCGGGATTTGGATTTGGTTTTACTTAGGGTTTGGATATTCTTGGTTTTCTTGGATATTGAAAAGAACTGTTGGTTTGTTTGGATTATTGGATTTCGATTCTGTGTTTCTACAACCGATTTGTTACACAAAGATGCATCGAATAGAAAGGGTATACAAGAGCAATTGTGCCCTTTTTTCGCAGTGTTGTAATTACCAGGCCATTCGTGTAGATACGTGGTTTTATATACGTAGATATACGATGATAGCTATAAAATATGCGTTTTTACAACTAAATGGGCCATCAATGGTTAAAATGCGGTCTTTGTTTATTATCAATTTTGCCTTAATTTTGTTTCTTAATGCAACTATCTACAAAACATCTTCTAGGCATTAAAGACTTACCTGCTTCCGACATTTCCCTTATTTTATCTACCGCACAACAATTTAAAGAAGTATTACAGCGTCCTATAAAGAAAGTTCCCTCGTTAAGAGATGTTACTGTTGTAAATCTTTTTTACGAAAATTCTACCCGAACCAGGATCTCTTTTGAGTTGGCAGAAAAAAGACTGAGTGCAGATACAATCAATTTTACTACTTCTTCTTCTAGTGTTTCAAAAGGAGAAACCTTGTTAGATACTGTGCATAATATACTAAGCATGAAGGTAGACATGGTAGTCATGCGACACAGTGCAAGTGGAGCGCCACATTTTCTAGCAAAGCATTTACCCCATACCGCTATCATCAATGCAGGTGATGGAATCAATGAACATCCTACACAAGCATTGCTAGATGCATTTTCAATTGAAGAAAAAATAGGCACATTAGAAGGGAAAAAAATAGTACTGGTTGGGGACATTATGCATTCTCGCGTAGCATTGAGCAATATATATTTGTTGAAAAAAATGGGAGCAGAAGTGATGCTATCGGGGCCGCCTACACTTATTCCAAATTATGCTAAAGAGGCATTGGGTGTTCAGGTTGAATACAATCTTGCAAAAGCATTGAAATGGTGTGATGTAGCAAACGTGTTGCGCATACAATTAGAAAGACAGCAACAAGTATTGTTTTCTTCTTTACGCGAATACAATTTAGCCTATGGAATTTCTTCCAAATTGCTAGCTTCTATTAATAAAGAAATTGTAATCATGCATCCTGGTCCTATTAACAGAGGTGTAGAGATTGATAGCGAGGTAGCGGATAGTCACCAATCCATTATATTGCAGCAAGTTGAAAATGGAGTTGCCGTAAGAATGGCTGTGTTGTATTTACTATCGGGTAAGAAAGGTGAATAATAGTTTTATGTTACATTTTAAATGAGTTTTGATATGAGCCGAATTTGTCTATTCCCTGGAACGTTTGATCCTGTTACATTGGGTCATACTGATATTATTGACCGGGCTTTACCCTTGTTTGATAAAGTGTATATTGGCATAGGTAGGAATGTAAATAAAAAACCTATGTTTAGTGAACAGCAGCGTTTAGATTGGATTAATAAAATTTATGCCGGCAATGATAAAGTAGAAGCAGTGATATATGATGGCCTCACCGTGGAATGTTGTAAAATGGTAGGCGCTAATTTCATTTTGAGAGGCATTCGGTATGTTAATGACTTTGAGTATGAAAAGGCGATTGCTGATATGAATCGGAGCATTGCTAAAAATATCGAAACGGTTTTTCTTACCTGCTTGCCTCAATATACATCAGTTGCCTCTACACTTGTACGTGATGTGCTAAATAATGGAGGCGATGTGTCGCAATTTCTTCCTGAGGCGGTTAATGAAACAATACGTAAGAAATAAAGGGTTGTCATTTATAGAGAACGAAGGAAAGTGCTTAATACATCTTTGATTGTTTGATACGTATTAGACAAGGGGCTATGGATGTCCTTTGTTTCAATCCATTTGATTTCCGTGATGTCTTCTTCCAGCTGTGGTTGTAGCAGTTGATTGTTATCACAAGTGAAATAAAACCAGTGTGTAATTTTTAGTATGTGCTTGCCGAAATCCTCATACACATGGTAGGTTTCAGTTATTTTATTTTTTAATGTCAATTGCTTTACACCCGTTTCCTCTTCTATTTCTCTTTCTGCACATGTGCCGGGTGTTTCTTTGTTTTCCATTTTCCCTTTGGGTAAATCCCACTTCCCTTTTCTGAAAATAAAAAGCAATTCTTGATGGTTATTTTGAACAACTCCTCCTGCAGCTTCTATCAAATGGAAGTGGTCAAAAAATTTCTTTTTTAATTTTTCAAAATCACTATTGTAAATTATGCCAATGGATGAATGGTTGTTTTTTATTTCATGAATAACGCTGTTGATGGCATTGGTGGATAATTCATCTATATAAATAACTTCTGGATGATGCAGCAATTCTTTTAATTGTTCATCTATTGTATCGCATAAGTAAATAGGTTTCTCGTTAATGTAAATGACAATTTTCATGAAGTGTAGATTATAGTGTATAAAAATAAAGCATTGCTCTAAAAAAGGATGATTTAGTTATTATATTTGTAACATGACAAATGAAAAAGCACTGGCATCAAGATTATTGCATGTGCAAGCAGTGAAACTGAATGCGCAAGAACCTTATACTTGGGCAAGTGGATGGAAAAGTCCCATTTATTGCGACAATAGAAAAGTGTTGTCATTTCCCTATGATCGAGATTTCATTAAAAGCGAATTATGTAGTGTAATATTTGAACAGTTCCCCGAAGCAGAAGTGCTGGCAGGAGTGGCCACCGCAGGGATATCTTGGGGAGCAATGGCAGCAGATCAGCTAAAGCTTCCATTTGTGTATGTTCGCCCCAAACCCAAAGAACACGGCTTGGGAAATCAAATCGAAGGATTTTTAGAAAAAGGAAAGAAAGTACTAGTAATAGAAGATCTAATTTCTACAGGCAATAGCAGCTTGCAAGTTTGTGAGGTCTTAAGGCAAGCAGGAGCGGAGGTGATTGGAATGGTATCCATCTTTAATTATGGCTTTCCAGTGGCTAAGGAGGCGTTTGAGAAAGCAGGTGTTACACTTGTTTCCTTAACAAATTATGGCGTGTTGATTGACTTGGCTAAGGAGAATAACCTAATTGGTCAAAAGGAGGTGGAAGCGCTCTTACAATGGAGAGAAAGTCCCTCTACTTGGACTGGTATTTAATACACTTATTAATAATTTAAGATGAAACAACTCATTTTGACTGTCTCTTTGTTCTTAGGCTTTGTATTAATAGGCAAAGCGCAACAAGCTACCACACAGAAAGCTGTTATACAAACGCCTGGCGTGCATTGTGATTACTGCAAGCGTAGGATAGAAAACTACTTGACTCGTCAAGAGGGCGTTACTGGGGCTCTTGTAGACCTCAAAAACAAGACTACAACAGTTAACTGGATAAAGGATAGGACAAATGTCGAGGAGGTGAAAACGCATATCGCTAATACCGGTTATGATGCCGACGACGTAGAAGCCGATGAAGCTACTTATAATCACTTGCCAAAGCCTTGCAGAACCAAGCCAATTAAAAATTAAGGATTACCACTCAAATGCGGGCGTTTTCTGGACTGTCTTATAGTCCAATGGGAAGGTTTTAAATACCCCCGCTTTACCCACTTTTATCTTACCCACTACTCGTATAGTGACTTCTTTATTTAGCAGTCCGGCAAGGCTGTTTTTTAGTAGATTTTTCATGTCAACCTCCACTGCTAATGGGATAGAAAAAACCTGTTTTCTAGGGATTTTCACTTGAATGTTTTGAGTAGAATGACCAAAGAAATTGTCATTTACATAGATATCTAGGTCGGTCCGATTGAGCTCCAAACTCATCTTATTTGGATTAAAGTACACCAAATCCACTTTTAAAGTCGTTCCAGAAAACCCTACTTTTTGAAGGCTCAAGTTTTTAAATTCTCTAAACTCTAGGTCTTTTGGAGCGCTACAGGAAAACGTCAATATTAGATAAAGTAGGAGGCAGGGGGCAAGAGGGGAAAAGATGCTTTTCATATTTCAATTTGATAGAAGGTAAAAGTAATTCAATTTTCCTAAAGGTAATAAGTCGTCATTTTTTTCAAGAAAAACCATGATAAATTATTTAGTAATATGCGTTTTTAGGCACATTAATCTGGTCCTATATCAATAGTAAAAAAAGTAGTATTTAAAATTTAAGTTAAAGTAATGTTTTACAAGTATATAAATCATATTATATAATTAAAAATTACATATAATAAATAAACTTAAGATAGTTTATTTGACTTAATATGTAAAAATTGTAAGATTGCTAGTTTTAATTGAAAATATTGACTTAAAACACTCATAATCAATACGCAAAAAGACTTAAATAAAGTTAATAGTTATATAAAAATAAACATTATAATTAAAATTAATATTATTGATATTTATTCTGTAATATCTTAGGTATAGTAGCCCCCTTATTATTTTATATTTATTCCTTTTTTTTAAAGACCCATCCATGGCATTTTAAATTATATTAATTCATATTGCATTTTAAAGTAATATCATAATTCTGATCTGCTGCCTCCTATTTTGGCAGCAATTGCATCTTTTTTTTGGCTTTAAGACTATCTTATTAATGGCATTTTTATGATATGTTTTAGGTGGGTGGTCTATTAGTGTCTTTTCCCATTGCTTTTATTAATGGAAAGGTTTTGACGGGGTGTTTTAGTTTCTTTATTGCAAATGGGGGGAGAATGCTTATCAGTGTCTTTGCTATATATAGAGTGATGGTAAGATGTCCTTTTTGATTGGGTGTATCTGCTAATGATACGCATAAAAAAAGCTGGCTAATATAGCCAGCTTTTAAGCATAAAAAAGGTTAGTTGTTTAAGGCTTGCTTGTTTTGGTAGACATAGCAATATTTAACTCTCCAATGCTATCGATCGTTGTTTTGTATTTGTCGGCAATTTCTTTAGAAACAGCTACGCCATTAATGGTCAAAACGCCGTCCTTGATTGTAAGGGAACAGCTATCGATATTGATTAGTTTATCTGCAATAAGTTGGTCCACGAAGGGCTGTATCGTAGTATTAGCAGGAGTTTTATCAACAGTCAGGGTAATAGAATTTTCTTTTTGAATCGTACCGTTTGCATCCTTATCAACATTCATACTTGCTAATGTAGGAGCAATAACCAATGAAACAATACTCATCAATTTGATAAGAATATTCATAGATGGACCAGAAGTGTCTTTAAATGGATCTCCCACCGTATCGCCTGTTACAGAGGCTTTGTGCGGTTCTGATTTTTTATAGAACATTTCTCCATTAATCTCAACGCCTTTTTCGAAAGATTTTTTCGCATTGTCCCAAGCTCCACCAGCGTTGTTTTGGAAAATACCCATTAAAACACCACTTACAGTTGCACCAGCCAAGAAACCACCCAATGCTTCAGGTCCCATCGTAAAACCTATTAAAATAGGAGAGATAATGGTAATCGCACCCGGCAACATCATTTTTTTCAAAGAGGCTTCTGTGCTAATGGCAACACACTTATCGTATTCTGGTTTGCCAGTACCTTCCATGATTCCTGGAATGGTTCTGAATTGTCTGCGTACTTCTTCTACCATTGCCATCGCCGCTTCTCCCACAGCACGTATTGCTAGTGAGGAGAAGATGAATGGGATCATTCCGCCTACAAATAATGCAGCCAAAACGTGTGCTTTATAAATGTCAATATGTTGATTGGTTGGCATGGCAACTCCCACGAATGCAGCAAATAGAGCCAATGAAGTTAATGCGGCTGAGGCAATTGCGAAGCCTTTTCCGCTTGCTGCAGTGGTATTACCTACTGCATCAAGAATATCTGTTTTTTCACGAACATCTGCAGGTAATTCACTCATTTCAGCAATTCCCCCTGCATTGTCGGCAATAGGGCCAAAAGCATCAATCGCTAATTGCATAGCGGTGGTAGCCATCATTCCTGCAGCTGCAATAGCTACGCCATATAAACCAGCACAAGCGAATGAGCCGTATATCCCAGCAGCCAATACTAAAATTGGCAAGAAGGTTGATTCCATTCCTATTGCTAATCCACCAATAATATTGGTAGCATGACCTGTACTTGATTGCTTAATAATACTCAACACAGGGCGTTTTCCCATGGCAGTGTAATATTCAGTAATGATGCTCATCAATGTACCTACAATAAGTCCAACAGCAATTGCACCAATAACTCCATTTCTAGTAAATTCTAGTCCACGTAAAGTCATGGTTTCAGGCAAAACATTCAGCACTAAAAAATAACAAGCAATGGCTGTTAGTACCATTGAACCGTAATTCCCCATGTTCAAAGCTCTTTGAACAGAGGCTGTATTTAATCCTGCGCTTTCATTTATGCGAACAAACAATGTTCCAATGATTGATAATAGTATTCCTACTCCAGCGATTAACATGGGTAGTAAAATAGGAGATAAACCGCCAAAAGCATCTATCAATTTAGCGCCATTTGGTCCAGTAACTTCTTGTCCTAATACCATTGTAGCAAGTACTGTTGCAACATAAGAGCCAAATAAATCAGCGCCCATTCCTGCTACATCCCCTACATTGTCACCTACGTTATCTGCGATGGTTGCAGGATTACGAGGATCATCTTCCGGGATGCCTGCTTCTACTTTACCTACTAAATCAGCGCCCACATCTGCGGCTTTGGTATAAATACCTCCACCTACACGAGCAAACAAAGCAATCGATTCAGCTCCTAAAGAGAACCCAGTTAAAATTTCTATTGTTCTCAACATTCCTTCTGCGTCTCCATCTGGAGAGAAAAAATGCTTGATAATTATAAATAAACCTCCAAGGCCTAATACTGCTAGTCCAGACACGCCTAATCCCATCACAGATCCGCCAGTAAAAGACACTTTTAATGCACGAGACAAGCTAGTTTTAGCAGCTTCAGCTGTACGCACATTTGCTTTGGTAGCCACTTTCATTCCAATATACCCTGCGGTTGCGCTAAAAACAGCACCAATTACAAAAGCAACGGCGATGCTCCAATGGCTTGTTTCGTTTTTAGAGGCCATAAATCCTAGCAATAGCGCTACAATTACCACAAAATAGCCAAGAATCTTCCACTCGGCTTTAAGGAATGCCATAGCACCCTCTGCAATGTAATTACTGATTTCTTTCATTCTAGGAGAGCCAGCGTCTTGTTTAGACACCCAGCTGAACTTAATAAAAGTGTACAATAGGCCAATCAAGCCCATTAAAGGAACTGCGTAAATCAAATTATCCATCATATAATTAAGCGGTTTTTTGGAGGGCAAAAATAGGGTAAAAGGACTAAAAATCAGGAATTTTAGCAATAAGAAATAGAAAGAATCATTCTTGCTCTATTTGGTCAGAATGTGCTTAGCTGGGTTTAAAATCGTAGAAGATCTTGATGAGATTATTTTGTCCTAGATCAGTTTCAATGTAAAATGCTTTTCTCTTATTGCCATCAATGATTTCTAAAACAGATGTGTTGGGAATGATAGATCCGAGGTTGTCTGCTACAAATGTGATCGTATTTGGTCCAGGATCTAGTGTAACAGTAATAAACTGAGGTTTCTTCTTTACAGGAAATCCTTGTGCAATCCACTTCCCATTAATATTTAAAGAAATACTATCGCCATCTTCTATGGCATCATCCCAAATGGCAAGAGTGATTTGTTGAGAGGTTGACAAAATACTTCCTATCGTTTTGTTGTCTCTAAGTAATTTATTATCATTTGAATTCTTTCTAGGTTTATTTATATCATTTGATTGATCTATGTCATTCATTGAATAATCCTTAAAACGAGTGTTGTCATTCTCGTTATAGTCGCAGTAGATTTTAGCTACAATAAACGTAGCTGCTATATTATTAATAAATTTAAAATCAAGAGGGACTATTTTGTTGTCAAATTCAACATTAACGGATGCTGTAGATACGCCTTTGGTTCCATAGTCGTCTGCAAAAAAAGCAATTATATTCAACCCGGTGTCTAAAAGAAATTCTTCAGTCGGTCTTTTTTTTCTAGAATCTACTTCATCAATGATTTTATTTCCATTTAGGAAAACGGACACGATGTCGTTGTCTTTGTTTTCATTGAATTTCACATTTCCTTCTTTTGTTCTTAAGTGAATGGACTCCACAATTCCAAAGTAGGTTGAATTCAATTGAAAGGACACGATTGCAGCAGTGGCTGAATCTTTCCAAGGCATTTTGCTTGTTTGGCGAAGTTGTATAATAGAGTCTTTTAAGAAGCTACTTAATCGTGTAGCCGTTGATGTTTGAGTAGGCGTGAATTGAGTTAGTTCTGGCATTGCAACTACCATGTCGTTGGTGACAATTCTATTGATTGTTAGAAGGGAGTTACCTCTAAGGTCTTTGCTGATATCAAAAATACCATTTAAATATACCGTCCAGTTTCCAATGCTGAAGGGCATTTCGGAAATTATTTTTTTGTTTCTGCTAATGCCGAGTTGTCTGATGTTTTTCTTAACAAGCAGTAGATGATAATTTGCGTTGAAGCTGTCGCATTCTATAGTTAAACTTGCTGGGTATAAAATTCTTTTTTCAGGGTCACCTATGTTTAATGTCATTTTAATAGGAGAGGTACTACTGGGTAAAAGTATCATCTCCCATTTTCCTACAAACTGATCTTGTGCAAATGTATTTGCGCCGAATAAAAAGAAAATTAAAATCAGTAAACATCTTTTCATGTCTGACTTAGTTGATTGGTTGAAGGGGAGTCTTCAATCTGTAGGGAAGTTACTCAAATATTTCCATTTTATTTTTAGGACGTCTGTCATTTTCCCATTTAAACTGTTTAAGATACCTCTGGTCAGCGGGAATTTGATTGATTGGATATAGGGTCCCTGTTACATCATTGATGAACTTGATTTTATAAAGTTCATTTTTGTTAAAAAAGATATCTATAGCATCTCCTTTGCTTCTATCCATCCCAATATAGGCGCTGTCATTGTCTTGAGGATAAAAAATACTTTCGGCAGGAGACCCTTTTGTTCTGATATAATCAATGTTGCCCTCTTTAAAATAAGCATTCAGTGTTCTGCCGGCCATTTGATTATAGAATCCTTGTTTGGTTTTGTTTATAACCATGGTGTTGTTAAAAACGGCTAATTGTTTTGCTTTTTGATTTTGGGTAAATAAGTACATGGTGTCTCCTATAATTTGTGTGCTATCATTCCAAGCTACAGGATGTTGAAAAAGTTTAAAAGTAGAATCTTCTGTGGAGTAGTGTAAACTATCGCTTACAGCTTGTAGTGAGTCGTTGAAAATTCTCACATGGTGAAAGCCTATAAAATAACGAATACTGTCTTTAGTGCTATTGTTGAGCTGTAAGCTGTCTGTCTTTTGTAAAGTATCTTTTTTAATAAATTTATCTTTATTGTTAATTCTTCTTCCAGAAAAAAGAGTATCAGCAGAGATATACGTACTATCGTTTTTTTGGTATAGTATCATAACTGGCTTTCTAGTAGCTAGAAATGTGCTGTTTTTTTTATCAATCAATATTTGATTTCCTAAAACGATTACATTGTTGCTGCTATCTATAAATTTACCATTGCCTTCTATTTGTACGATGCCTGTTTTTTCTTCGAAAGCAATTTTATTCCCAACGATAAAACGGCCACTGTCTCTAAAAACTGTTTTTTCTAGAAATACGGCTTCGCCCGTTTCTAAATTATAGCTTCCTGATTTGGTATCAATGATTCCATCCTTGCTAACTATGTGAGTGGGAGAGATGAAGTACGCGTTTTTAAAAGCAGTATTGTATCGAAGGCTATCAGCCACCATATTGTATTTAGGGTCTGTTAAGTGTACCTCATTCTGAAAGAAAATATCTTTCGTGTCTGAGTAGTAAACAGCGTCTTTACTGGTTAATACTGTTTTGTCGTTTATTACTTTGCCTCCGCCAGAATAGGTGGCGATGCCCGTTTTTATATTATAGACTAAGTCGTCTGTGAGTAGTTGCGCTCTTCCGTCTGTAAATTTCACCTTCTTTTTTAGATAGGCAATTTGTTCATTTCCTACATACTTCAAGTATTGAGCATCTGTGATAACAGTATCTGCGTCATTGATATGTACATTTCCAAAAACTTCGGCTGTCCCTAAGCGTCTGTTTAATATAATACTGTCGCCTTTAAGAAGCGTTTGACCTTGTTTTACAATAGCATTTCCTGCAAGTGTTTCTAGAATAGTAGAATCATTGATAGTGATTTGCCTTAAGCTGCGCGCGCCAATAATTTGAATGACTTTGATGGTATCTGATGTGGGTAAGATTGTTGTTTGTTGCGCTTGAACAAGCTGTGCAACAAATACGAAAAAGAATACAAAAGATATTTTATAAGATGTATGCAACGAAAGTTAATTGAGATAAGTTTACATTAAAAACTATTCGCTCTTCTTATTGATATAGGGCGAATTAAGTGTATCAGGTAGGGGTGTGGTTAAAGTGGTCATTTTTTGTTTTTTACCAAAAACTGAAACATTCACATATCGTTTTGGGTTCACCCTAATATCATCCAATAAGAGATTTAATTTGTTTCCTGTGGAGGATAAGTTTTTATATAAAGCAGGGTCGTTTAGCAATAGACCGATGGATCCATCGCTGCTATTTAATTTACTAATGGTTGATTTCAATTCCGTAACAGTCGTGTCAAGAGAAGCCAGTGTTTTTTGTAAATCTAATTGGGCAATTTTTCCGGTAACGACATCTAAGTTGTTTACGACCTGTGTAATTTTTCCATTGCTAGCGGCTAAATTTCCAGTAATAGCACTTGCATTATTCATCGTTTTAGCAATGGATCCTGTTTTTGAATTCAGCATCTGCTCTAGTGAAGAAACAGACAATAGTACAGAAGCGGTAATCTTATTCAAATTGTCAATGGTATGACTGATGTTGTTTTTCGTGGAAGGGTCAATGATGCCGTTAACGTTTCCTAATAATGTATCCAAAGAACTTACTGCATTTTTCACTTCAAATAAAACAGGGTCCACTCTTTTCATTACATCATCTAATAGGCCTTTAGGTGCTTCGGTAAACAACGTATCATTTTTATGAAGAAACACCTTGGAATCTCCCAGTTTAATTTCAATTTTTGTAGAACTTAAAGGATTGGGGATAATCAACGCAATTGAATTGTTGGGGATAAGGATGTCTTCTTTAAGAGAAAGGGTGACGATAAGTTCGCGCATATTTTCATCACTCGAAATGTCTTCAATGCTTCCTACCTGCAACCCATTGATGACAACGGGATTTGATGTCGCCAAACCTTGTACGTTTGAATATTTAGCGTAGAGGGTCATGCTTTTATTGAAAACATGATTTCCTTTTAAAAAATTAAATCCAAGAATTAAGAGCGTAATTACAATGACTGCTAGTGCTCCAACTTTAGTTTCATTTGATATTTTCACTTTATAGAAAAGTTTTAAGTTGATTATTTTGTTGTTATGATATTGGTATTGTTTTCAATTTGACTTTTGTAGCGGAGTACAGCACTTGTGATGGCTTCTGCAATTTCTTGTTGGCCTTTTTCGCTATTTAGATATTCTTCATCTTCTGGGTTGTTAATGAATCCTGTTTCAACTAGTATGGCGGGCATATTGGTTGCCTGTAATACTTTAATCCCCATCTGACGCTGATTGACACCCAATGCAGGGCGTCCGGTTTTTTCAATTTCTTCGTTTACAATAGAGGCAAGTCGGTCACTTTTTTCTTGATACCTCTTAGCATATACTTGCGCAATGGCTCTTCCTTCTGGGCTATTGTAATCAAGCGCATTGGAGGTCGTATCGGCTCCTGATTCAATTTGGTAATCGCCTTCATTTTGACCTTCCTCGTTAATGATTGCTTTTAATTTATCACTTGTTTTATGTGCAGCGAATATCCAAACACTTGTTCCGTTTCTTGTAAGCGGTAATTTATAATATTCATATACAGGTTCTTCAACGCTATAGGGGGTTGAAATTTTCTTCTTCTTTCTACCTTTTCCTTTATAAGTTATTTTGTGTCGAGTAACCATTCTTGTACCTGTTTGTCTGCGACCCATTTTTAATGGGCCAGAATCTGCGTGAATACAAATAAACAGATCTCCTTTAAATTCATTCGCAATTCGCGCCTTGTCATTTACGTTTTGATAGATATCAGTTGTGCGAGTAGGAACAGTTTTGATTTCTGGCAGTTGCTTCTTTAACTCAGCTACTAATTTCATTGAAATAGCCAAGGTTATATCTTTTTCATTAGACCGGAGAGAATGTTCATATTGACCTACCGCTCCAAAGTCTGATCCTCCATGCCCAGCATCCACAACAATGGTCCTTAATTTCTTGGGTTGTTGTGCAAAGGAGGGATTAGAGAAGAATACAAAAGATGCAAAGACAGGTAAGAATATAAAAATAGACTTTGGCATTTTATATTGGGTTTTATGATTGGACAATGTATTTGTGTAATTATTCACATATACATTATGTTAATATAGTTATTTTTGCGACTCAACGCTATGAACTATCTAAACAAAGGTAAGGCAAAATTCACATTATCATGGTTCTCTGTGCTTGTGATATTTGCATTTGTAGCATCCTATTCTAGCGCTTATAATGGCGTCACTGTTTATTTTTACAAAACATTAACGAGTGATACAATCCCCCAGCGGACACTACAACTAGACAACAAGGCTATTGAAAAAAGGGAATCAATTAGGCAGCTATCAGTCAATACGCTTGCCGACAGTTTTAATAAAATAAAGCTAGGGGATACGACAATGTTTCCTTCGATTGACACATTGAATTTTAAAACGTCTAAAGATACCTTATCGGCACCTGTGATACATCACGCAGATGATTCGATGGTTTTTGACATTCCAGGGAAAAAACTGTTGCTGTATGGCAAGCAATCGAATGTAACTTATCTAGACAATGATCTTAGCGCTCCTAATATAGAGTTTGATCAAAATACGAATCTTGTATCAGCCTATCTTCTAAAAGATACTGTAGGAAAAGTTGTGGCATTTCCTACATTTAAACAAGCGGATTTTAAATCTATCAGTGATACCATTAGATTTAATATGAAGACTGGCAAGGGGCTAACAAAAGGAACCTATACCCAGCAAGGCGAAATGTTTGTGTATGGAGAGAAGATAAAGAAAATAAATGCAGAGGTGTTTTTTGCGAAGCAAGGAAGATTTACAACTTGTAATTTAGACACTCCGCATTTTGCATTTGTAAGTAACAAAATAAAATTCATCAATAAGAAGGTTGCTTTTACAGGGCCTGTTCATCCAGAAATAGAAGGCGTTCCTCTACCAATTGTACTTCCTTTTGGAATTTATCCATTAACACAAGGCAGACATTCGGGTGTGATCGCCCCCAGCTTTACAGCCAATGACCAATTAGGGTTGGCTATGGAAGGGATTGGTTATTATAAAATATTAAATGATAATTGGGATCTCGTTACTAGAGGAACAATTTATTCTTATGGTGGCTGGTCCGTAAATTTGTCTCCACGATACTTTAAGAAATATAGATATCAAGGCAACTTCTCGCTCGATTTGCAGCGATTTAAGAATGGCTTTAAAGGTGATCCAGACTATTCTTCTTCTAAAACATTTAATATAAGATGGTCTCATAGTGCAGATTCTAAAGCAAGGCCAGGTGTGAGTTTTAGCGCAAACGTAAATGCAGGTAGCAGTAAATTTAATTCGTTGGTTCCCAATAGTCCAGTGAGAAATTTTACGAATCAGCTTAATTCATCCATTACCTATGCCAAAGTATGGAAGGACAAACCATTTAATTTATCCATCAGCGCCAATCACAATCAAAATACCATTCAGCGATTGGTTAATTTAAATTTACCTGATATAGCCTTTAATGTAAATACGCTATATCCTTTCAGAAAAAAAGAAAAGGTAGGGGAATATAAGTGGTATGAAAATCTTGGAGTGGCATTGAATACAACAGCTCGAAGTGCTTCCTCCTTTTATGATACGGCGGCTAATGTAGGATCGCAATTAAATGACAATTTTAAATGGGGTGCCAGTCACAGTATACCCATATCACTTTCGCTTCCCTCACTAGGTCCTTTGCAGATAGCCCCTTCAGTTAGTTATCAGGAAAAATGGTATCAAGAAAAATTCATCAGAACGTGGGATCCCGTTAACAATAAATTAGATACTGTTGTAGATAAGGGCATTTATACAGCAAGGGAGATGAGTTTTGGAGTAGGGGTCAGTTCAAGGATATTTGGATCCTTCTCTTTTAATAAAAAAAGCAAAGTGCAGGCCATTAGACATGAAATCAGGCCCTCTATTTCGGCTAATTATAAACCCAATATGAATGCGCGCAATTTCTATACAACTCAAATAGATGCACTGGGGAATACCGCCAAGTATAATTATTTTGAACGAAGTATTTTTGGTTCCTTTTCTGAAGGAAGATTTGGAGGTTTGAATTTTGGTATTGATAATGTGTTGCAGATGAAAGTGCGGAATAAAAAAGATACAAGTGAGGCCTCGCTTAAAAAAGTTTCTTTATTAGATGGACTTAGTCTAAATGGCGCGTATAATTTTTTAGCTGATTCTTTTAAGCTGAGTACTTTTTCTTTGTCTGCAAGAAGTAATTTGTTTGATAAAATTAATATCACGGCCAATGCAATTTTTGATCCATACATTACAAATGATCAAGGCAGGCGAATCAATCAGCTTATCTGGACAAACAAACCGATATCGCTGGGTAATTTAAAGAGCGGAGGCATTTCATTGCAAAGTAGTTTCGCTGGGGGAGATAAATCCAAGAAAGGCAGCACGTCTTTTAAAAAGAATGCCAATAGTGGCTTGAATCCCAATCAACAGGATATGCAAGACATGCAAAACAATCCAAGTGATATTGTAGATTTTTCAATTCCATGGAATGTAAACTTATCTTATTCGCTGCGATTTAGTAAAACCACTTTCAATACTACCACCGGAAAATTTAACACTCAGTTCAATCAGGATATTAATTTTACAGGGTCTATTAATATGACACCCAAATGGAAAGTAGGGTTGAATGGCTCTTACAATTTTTCATTAAAAGAAATAGGCATGCTTTCAATGAATCTTTCAAGAGATTTACATTGTTGGCAAATGTCTATCGTATTGTCTCCTGTAGGTAGATACAAGTTCTTTACCATTAACATTAGTCCTAAATCTAGTATGTTGAGGGATATTAAAGTGAATAGAACTCGTTATTTTTATGATCTATAACGCAAAAGAATAACTGCTCTAATTTTTAAGCGCTCCCCACATTATATCAAACACTTTTTTATTTAATTCTTTTGCTGATATGTTTTCTGAAGCAATAGGAGGTAGGAATTGCATTGAAAGTTTTGTAGGCAATAAATACAAGGATTTATGAATAGGCATTGCTTCTTTTGTTCCCTTTATAATACAAGGAATGATTTCTTTTTTACTGTCAATGGATAACTTGAACGCCCCATCGTAAAACGGCTTTAATAATTCATTTGATCTATTACGTGTTCCTTCTGGGTAAATGCACATATGTATTCCTGTTTTAAGCACCATCTTCATCGTTTCATAACTTTTTGTTCTGCTTTTTTCATTTTTCCTATCTACTAATACAGCTCCTCTTTTATAGAATTGTCCAAAGATTGGGATAGCTGCAAAAGAAGCTTTTGCAATGGTTTTGTTAGGGCCAGGTACAAAGGGAGAAGATAAGGGAACGTCTAAAAATGTATTGTGATTGAATACGACTATGTAATTGTTGCCTTTAACAAAATACTCTCTACCATTGATCTTAAGCGGACAGCCAATTAAAAAAAGCCAACTCCTCATCCAGATTTTTGATACCCCAATAAAATAAGCTTGTCCCATTTTTTCATCTTTGAAAAGATAGCAACACATTGAAGGAAGAAAAATGATTAAGAAAGTAGCAAGAAAACTAAGGAGGCCCCAAATAGCCCAAATGCGTGCAAATATGTTTTTGATTAGCTTCATGTATGTGCGAATGAATTTAATAATTAGTATCAACTTTATTTTAAGAAATCAATTTCCAATCAATAGGATTTCTCCCACTTTTAATTAAAATTTCATTTGCCTTTGAAAAATGCTTGCAACCAAAAAAGCCTTTATCAGCAGAGAAGGGAGACGGATGAGCTGCTTTTAAAACAATATGTTTTGTTTCGTCAATTAGGTCTTGTTTTTCTTGTGCAAATTTTCCCCAAAGAAGAAAAATAATTCCTTCTTTTTTATCTGATAATCTTGTGATGACGGTATCCGTAAATTCTGTCCAGCCATACTTAGCATGACTAAATGGTTCTCCTGCTCTAACGGTTAGGGCTGCATTTAATAGCAATACCCCTTGTTCTGCCCATTTAGTTAGGTTGCCATATTTTTCAGGCATTTTAATGCCTATGTCTTTTTCTAATTCCTTAAAAATATTCATCAATGATGGGGGAGGTTTAATTCCTGTTGGAACAGAAAAACTAAGGCCATGCGCTTGACCTAGTCCGTGATAGGGATCTTGTCCAATGATTACTACAGAAATTTTATCGAATGGAGTAGTATTGAAAGCATTAAAAATGAGTGGGCCAGGAGGATAAATTACTTTTCCCTGAGCCTTCTCTGTTTTTAAAAAAGTAACTATTTGCTGAAAATAAGTTTTGTTGAATTGATCCTTAAGTACAGCTTTCCAAGTGGGATGAATTTTAACATCCATATTCATTAATTAAATCGTAAAGATAGGTTGATATATTCAAGGGATGCATTAATTCGATGAATATTAATGTATTGGAGCGACAAACTCAGAAAAGCTTTCATTTATTGAATAACAATTTGATGCTATGAAGGGAAGCATATACGTATAATCACTTATTTACTTGTAAAACAACGCCCTCAAGTTCAATTATTTAAGTTAATTTGATAACTATGCATATTTAAAACATACCTCTTTGTTTAATTCAACCAATATCGATAAAAATACCCTTTTAGAAAGGGCTTACAATTTAAGGTGGGCAGCATTGCCAAAGGACGTTATACCTTTGACTGCCGCAGATCTTGATTTCCCTTGTGCTACAGAAATTTATGAGGCAATCAATCGGTATGCTGAAAAAAGGTATTTTAATTATGGTCCGGCAGAGGGCTTGCCTTTTTTTAAGGAAAGCATGGCTTCTTTTTTCAGTAGAAAAAGAAACTTGGAAATCAATCCTGAAAATATACTACCAGTGGATAGTGCTGCCTTTGGTATTTATCTTACTTGCAAAACATTCTTGCAGCCTGGTGACGAAGCCATTATTTTTGATCCGGTTGATTTTTTATTTCGTTATTCTATTGAAACAGTAGGAGCTACAGCCGTATCTTTTGCCATACCGGCTGGCACTGATGTGGTAGATTTTAATTCAATGGAAGAACTGGTTACCAATAAAACAAAATTAATCTGCTTATGCAATCCGCTTAATCCTACAGGTAAAGTATTTACCAAGGCTGAATTAGAACAGCTTGCTGCCATTGCAGAAAAGCATAATCTCATTATTTTATCAGATGAAATTTGGAGTGACATTGTTTTTGCTCCTTTTGAATATGTGAGTATGGCGTCTATCAATAAAACGATTAGTGATAGAACAGTGATTGTAACAGGCTTTAGTAAATCATACGGATTGGCAGGATTGAGAATGGGAATAGTAGCTACCACCAATAATGCTTTTTTTAACCAATTGTTTCAAGCATCACTTCATCAATCAACCATTCATGGAGCAAATGTGATTTCACAAGTAGCAGCTACTGCCGCTTTAGATCAATGCGACCAATGGCTTAAACAATTCTTATCGCATTTGCAAAACATGCGTGATCTATGTGTACAATCTATTAATCAAATAAAAGGATTCTCTTGTATAGCACCCGATGGATGTTATGTAGCATTTGCGAATATCGACCATACTGGAATGACTAGTAAAGAGATGCATCAATTATTATTGCAGGAGGCAAAAGTGGCCGTCGTTCCCGGTCTTAAGGAATGGTTTGGCCCAGGAGCAGAAGGGCATATTCGGTTTAGTTTTGCGACCTCTGAAGATATTTTGAAAGAGGCGTTTAAAAGAATCAATCAATCAATTTCCAATCGATGAAAATTGTAATACTTGGTGGCGGTATTGCAGGACTCGCATTCAGTATTATCATGAAGCGAAAAGGCCATGAGGTCGTTATCAATGAAAGATGCGATAGTACGCCCACTATGGGAAATGCGTTCATGTTGCATGGAGATGGGATGGAAATTCTTTCTAAAATTCTCGACAATGAATCGCTGAAGGTTCCAGGCGACTTGATTAATACTTTTATTTTAAAACGTCCCGATGACAGAGAAGTGAAATATGTGAAGATGGAGCCTTGGCAATGTATGAAAAGAGTAGACCTCGTGATGTCATTGATGAATGTATTAGGCGAGGAGAACATGAGATTTAGGAGAGTGTTTTCTCACTTTATTTATGAAAATGGGAAAGCGACTGCTGCTGTTTTTGAAAATGGGGATATAGAGTATGGTGATATGTTTGTGGGGTCAGACGGTTCGAATTCTAGAGTAAGACAATTGTTATTTGGTGAAACTAATTTCACAAAAATAGAAGTAAAAGAAATTTTAGGGATTGCACATCATCCTGAATTGTGCAAAAAGTATAAAGGAGTATTTACGAAATTTCAAAGTGCTCATAATGGAATTTCACTTGGCTTTATGCCATTTTCTGATACCGAAATTATATGGTTTAATCAGTTTGACGTTGCATTGGTTGATCAGCCATTAGATCATGCAGTCGAATTTGAGTCTTTTACAAAAAAAACTTTGGCATCTTTTCCTCCTGTTGTAAATGAATTGCTGAGTGCCACCGATTTTAATAATTCATATTTATGGAACACGAAAGATTTTGATACGCTTCCTAGTTTTCATTCTGAGAATATTATCTTAATTGGGGATGCCGCTCATTTGGCAGTTCCTTTTACCAGCGCGGGGGTTACGAACGCCTTGTATGATGCAGCATTATTGGATGTTTGTTTGGATCAGGCAGACAATAATTTAGATATCGCTTTTAATAAATTTTATAATAAAAGATCTTCCGCAGTAACGGAGCATCTTGAACTTGGGAGAAAACTAAAACATGATTTTCTTAATCCTATAGCAATTGATGAAGATTATATTGAATTGCCATTAATCAAAATGTCGCTTGTTGAAAAAGCACCTCCATTAGAAAAGAAAGATATTGAAATTATATATTTTACAGACCCCATTTGTTCTACCTGTTGGACTATTCAGCCACAGTTGAGAAAACTTCGTTCTACCTATGGCAATACCATTGATTTTAAATATGTGATGGCAGGACTGCTTCCTTCTTGGAATAATTATAATAGAGGGGGAATCAAATCTCCCAGCGATGTAGCGGATCATTGGGAAATGGAATCTTCTAAATCCGGAATGCCTATTGATGGTTCTGTGTGGACGAATGATGCATTAGCATCCTCTTATTCACCATCAGTCGCATTTAAGGCTGCACAGATGCAGGATATTGATAAGGCTATTTTGTTACTCCGCAGAATGAACGAACTTATTTTCTTAGAAGGAAATAATATTGCCCGATTTGATGTGCTGAAAAAAGCAGCATATGACGTTGGCTTAGATGCAGCTAGACTTTTAAGAGATCTAAATAAAAATGCGTTGCTTCTTTTTAATCAAGATTTACAATTGACCAAAGAGATGAGAATAAATTTATTGCCCACCTTTATTTTCAAGGTGAATAATGAAATTAAAGATTATTTAATTGGAGCGCAATCTTATGAAACATTTGAGCAAATGATTTTTAAATTAAACCCCTCCATTGTAAAGCGAGATTTAAAACTTTCTCCTATAGAAGTTTTTAATAAATATCCAAGTCTGACTAAAAAGGAGTTTAAATTCCTCACCAATACCAATGAGGAGGAAGCTGATATAATCTTAAAAGACTTGTTGATTAAAGGCGCTATTAAAGAGTTGCAAACAAAGGCAGGTTTTATTTGGATATCCAATAAGGAGATCACTCCGCGGGTGAGGGCATAGCTGCTATCTACCTATACTAAAGAAGGTTTTGCAAAATTTTAAGGGTATTTTTAAGCCCAATTTCCACTAATTTGAGAATTATATCTATCTTTTTCGTTTTTTCTGCGAAGGTTACCTTATACAAATGCATCTAAACAATAAACATCCTTTTTTGCCTGAAAATACCGATTTTATTGAACTACTTAAAAAGGCAGATCAGGAAGCTTTTGCTCAATTGGTGGTAGAATACCAGGATCATGTATTTAATACTGCTATCAGTATTGTTCAGCATATACAGGATGCGGAGGATTTAACTCAGGAGGTATTTGTGCAGGTTTTTAAAAGTGTCAAGGAATTTAGAGGGGATGCAAAACTTTCTACCTGGATCTATAGAATTGCATTAACGAAAGCGTTGGAATGGGAAAGAAAAAAGAAAGCCAAAAAGGCCATCAGTTATTTTAAAAATTTGGTTGGGCTAGAGAATAACGAGCAGGAGGTTGTAGATTTTTATCACCCTGGAATCGCATTAGACAATAAAGAAAGTGCCGCAGTTCTTTTTAAGGCATTGCAAACACTGCCTAGCAATCAGAAAATTGCTTTTGTTTTAATAAAAGTGGAAGGGCTGAGTTATCAAGAAGTTAGTGCGATTATGAAAAAAAATATAAAGAGTATAGAAGGGCTTATTCAAAGAGCAAAAAGTAATTTGCGCCAGGTTTTGGAAAAACAATATTCAAAATAAATAATATTAAATGTCACAAGAACAAATTAATAAAAGGGTAGAAGATGCTTTAAATAGCATAGAGGGAATCCAGTCTGCTACTTTGTCTCCTTTTTTTAAAACGAGAATATGGGCAGCAATTTCAAATAGAGAAGAAACAGAAAATACTTGGCAGGTTAAGCCAGTATTATTGATAGCAGTGTCAGTTTGTTTGATAATAATGAATGCAATACTATTTACAAATTTATCATATAATAATAGCACAGAGAAAAATATTGATCAATCTTCCATTGCTCAGTTTTCTAAAGAATACAACTTAAACACTTATACAAACAATCTTTATGATATCGAACAATAAAAGCAAACTGCTCACCTGGGTAGTGGTATTCTTACTTATCACTAATACTGTATTTACAACTGTTATGTGGATGCGAATGAATCATCATGCCCGGCCACCACAAAGACCTGATAGGCAGAAGCAGACTCGAGGTCGCTTCTTAATTGAACATTTGTCATTGGACAGTGCTCAGCAAGTTCAATTCAATGCATTGGCTCCAGCGCATTTTACCACACTTGATAGCTTGAATGAGCAACAAAAAATGGCTAAGTCGGCATTTTTTAGTCTACTACAATCTGATTCCGTTAGCACAGAAAAAATAATGTCTCTTGCTGCACAATCAGCAAAAATTGAACAAGAAATTGACATTCATGTCTTCAATGGTTTCAAAAGAATTAAAGCGATTTGTACTCCCGCGCAAATTGAGAAATTATATGATGCGCTTCATCAGTTGGGAATGTTGTCTACTCTTAATGACAAAGAAATAGATCAGCTAGGTCAATCAGCTGTTCCTCCATCTGTCCCAAAAGAGGATCACCCCGATGGTCCACCGCCACCCAGAATGCATGGTCGTCCTGATGGACCTCCTCCAGGATTTGATCACCCGGATGGTCCACCACCGCCCAGAATGCATGGTCGTCCTGATGGACCTCCTCCAGGATTTGATCGCCCAGATGGTCCACCACCACCTAGAATGCATGGTCGTCCTGATGGACCTCCACCTAATAGTAATTAAGCTGTATCGACATATTTAAAATAGTTTCGTAAATCTTTTTATGAATAAAAAATCATTCATCAATTCATTATTAATATTATTGTTTACTAGTAGCAGTTTGTTTGCTCAATACAATACGCTTTGGATACCAGATACATTATCTGGTACAACTTTTAATTTAAATATTAAGGATACTTTTTCCCAAATTAGAACAGGTCAACAAACCCTTACAGCAGGTATCAATAATAAATTTTGGGGACCAACTTTATTTATAAACAAAGGGGACACCGTTCATATGAACGTGCGCAATTATTTAAATGATTCAACCACCTTGCATTGGCATGGGATGCATTTGCCTGCTGTAATGGATGGAGGTCCTCATCAGGTGATTCCCCCGGGTACTTTGTGGCAGCCTTTTTGGAAAGTAACCAATAATGCAGCTACCTATTGGTATCATCCGCATTTACATGAAATGACCCAAGAACAAATGACTAAAGGGATTGGGGGGTTAATTATTGTAAGAGATGCCATTGAATCGGCATTGCCATTACCCAGACAATATGGAATAGATGACATTCCTTTGGTATTAACAGACAGAGACTTTACTACAGCTAATCAATTTAGTGTAGTGCCTTATGGTGATAGCTCAATGGTGAATGGTGTTTTAAGTCCACAGTACACTATTCCTTCTCAGGTTGTAAGATTTAGAGTTTTAAATGCTGCAATAGAGCGCTCCTATAATTTAGGATTTAGTGATAACAGATCATTTTATGTGATAACATCTGATGGGGGATTGTTAAATACACCTGTTTCATTAACAAGGTATTTATTGCATGCCGGCGAAAGAATTGAAATATTAATTAATTGTACTGGACAATCTGGAACAAGTGTTAATTTAAAAGCATATAATTCTACATTATCTCAACAAACACCTGGGGGAGATTTTTTTCCTAATGGTCCATTTGCTAATGCTTTGGCAAGGATTGATTTTAATGTCTTGCATTTAAATATTGGGAGCCTAACGAGTAATCCTATTACAGCTATCCCAACTGCATTGACTACTGTAAATACTATTCCATCTGCCGATGCAAATATTACACGTAATTTAACTATTAACGATACAACTATTGCAGGTGTACAAGGAGCTGCATTTATATTAAATCATAGATTATTCAATATAAACTACAACGACTATACAGTTCCTCTTAACAATACTGAAATTTGGCAAATAACCAACTCTGGAAATTTTGGACACCCCTTTCATATTCATGATGTAGAATTTAATATTCTTTCTGTAAGTGGTGCTGCACCAGCTGCTGCACAAGCCGGTTGGAAAGATGTAGTTTTTGTGCCAAGCCAATCAACTGTAAAGTTTATAGCCAAGTTTGATGATTATGCAGATAATATTCATCCTTTTATGTATCACTGCCATATTTCATTACATGAAGATGAAGGAATGATGGGACAATTTGTGGTAGGAAGTACTGCTGTTTCTCCCACGATCACGGCATTGAATTGTGCTGGTGCATCTTTTTCTACTTCTGCTACGGTGAATGTAGTCTATTCAGGAACAGCATCAGTTCCTTTTGCAGGAGGTAACGGGGTAGCTTATACTATTGGAACCGCTGTTAATTCAACTGGTGTAACGGGCTTGACAGCAACACTTCAATCAGGCACATTGGCTAATGGAACTGGTACGGCTACTTTTTCAATTTCAGGAACACCTTCATCGGCAGGAACGGCTAATTTTTTAATAACACTCGGAGGACAAACTTGCACATTGACTTTACCGGTAAATAATACAGTGCCAACAATACCAACTGTTTCTTCATTGTCTTGTAATACGGCTTCTTTTTCAACTTCAGCTACCGTGAATGTAGTCTATTCAGGAACGGCATCTGTTCCTTATACGGGAGGTAACGGAGTAGTGTATACGTCAGGTTCTATCATTGCTTCTACTGGTGTGACAGGTTTGACTGCTACCCTTCAGTCTGGCACGCTAGCTAATGGAGCTGGATCTGTAACATACTCTGTTGCGGGTACACCTACATCAGTGGGTACGGCTAATTTCTCCATAAGTATGGGAGGTCAATCTTGTACATTGAGTTTAACCATCAATGATGTTGGTCCTGTTTTACCTGTCATCGCAAGTTTACTTTGCGACAATGCAACCCTTTCTACAACTGCTTATGCTAATACAATTTTTATTGCTACTGTTGCCGTGCCTTATACGGGAGGAAATGGTGCTGTTTATCCTGTGGCGGGTCCATCGGTAGCTTCTACAGGGGTAACTGGGCTTACAGCCGCATTGCAGCCTGGCACTTTAGCAAATGGTGGAGGAGACCTTAGTCTTGATATAACGGGTACGCCTGCTTCAGCTGGTGTTGCAAGTTTTGTATTAGATTTTGGCGGACAGTCTTGCACATTGAATATCAATGTATACAATCAAAACAATGCTTTTGACTATATGATTGTCCCAAATCCAGTGAAAGATATTTTACATGTTAATTTTAGTTCACCTAGCACAGTAGCTTATTATGCTTGGATATTTGATGAATTAGGAAGAACGATGTTGATGCTTCCACAGCCAGATTTATCTAGGGGAATAAACCTTTCTCAATTGGCTAAAGGAACGTATGTATTAAGTATCATGGATCAGGAAAATAAGTCAGTTGTATCTAAGAAATTTATAAAAAGATAATAGATGAAGCAAATGTGTAAATATTTTGTGAGCACTGGATTGTTGATTGTCCTATTAAGTTTTATGATGGCTGATCATCATAAAATAAATAGCATAGGAGGAAATGTGAAAGAGTTTAAACTAAGAAGCAGTAATAATACAATCGTATCGTTAAGCAATTTTAAAAATGCAAAGGGCTTTATGATTGTATTTACATGTAATCATTGCCCTTTTGCAAAATTATATACCCAACGATTGAATGAGCTGAATAAAAAATATGCTCCCTTAGGGGTCCCGTTACTGGCTATCAATTCAATGGATACTTTGTTATACAAAGAAGAGTCTTTTGTTCAAATGCGTCAGAGGGCTAAATCAGAAAAATTTAATTTTCAATACCTGCAAGATGCAGATCAAGCAGTAGGGAAGAATTTTGGCGCAAAGCACACTCCACAGGCTTTTGTGATTTGGAATGTAAAGGGCGAATGGGTAATTAAATATTCCGGTGCAATAGATGATGATGGAGAAAATCCACAAAAAGCAAACTCTTATATTTCCAATGCTGTAAAAGATTTATTGTCTCAACGAGCGGTGTCTTTACCTGAAACAGAATCCTTTGGATGTAAAATATTTTATAGAAGATAAATTACTCTTTTCTATTACTTTTGTGTTTCATAATTTCCCATGATTCGACGTGAATTCATTATTAGATTTGTTTCTTTGGTTTTTATTGTAACTTTTCTCATTCAGCAATCTGGGAAATATTTAATCATGGCGGATTATTTCATTGGCACTTCTAAATACGCCAAAAATTGCATTAATAAATCTAGACCAAAAATGCATTGTAATGGGAAGTGTCAGATGATGAAGAGAATCCAAGAAGAGGAAAGGACAGAAAAGCGTGATGCTGAAAAAAGACAAGACAATAAAAAAGAATCATCTTCTCCCATTATTTCTTATCTATCAAACACAGCAGTTGTCTTTTTTGAGATGTCGGATGACAATATATGGCACGGTACTCATAAGCCTGTAGACCATTCTTATGGTTTTTTTCACCCACCACAGGGGTAGTTATACTTTTTTACTTTACATCTTATCAGTTATGTTGACACTGTAATTCCATTTTATGAATGGGTTAAGGGGTTGCGTATATCTATACATTTCTAATTATTTAATACTATAAAATGAAAATCATTAAACTTAAATATATTTTACTTGCTATTTTACTTTCAAATTTTTATTATGTTTCTTTTTCTCAATGTGCTTGTTGTGCTGGTGCAGGAATTGGCTCTTCTACTGGCGACTTTAACAATGGGGTACTTACTTTGGAAAAGAAAAAATTTCTTGTAGAGACGTATGGTGATTATCGTACGATAAAGGATGCAGGGGCACCAGAAGAAGATGAGAGATTATTAACAAGCATGTTTATTGGTTCTGCAGGCATTCGATATGGAGTAAGCAACAGGATTACTCTTTCTGTTTTAGTCCCTTATGTATTTTTGCATACCAATAATGGAAGTGATAAAGGGGTAGGTGATGCCATATTAATGGCAACTACCCAATTGGTTTCAAAAGATAAATTAAATGTCGCCTTGCAAACAGGAATAGAGTTGCCTACTGGAATAAGCAAGCCTTCTTCTTTCGATAATACCACCGTTATTGTTGGTTCAGGATCTTACGATCCAATGATGGGAATTGTATTATCAACATCATGGAATAAATATTCCCTTACGGCAAATACTTTATACAAGCATACTACAAAAGGGTTTAATCATAATTATTATGGTAGCATATCATTGCAAAATCTAACACTCTCTTATAAAGTTAAAGGCGGAAATAATAATTGTTCAATAGATTCATTGCAAAAAAACAGCTCAAAAATAGGGTGGGTTTTATTTGGAGGTTATTATGGCGAGTGGTTAGATAAACTGAAAGAAGAGGGGGTTGTTGACAACAACTCGGGTTACTATGCGGGATTTTTCAATGTAGGTTCAAATTTTTCCATTAAAAAGTATGCTTTCCCACTTACATTATCTATTTCCGTTATTAATAAAATGAATGGGGTACAAAATCCTCCTGGATATCGTGTTAGATTAGGTATTATAAGGGCATTATAAGATGTTGTTCATATAGTGATTGTCTTTGAATGAGGCAGTCACTATATTTTTTATCCTTGATTAAAGAGCATACATTTAATAAGCTTTATTTTTGTATCAAACAAGAATCTCATGCCCTCTCATCAATGTGCTCCGGTTCATCAAAGAAAAAAACTTAATTTTCTCGACAGGTACCTTACACTATGGATTTTCTTGGCCATATTCATTGGCGTAATAATAGGCTATCAATTTCCATCTGCTACTGAATTTATACATTCCTTTTCTTCAGGTACAACCAATATTCCTTTAGCCGTGGGGCTAATTGTAATGATGTATCCGCCTTTTGCTAAAGTTAAGTTTGATAAATTGAAGGAGGTCTTCAAGAATAAACGTCTGTTAGCTATTTCGCTTTTGCTCAATTGGGTAATAGGGCCCGTGTTGATGTTTGTATTGGCCATCACTTTTTTGCATGGATATCCTGAGTTAATGACAGGATTAATACTGATTGGTCTTGCTCGTTGTATTGCAATGGTAATGGTTTGGAATGATTTGGCCGAAGGGGACAATGAGTATGCTGCTGGCTTAGTGGCTCTTAATAGTTTATTTCAAGTATTCATGTTTAGCTTCTATGCTTATTTATTTATTACAGTACTTCCTCCATTATTTGGGTTAAAGAGTATGGTTATTCAACTCACTATTTTGCAAATAGCTAAAACGGTGACTATTTATTTAGGTATCCCTTTTGTTGCAGGCTTTCTAACTAGATTTTTTTTAGTGAAAATTAAAAACGAGGATTGGTATCAGCAAAAATTTATTCCATTTATTTCTCCCTTTACATTGATTGCATTGCTCTTTACTATTTTGGTAATGTTTAGTTTAAAAGGGAAGCTGATAGTTCAAATACCTTTTGATGTGATTAGAGTAGCGATTCCGTTGGTTATTTATTTTGCAATTATGTTTTTCTTGAGTTTTTGGATTGGGAAAAAAACGGGAGCCGATTATTCAACCAATGCTTCGATTGCATTTACGGCAACAGGAAATAATTTCGAATTGGCTATTGCGGTTGCGATTGGTGTGTTTGGAGTGAATAGTGGACAAGCTTTTGCGGGTGTGATTGGTCCGTTGGTGGAAGTGCCTGCATTAATTATATTAGTGAATGTGGCATTTTGGCTTAGGAATAGACTGTATTCAAAAAAATCATAAAGCTTATATAAAGCATTGCTGACTAAAATAGAGTTTCTATAATTTATGCTGTTCCCCCATCAATTTAGTTGTCTTTTCAAAGTCTTCTTCTTTCCCACAATTTCATTCCTAAAGTGAATGCCCCATTTCAGCAATTCGTCTAGTAGTTTTTGCATAGAAATTCCCAAAGGGGTTAAGGAGTATTCCACCATAATGGGCATGCTGTCGTACAGCTTCCTTGAGATTATTTTAGATTCTTCCAATGCTTTTAATTCTTGTGATAACATTTTAGGCGAGATGTCTTCAATGTCTTTTTGAATGTCTCCAAATCGTTTATTGCCATAGGTAAGGGATATGATAATAGGTATGCGCCATTTTCCTTGAATAACAGCCAAGGCATCTCTAGAAGCCATTAACTTATACTGGCAAATGGCATCGTTTTTTATTTTAGTCATTTTTAAATATTTTACTTACCAAAAGGTAACAGGTATATATTCGTAAGTAAAATTAGTTAATTTTGTTCTTTCTTTAAAATATTAAACTATAATCATGAAAAGTTTTTCAATCAAAATTTTATTTGTCACAGCAGTACTATTTGCTTCTTTCAAAGTTTTTTCTCAAACAAGTAAAATATGGAAAGTCGATAATGTGCATTCAGCTGTAAAGTTTTCGGTAACACATTTAGTAATTTCTGAAGTGGATGGAAGTTTTAAAGTATATAATGGTAGTATCGTTAACACCAAAGACGATTTTTCTGATGCTGCTATTGAATTTTCAATTGATGTGAATAGTATCAATACTGATAATTCTATGCGCGATGGACATTTGAAAGGAGATGATTTTTTCAATGCAGCAACATATCCAACGATGACTTTTAAAAGCACTTCATTCAACAAGAAGGAGGGCAACAAATATGAGTTAGCTGGTAACCTGACTATTAGAAATGTCACTAAAAAGATAGTGTTTGATGTAAAGTTTGGCGGCATTGGTAAAGACGCTTATGGTAATACCAAGGCCGGGTTTAAAGTGATTGGTTCAATCAATCGCTTCGATTACGGTCTTAAATGGAATGCATTAACTGAAGCGGGTGGGGCAACAGTGGGAGCAGAAGTATCATTGAATGCAAATTTAGAATTTGCGTTGAGTAAATAAAAAATACATCTTATTAAGATTCATATAAAAAGCTCAGCAAATATGCTGAGCTTTTAAATTATGTAGCTATAGTTTTTCTAAAGCATTCTATTTTAATAATTTCAAATCTGGCTGAGCGTATTTATACACTTTGAAATAGATGGTTGTTTTGGTTTGATTGACTCCCTCTATTTTGCTTATTTCATCTACAAAATCAACCAAATGTTCATTGTCTCTGCACATGACATCTACTTCTAAGTCGTAATCACCCGATGTCATTGCAAGGAAACTTACTTCCGAAAGGGTGGAAATTTTTTGAGCTACTTTTTCTTTGAATGTAGCAGGCCTTACATAAACGGCAATATGTGCATAGCACCTAAATCCTACTTTATCTGGATTTACTCTACCAATAATATTAATGGTGCCATCTTCTATTAGCTTGTTGAATCTTGTTCGAACGGTGCCGATGGATACTTTTAATTTCTTAGCAATTACCGTAAACGACATTCGTCCATCTTTTTGTAAGAAGGACAGGATTCCAAAGTCCAATTCGTCTAATGAAGGCTGAGTATTCGTAGACATTAAAAAAGGGGCTTGATTTGATTAAAAAGTAAAAATAATGCTATATTTATTGTCTAAAATAAAATATTTTTAGTTATTTAATTAAATAATAAAAAATTGATAGTAAACATTATGGCAAAATATCCTTCTACTCAGAACTTTATCAACGGAAAGTTCGTTGATGCGAGCACTAAAAAATCCCTTAAAGTAATTTCTCCTTTAGACGGCAATTTGCTTTCTGAATTGCAGCTTTCTTCAAGAAAAGATTTAGACGTAGCTGTTGCGGCCGCCAAAGCTGCTTTTCCTGCTTGGAGTAAAACACCTATAAAAGAAAGAGTGCAAGTTTTCTTTAGATATAAAACTTTGTTGGAAAAGCATCTCAAAGAATTGTCCGAATTGTGCAGCGAGGAAAATGGTAAAACGTATAGCGAATCTGTTGCCGAAATAGAAAAATGTATTGAGCTTACCGAGTTTGCCACTTCATTGCCGCAATTGATAACGGGAGAGGTATTGGAAGTGAGTCGTGGTGTAGAATGCCGAACAGAGCATGTACCCATTGGCGTGGTAGCTTCAATTGTTCCTTTCAATTTTCCTAGTATGGTTCCTAATTGGACCATTCCCAATGCTTTGGCAT
>CANJJU010000010.1 GCA_947474815.1 Chitinophagaceae bacterium | reverse complement strand
GCTAGCTCAAATACTGTTAGCACTCAACAAGTATCTGTTATCAATACAACAACCGAACAACCTGCTAATAACAACCAACCTCCTGTTGTATATCAGGGCAATGTTGAAATTATTGAAATGGATCGCTTGAGAAAACTTATTGCAAAACACATGGTTGACAGTAAAAAAACAAGTCCACATGTAACAAGTTTTGCAGAATGCGATGTAACCAACTTGGTTTTATGGAGAGAAAGAATTAAAAAAGAATTTGAAAAAAGAGAAGGAGAAAAAATAACATTCACCCCACTTTTTATTGAAGCAATCGTAAAGAGCATTAAAAAATACCCTTTATTAAGCAGCTCTGTTGATGGAGATAGAATTATTGTTAAAAAAGACCTCAACATAGGAATGGCTACTGCCCTTCCCTCTGGAAACTTAATTGTTCCGGTTATCAAAAACGCTGATCAACTGAATCTTGTTGGCTTAACAAAACAAGTAAATGGATTGGCAAATGCAGCACGTAATAATAAATTAAAACCAGACGATACTACAGGTGGAACATTTACACTAACCAATGTAGGGACTTTTGGAAGCATTATGGGTACTCCTATTATCAATCAGCCGCAAGTGGCTATCATGGCTGTGGGAGCAATAAAGAAAAGACCCATGGTGATAGAAACACCTCAAGGAGATACGATTGGAATTCGCCATATGATGTACATTTCTCTTAGTTATGATCACCGAATCATTGACGGAGCATTGGGGTCTACATTCTTAAATGCAGTAAGCAAAGAATTAGAAAACTTCGATCCAAACAGAAGCATCTAAAATATCTTCCTATTAATAAGATTTCAAAACGGATTTTATTATAGAATCCTTTTGTGAAGAAGTGAGCTTGTAATTGTAATTGAATAAAGCCCCTTCCCAATCACCATAGTTAGGATTTGGAATTACGATGAACTTATTGCCGAAATCTTTTTGAGAAAGATTGGCATTAGCATCTCTATCACCCATTGATTTCTTATCAAACAAACTACTAAAATCAGCTAGATTGTCTCCAATCAACATCACTATTTCATGAGTGAGTGAAACTTGTTGTCTTCTTATCTCTTTACTAGAAGTCCCATTCCTAGTGATTAAATGAGCAGCATCAGCATTAGGCAAATCGAAATGAGCAAGATTTTTTAAAGTGCTTTCACGCTCTCTTTCTTCTCTATTGGTAATGTAAAAAATCTCTACCCCTTTGGAAGCGGCAAATTTTAAAAAAGACGGAGCTCCTGGAACGGTATCCGCTATCCCTTTAACAGACCATTCAAACCATGATTGCGGATCATACTCTTTTCCAACTAATCCTTGATGCACAGCATAGGCGCTATTATCTAGAACGGTTTCATCGATGTCTGTTATGATTGCTTGAGGTTTACCATTATTGTTTGAATATTGAACAAGTCTTAGAGCAGCCAAATTATAGGCCTGTAAACACAATGCTTTGTATTCTGCAGATTTTTGTTGATATAAAGCAGTAAAAAGTTTTCCATCTACTACAATAGAGGCTTGATTTGGCAAGGCCTTATCGATGACTTTTGTTGAAGTACAAGAGATTACAAATATTGAAAGAAACAAAAAACACTTTTTCATAAAAGAAAGTTTAAATAAAATTACACTTTAATAGTTAAATTAACATTCGTTTTCTAAAATAAAAGCCTTAAAGCATACCTTCACATTTTAAAAAACTAACTTGAAAACAGCCATTAAACTTTTTCTACTTTCATGTACCCTCTACTCTTGCCATTCTGCAAGCTATACCCATAAAAGAAGCGTAAAGGCTCAAGAAAAATTAATTATAAAAGATTCGAATTTATTATCAAATCAAATTCAAGGAATCGACTTCATTGGAATGGGAGATTACCCCTCCCCATGGAAGCTAACAATGGACTTCGATAAAGAATTTGTTTTCACAAGCTCCAATAGCAACAAGCTAAGATTACAACCCGTACTGCCTTCTACAATATCAGATGCATCTGAGGATTACACTCTAATAAAAGACAATCAACCCGTCCTGATTACTTTATTTAAAAATGGATGCGATCATTTGGAAAGCAATCAGTCAATTAGCAAAAAAACAACCGTCAAGATAGCAGATGTAGTATTTACTGGATGTGGCCAATTTTTATACGATTATAGAATAAATGAAAAATGGACACTAGATTACATCAACAACGAAAAACAACAAGCATCCAACTTTATCAAAGGTTTGCCTTCCATTCAATTAAACATAGCAAAAGAAAAGATGATTGGAAATGATGGGAGTAATGAAGTATCTGCTTCAATAGAAGTTAGAGGAAATAGAATTAAATTTTCTTCATTTCAAGTCGGCAATAAAAATGTTTCAATAAACAATCAAGTAACGAAAATTTTCGAGAAGCTTTTAAGCAACCAATTAGTAGAATATAGATTAAATGACAATCTTCTTTTTTTCTATCTGATTGATGATAGCAAATTAGTTTTCAAAAGAGTTGAATAGCCCAGGACAAAAAGCGATAACGAACATTTCTATTCTTCTTCTAAAAAGCCCCACACATCTTTAAGCGCTTTTAATGGCTCTCCCGTAATTTGAGGTTGATCATAGTGCCCTTTGATGTTTTTTTGACGATAGGCTTCATATAAACTCACCGCGCAAGCAACAGAAATATTAAGTGATTTTATAATACCTACTTGTGGAATAATGAAATTACCATCTGCAAGCCCTATCAGTTCTTCACTTACCCCACTGTGCTCATTCCCAAAAATCAAGGCTACATCTTCAGTAAGATTCAGTTCATATAAATCAACTGCATCACTACTTAAATGTGTTGTATAGATTTTTTTGTATTTTTTTCTTAATGCCTCAAAACAAGATTGAACATCCGAAAACTGATGAATAGTAAGCCACTTGGCTGCACTTGAACTGCTTTTGGCGCCCCATTTTTTATGACGGGGTATATGGGTATTCAAAATATAAATCTCTTGTATCCCTACTGCATCACATGTTCGCATAACAGCAGAAATATTATGAGGATCTGATACATTTTCTAATACGATGGTAAGATTAAGCTGTCTTTTACTTAATACCTTATGGAGCCTTTCTGAACGTTCGGGAGTCATATATGCGAAAATCGTATAAATGTTGGAACAAAACACGCTAATTAAAATATTTTTTAAACCAAGAAATCATTTACTACTTTTAACTATAAATAAATTTATTATGACCAGATTATTTGCCTCGATTTTTATCTGCACATGCTTATTTGCATGCACCAATAACAATACCACTACAAAATCAGATGTAGTAGCAGCAAACATTGACACCTCGATTTTGCCTGGAGATGACTTTTTTTTATACTCAAATGGTAATTGGATTAAAAACAACCCAATTCCAGGAGAACAATCTAGCTGGGGAATTGCCAATCTAGTGATAGAAGAAAATTATAAGCGCCTCAGAGAAATAAGTGAGAAAGCAGCCGCTTCAAAAGCAACACCAGGATCCAATGATCAAAAAATTGGCGACTTCTGGACAATGGCTATGGACACAATCAAAATTGAAAAAGATGGATTGTCTCCCATAAAACCACTGCTAGATAAAATCAATGCTATCTCAGATATCAATTCATTGATCAGCACCATTGCTGAGTGTAAAAAAATTGGTTCTTCTACCCTATTCTCAGATTATGTTTCTCAAGATTCTAAGCAAAGTGATGTTATGGCTTATCAGCTTTCTCAAGGAGGAATAGGATTGCCAGAAAGAGAATATTATTTTAAAACAGACTCATCTACCATTAATATTAGAAATGCCTATTTAAAATACATTGCAACTATACTAACGTTATCGGGCAGCAATCAGCAACAAGCAACAAAAGCTGCAACAAACATCCTTCAATTAGAAACAAAATTAGCTACTGCTTCAAGAAAAATCGAAGACCTCAGAGACCCCTATAAAAATTATAACAAATTCGCTATTAAAGATTTAGGGAAATTATCAAGCAATATCAACTGGACAAATTATCTAACCACCATTGGAGTTCATGAAGTGGATTCAGTGGTAGTAGGTCAGCCAGAATTTTTTAATTCATTGAATAGCCTATTAAAAAGCATTCCACTCGACACATGGAAAAGCTATGTTACATTCAATTTGATTAGCGACCTCTCTGGTGTATTGCCTGATGCGTTCGGACAAGAAGCTTTTAATTTCAATAAATTATTTAGCGGAGCAAAAGAAAGAAAGCCAAGATGGAAAAGAGCCATTCAAATGGAAGAAGATGCAATGGGAGAAATGCTTGGCCAATTGTATGTGAAAGAGTTTTTCAACGAAACAGCAAAGAAAAGATACACTGAAATGGTGGAAGCTATTCGCGAAGCACTAAAAGACAGAATTGGAAAACTCACCTGGATGAGTGATAGCACAAAAACAAAAGCTTATTTAAAACTAGCCTCTATCAAAAGCAAAGTAGGCTACCCTGAAAAGTGGAAAGATTTCTCAACTATGAACATTGGAAAGGAAAGTTTGGCTAAAAATTATATGAACAGCAGATTATGGTGGCATAATTACAATTACAATAAATTAGGAAAAGCGGTTGACAGAGATGAATGGGATATGTATCCACAAACTTATAATGCTTATTACAACCCAAGCAACAATGAAATTGTTCTGCCCGCTGGAATATTCACTGTGCCAGGATACAGAGACGAAGAATTAGACGATGCGGTGGTTTATGGATACGGTGGTGCAAGCACCATTGGTCACGAAATAACACATGGCTTTGATGATGAAGGAAGACAATTTGATGAAAAAGGAAATTTAGTAAGTTGGTGGACCAAATCTGACGAAGCATCTTTCAATGAAAGATCAACAGTTATGATTAAGCAATTTGATGAATTTGAACCTGTAAAAGGATATCATATTAATGGAAAAGCAACACTTGGTGAAAATATTGCAGATCTTGGAGGAATCTTATTAGGTATTGAAGCCTTTAAAAAAACAACACAATTTAAAGAAAATAAAAAAATTGCGAACCTCACTCCTATGCAACGATACTTTTTAGGTTACTCACTTGGTTGGTTGGGACATATGAGAGAAGAGCAATTAAAAAATAGACTGCTAACAGATGTGCATTCTCCTGGTAAATACAGGGTAAACGGACCCTTTGCAGATGTGGAAGAATTTTATACAACATTTAATATTAAACCAGGTTCTCCTATGTACAGAGCAGATAGCTTGCGTGTAAAAATTTGGTAATCAACAAAAGAACAATTCTCATAGTCGCCGAAAATACCGGCGACTATTTTTTTTAAAAAAAATTAATTGAAAGGAAGGATGGTTATCCCTAATCCCGCATGATGGCTGTATTCAATTTTGCCAAAATCGAATCCTACTCCTTCAGCAATATCTTCGGTTAACAACAATGTGCCGTCCATGTCAACGTAGTCCAATAAAGGTGCTAACTGTGCGATGGCTGCTGTACCTACAGAAGATTCATTCATACAACCAACCATTACTTTCATATTCAATGATCTCGCTTGCTCAATCATTCTTCTTGCGGGAGTAATGCCACTGCATTTGGTAAGTTTGATATTGATGCCATGAAAATGATTCACACACTTTATTACATCTTGTTCACTTACACAAGATTCATCTGCTATCAATGGCAAAGAAGATTTTTGAAATAAGACTTTCATCCCCTCCCAATCAT
This sequence comes from Chitinophagaceae bacterium, assembly GCA_947474815.1. Lineage (GTDB taxonomy): Bacteria > Bacteroidota > Bacteroidia > Chitinophagales > Chitinophagaceae > Ferruginibacter. The sequence goes on along the minus strand of CANJJU010000010.1, from coordinate 32,824 downwards.
CTTTGGCTAAAGGCTGCTCCACCAATTCCACTCCAAGCTCTTTTAATTGAGGGATTTTTATCAATGCTGTTTCTAGACTCCATCCTGCATTGGCATCCACTCTAAAAATAGCATCCGTATGCTTACGCAATGCAGCCACTGTTTCAATATCATCCTCTGTGCCCACTTTTATTTTGTATGTTGGCCAGGGTCTTTCTTCCATTTTTTTAACCATTGTATCAATGTCTGCTATCCCAATCGTAAAATCAGTAAGCGGCGATTGTTGAATATCAAGATTCCATAATTGATGCAATTGCTTTTTCTTCATTTTGCCATACAAGTCCCATCCAGCCATATCTAGCGCGCAAACTAAAAATGAATTATTAGGGAAGAGATGATGCAGGTAATGCCAATAGCGTTCAGGATCAGAAAAAGAAAATTTCTCAAGAAAAATTCTTTTAGCCTCTAGATCAGTAACCATTTTTTCTATTGGAATGTTGTAATAACTGATAGCGGGCGCTTCCCCATAACCTTTCATGCCGAAATAATCCAATTCCACCACAAAAGTGGGCTGGTGTGTTTTGGTTCCTTTTGAAATAGTAAACGGATATTTAAATGGAAGCTGAAATGTTTTATATGAAATTTTCATGTTTGTATAAAGCAATATGAAATTAGTGATTATATCAAGTATAACGCATATTCGCTCTTAATTATATTAGCTAATAGGCTATAATTTTTATTTAAATAAGCGCTTGTATTATTAACATGCTACTCATTAGGTAAGAAAAAAGAATCGAAATAGCCTATTTTTAAGTGACCTGTAAAAAAATATCTACTATTTTATTTTCTGCATTATATTTGCTAAAATTATCAACGAATGGAAAACACTAAAAAATCAACTGGCCTTTATTGGATACTATTTTTCTTATCAATAGCAACCTTTTTTTGGGTGTATTCAATTGGAGGAGGATATTGCTCTATGATTCTTCCTTTTAATGTTACGTTTTTTGCCATGGCAATGGATTTGATGTAAAAAACAGTCTTTTCTGAAAAATATAGCCCTGATTATTCAGGGCTTTTTTTTTGCCAAAAATAAAAAAACCGCAGTAAAAATTTACTGCGGTCAGTGTTTATTATTTTATAGAGAAAGCTATTTCACTTCTTCGAATTCAGCATCCGTCACATTTTCTGAACTAGCATTAGACCCTTCGGTACCATTTGATTCTCCTGGCTGAGCTCCTGCATTCTCTTGAGTAGCTTTATACATTTCTTCGCTAGCTGCAGTCCAAGCTGTGTTTAATTCAGCCATTGTTGCATCTATTTGAGCAATGTCATTTGCCTTATGTGCTTCCTTTAATTTAGCAAGTGCAGATTCGATTGGCGCCTTTTTATCCGCAGAAATCTTCTCTCCATATTCTTTCAATTGCTTCTCTGATTGAAAAATTAAACTATCAGCCTGATTGATTTTATCTACTTTTTCTCTTTCAGCTTTATCAGACTCTTCATTTGCTTTCGCATCGTTTTTCATTTTCTCAATCTCTTCTTTACTTAATCCACTACCTGCTTCAATTCTGATTTTTTGTTCTTTCCCTGTACCCTTATCTTTAGCGCTTACATGTAGAATGCCATTCGCATCAATATCAAAAGTAACTTCTACCTGAGGAACGCCTCTAGGAGCAGGGGGAATGCCGTCCAAATTAAACATACCCAAACTTTTATTTTGGGGAGCCATTGGTCTTTCTCCTTGTAACACATGAATCTGAACACCAGGCTGATTATCGCTAGCTGTGCTAAATACTTCTGATTTTTTTGTAGGGATTGTGGTATTGCTATCTATTAATCTAGTCATTACACCGCCCATGGTTTCGATACCCAAACTAAGTGGCGTAACATCTAACAACAATACATCCTTTACATCGCCAGATAAAACAGCTCCTTGAATACCAGCTCCGATAGCAACTACCTCGTCAGGATTCACTCCTCTGTTTGGTTTCTTGCCAAAGAATTTTTCTACGATTTCTTGCACTTTAGGAATACGACTGCTTCCCCCCACAAGAATCACTTCATCAATTTGAGAAGTTGAAATGCCGGCATCTTTCAATGCAGCTTCGCAAGGTTTCAAACAACGCTCAAATAATTTATCAGCCAATGCTTCAAATTTAGCGCGAGTTAATTTTTTTACAAGATGCTTAGGAACGCCATCCACTGCTGTAACGTACGGTAAGTTGATTTCAGTTTCAGTAGAAGAAGACAATTCCACTTTAGCTTTTTCTGACGCTTCTTTTAAGCGCTGTAAAGCCATAGGATCTTTGCGTAAATCTATTCCTTCGTCAGATTTAAATTCATCTGCCAACCAATCCATTATTATTTTATCGAAATCATCTCCACCAAGGTGAGTATCTCCGTTAGTAGACTTTACTTCAAACACCCCATCTCCCAATTCAAGAACAGAAATATCAAAAGTTCCACCACCTAAGTCGAATACTACAATCTTCTGATCTTTCCCTTTCTTATCCATGCCATAAGCAAGAGCTGCTGCTGTTGGCTCATTTACAATTCTTCTTACATTTAACCCTGCAATCTCGCCAGCTTCTTTAGTTGCCTGACGTTGAGCATCGTTGAAATAGGCAGGAACGGTAATCACCGCTTCAGTTACCTCTTGTCCAAGATAGTCTTCTGCAGTTTTTTTCATTTTTTGTAAAACCATCGCACTGATTTCTTGCGGAGTATATAATCTACCATCAATATCAATTCTAACGGTGTTATTATCACCCTTTACCACCTTATAACTCCAATGAGAACTCTCTTCGGTAACCTCATCGTACATACGGCCCATGAATCTTTTTACACTCGAAATGGTATTTTGAGGATTGGTAATAGCCTGACGTTTTGCAGGATCTCCCACTTTGCGCTCCCCATTTTTTAAAAATGCCACTACAGAAGGCGTCGTACGTCTACCTTCATCATTTGCAATTACAACTGGCTCGTTGCCTTCCATTACCGAAACACAACTGTTGGTTGTTCCAAGGTCAATTCCTATAATTTTACCCATAATAATTTGTTTAGATTATGATTGTCAATGATTATGCCAACCAAAAAATGATGAAAAAATGGCAGAAATTAAGTGAGTTTATGTACAAAATAGCAGCCAATATAGCTTCAAATCAGCCATTTCTACAAGATTAGCTGCCTTTACCAATGAATTAAAAATAACTATAGGCCTGACGGTGTAAATTAATCATTGCTTATTTAGTTATAGCCCATTTAGTTAATAATAAGCGACTTATAACTCTTTCTTTATTTTAAAGCTGAAGTTCTTTTGAACTAAATAGCTAATGCAAATAACCAATGTTGTAGTTGAAATTTGACTAATCATTACATCCCATAAACATATTTCAACCAATACTTTAAGCATCAGATAGTTTACCAGTAAATTAAAAGCAAAAGCCAAAAAATATCGAAACAATTGAATTCTCCCCTTAAGGGTAGACCCTATAAAAACAACGTACTTATTTAATAAAAATCCTATAAAGAAAGACATCGTGCTAGAAAGAAACAGAGCTGCTACATGGGGCTTGAATGCAAAAAAACCTAGGTCAAAAACCTGACGAATAAACAGATACTGATATCCAATAAAGTAAAGAAGAAGACCAAGCAACGTATTGGTACTGCCACAAACTAAATACCTAAAAGTTTGAATAGGCATCCATCTAATAAACAGCGGATAAAATACATCTATAAAACTTGTGATTTTCTGTTTCATTAAAGCAAGACTGAGTGGCTATTTAGTTGAAAATATAACGAATACTCAACCCACCCCAATCACCATTAAAGTTCGAGCCCTTGCCAAAATCAAATGAAGGCTGCCAATCTAGAGACAATCCAATAGAAGTTGAAGGAATCCTATAATCAAGTCCTAATACCCCATCAAGACCAATAACATAATTATTGTACAAAGACATGTGCAATCCTGGGCCAGCATACCATTTTAATCCATCAATTCCATTGATGCTATTGTGTACTTCATATAACAAAGTCACGCGAGCACCTTGCTCTAAAAAATAAGCCACCCCTTCAATCGCTTTATTATTGCCAATGAAATTCTTATAGGTAACTCCTAAAGGGCGATACTTAGCGCCCAATGCACTTTTGTATTCATTTTCAGACTTGCTTTGACCAATAGAATCATTCGATAGGGTTAATAAAATGAGTCCAAACAATATTATTTTACTTTTCATTTTTTATCGGTTTATCTTTTTAAAAATATATTTATTCATTAGTTTCCATACAATTCAAGCCTTTGTGCTTTCACACGATCGTCTTGCAAATATTCGTCATAAGTCATCAATTTGTCAATCATACCATTAGGTGTAATTTCTATAATTCGATTGGCAACGGTTTGCATGTATTGATGATCATGAGTAGTAAATAATACAATGCCAGGGAAAGTCGTCATACTATCATTAAATGCAATAATACTTTCAAGGTCAAGATGATTGGTAGGTTCATCTAGAATCAACACATTAGGATTTTGAAGCATCATTTTACTGAGCATACATCTCACTTTTTCTCCTCCACTTAATACGGTAGTTTTCTTTAATATCTCATCTCCGCTAAAGAGCATCTTTCCAAGAAACCCTCTTAAGAAATCTTCATCTACATCTTTTACTGTTGGTGGAACAAACTGACGCAACCAATCCATTAAATTAAGCGTACTCCCGTCAAAATATTCTGAGTTGTCATTGGGCAAATAAGCCGGAGTAATGGTTGTTCCCCATTCTATATTCCCCCCATCAGCTTTGGATCTTCCATTAATAATCTCAAAGAATGAAGTAAGCGCCATCGGCTCTCTACTTAAAAAAGCTATTTTCTGATTCTTTTGAATATCGAAATTAAGCTTACTAAAAAGCATTTTTCCATCGAAAGATTTAGACAGATTTTCTACCTTCAAAATTTCATTTCCCACCTCTCTTTCCTGTTTAAATATAATGCCAGGATACTTACGATTCGAAGGCTGAATGTCGTCTATCACTAATTTTTCTAATGCCTTTTTTCTACTGGTGGCTTGCTTACTCTTAGATGCATTGGCACTGAAACGAGCAATGAAATCTAATAAATCTTTTCGCTTCTCTTCCACTTTTTTATTCTTATCCGACATCTGACGAGCTGCCAATTGAGAGCTCTCGTACCAGAAAGAATAATTACCGGTATATACTTTTATTTTACTTCTATCCACATCCGCAACATGCGTACACACCGCATCTAAAAAGTGACGATCATGACTAACTACTAACACAATATTTTCATATTCTGCTAAGAAATTTTCTAGCCAACTAATCGTCTCTACATCTAGGTTATTGGTAGGCTCATCTAATAAAAGGATATCTGGACTTCCAAAAATAGCTTGAGCTAATAGTACACGAACTTTCAGATTTGCACTGATGTCTTTCATAAGTTGCTGGTGCAAATCATCTTGTACACCCAGCTCACTTAATAAAGTAGCCGCATCGCTTTCGGCGGTGTATCCACCCATTTCTCCAAACTCATTTTCCAATTCGCCTGCTTTGATTCCATCTGCTTCACTGAAATCTTCTTTAGCATAAATAGCATCTCGCTCGTGCATGATTTTCCATAATTTCTTATGCCCAATCAACACCGTATTTATGACTGTTTGGTCATCAAATGCAAAATGATTTTGGTTCAGTACTGCCATGCGCTCTCCTGGCGTAATATCAATCGTTCCCTTATTGGGCTCAATTTCTCCACTAATAATCTTAAGGAAAGTAGATTTACCCGCTCCATTGGCACCGATGATTCCATAGCAATTTCCCTTCGAAAAATTGATATTTACCTCATCAAATAAGACCCTTTTACCGTAGGCTAACGTAATGTTGTTTGCACTTATCATAATATATAAAAGTGGGCAAAGATAATGGTTAATTGGATAATTGTGCAGGGTGAACACCCCCAAAAATGGACAAATCTTCTCCGTATTCATTTTTCAAATTATCACATCAGCAAATCAATCGTTACTTTTGCTGTATGAGTCTTGTAAAAAACATCCAGAAAAGTGTAATAGATACCCTCACAAGCATCTACTCAAGTTCATTTTCGGAAAAAGATTTTCAGGTAAACCAAACAAAAGATGAGTTTGAAGGAGATTATACGATCGTATTGTTTTCATTGGTAAAGTCTTTAAAAAGCTCCCCCGAATTAATTGGTAAACAACTCGGAGAAAATTTAATTACACGATACCCTGATTTATTTACAAATTACAATATCATCAAAGGCTTTTTAAATCTAAGCATTGCTGACGAATATTGGAACACTCTTTTACATCAACATCACCATGACAGCTGTTTCGGAAAGCATCCAATCAATGGCAAAAAAGTAATGGTAGAATACTCTTCTCCCAATACCAACAAACCACTTCACCTCGGACATTTAAGAAATAATTTTTTAGGTTGGAGTGTTGCTGAATTATTAAAAGCAAATGGTTACGAAGTATTAAAAAGCTGTATCGTAAACGATCGCGGTATTCATATTTGCAAGAGCATGATCGCTTGGCAACGTTTCGCTCATGGTGCAACTCCTGCTACTACTAATAAAAAGGGCGATCACTTTGTGGGAGATTATTATGTGAAATTCAATGACGAATATAAAAAGGAAGTTAAAGAGTTGGTCGAAAAGGGAATGAACGAAGCAGAGGCTGAAAAGAATGCGCCAATTATGTTGGCAACCCAACAAATGCTCAACGATTGGGAAGCAGGAAAACCTGAGGTGATTGACTTATGGAAAAAAATGAATGGCTGGGTATACGAAGGTTTTGAGGTTACTTATAAAACCATCGGAAGTGATTTTGATAAAACGTATTACGAAAGTGACACCTATTTACTGGGAAAAGACATCGTTCAAGCAGGCCTTGATAAAGGCATTTTCTTTCGTAAGGAAGACGGAAGCGTTTGGATCGATTTAACAGCTGATGGACTTGATGAAAAGCTGGTGCTACGTAAAGATGGCACATCTGTTTACATGACTCAGGATATTGGGTTAGCTCAACAAAAATATGATCAATATAAAATTGATCAGAGTATTTATGTGATTGGCGATGAACAAAATTATCACATGAAAGTACTAAAGCTCATTGCTCAAAAATTAGGCCTTCCTTATGCTGACGATATCTATCATTTGAGCTATGGAATGGTAGAACTTCCCACAGGAAAAATGAAAAGCAGAGAAGGCACTGTTGTAGATGCCGATGACTTGGTAGCAGAAATGATCGCTACAGCCAAACAACATACCGAAGCCTTGGGAAAAGTAAAAGATTTCACAAGCGAAGAGCTAGATGTCTTATATAAAACAATAGGACTAGGCGCTATGAAATTTTATTTATTGCGCGTAGACCCAAAAAAGAAAATGATTTTTAATCCAGAGGAATCAATCGATTTCCATGGATTTACAGGCCCTTTTATTCAATACACATTTGCTAGAATAAAAAGCATTTTAAGAAAAGAAGCCCTGACTGAAAATAGTAAAAACGAAAGCACACTACTTCCTCTTGAAAAAGAAGTATTGTTTACACTTGAGCAATTCCCAAGCATCATATCAGAAGCTGCAAAAGAACTCAATCCTTCTACGCTTGCAAACTATCTATTTAGCCTTGCAAAAACATTCAATTCGTTTTATGCAGAACATTCCATTGGGAATGCAGAATCAGAAAAGAAAAAACAACTTCGTTTACAAATTTCCGTTATGACTTCTATTGTTTTACAAAGTGGAATGCAAATAATGGGAATCAGCGTTCCTGAAAGAATGTAATAAGAAGGGCTGCCTGTAATAAGCCTCCTTATAGAATGAGTTGTTAACTCCTTATTTTTTTCATGGAGAATGTTTAATTTTGTAAGAAAGAATACCAACTATGCCATTAAAGATGAAAAATGAGTAATAAAATTAAAAAAATTGGAGTACTAACGAGTGGCGGAGATAGTCCAGGCATGAATGCAGCAATTAGAGCCGTTGTTAGAACGGGCATCTATCATGGCCTAGAGGTTTATGGCATTATGAGAGGATATAGCGGCATGGTGGAGGATGAAATTATTAAACTAGAAAATAGAAGCGTTGCTAACATTATTCAAAGAGGAGGCACCATTCTTAAAACTGCTAGATGCCAGGAATTCATGGAATATGAAGGACGTAAAAAAGCTTATGATAATTTAACAAAAAGAGGAATTGATGGACTAGTCATTATTGGAGGGGATGGAAGTTTTAGAGGCGCTCAAATATTCAGCAATGAATTCAATATACCCTGTATAGGATTGCCTGGTACCATCGACAAAGACATTGCCGGAACAGATTTTACCATTGGATTTGATACCGCTGTTAACACTGCGGTAGAAGCAATTGACAAAGTTAGAGACACAGCTGAAGCACACGACCGGCTTTTTATTATTGAAGTGATGGGAAGAGACGCCGGATACATTGCCCTACACAGTGGCATTGCAACAGGAGCTGAAAATATTTTAATTCCAGAAAGAAAGACTGATATCAAAGACATCATTGCTTCATTAGAGGAAAAGGAAAAAAGAAAAAAACTGGTTAACTTAATCATTGTTGCCGAAGGCGATGAATTTGGAGCAAATGAATTGTCAAGTTTAATTAGCGAAAAATTACCTAAACTAGAAGTAAGAGTTTGTATATTAGGTCATATTCAACGCGGAGGATCACCTACTTGCATGGATAGGTTACTAGCGAGCAGAATGGGCTTTCATGCAGTTGAAAGTTTAATACAAGGCAGACACAATGTTTTTGTAGGAATCCTGAATAACAAAATGAACTATACTGCATTAAATGAAGCGGTCAAAAAGAAACAACATATAAATGACGAGTGGATGAACATCGTTAAAATATTAGCTACTTAATAGATCAAGAAAAAAGAATAGAAATTATGAGTACTCACATTGATAAATACGTGCACGATGGAATGGACAAAGAAGCCGGAATTGCACATTCGCAAAAAAGAACAAAAATCGTTGCAACAGTAGGCCCAGCTTGCGATAGCTATGAAGGCTTGTTAGCATTGGTAAAGGCAGGTGCAAATGTTTTTCGTCTGAATTTTTCTCATGGAAGTCATGAAGACAAAAAAATAGTGATAGAAAGAATTAGAAAAATAATCAAAAACGAACCCTATAATATTGCAATATTGGGTGATTTACAAGGACCTAAATTAAGAGTAGGTGAATTAGAAAATGGAAGCATCCAATTAACGAGTGGAGATGAATTTATTTTCACTACTGAAAAAATTGTGGGCACTAAAGAGAAAATCTATGTATCCTACCCCAACTTAACTTCTGATGTAAAAGTAAACGAACGCATTTTTCTGGATGATGGAAAAATGGAAGTAAAAGTAGAAAAAATATTAAACAATAAAGAAGTATTAGTAAGTGTCACACTAGGAGGAATATTATTGCCTAAAAAAGGAGTGAACCTACCAGACAGTGAACTTACCATGCCCTCATTAACTGAAAAGGATTTAGTAGATCTGCAATTCATCATTGAACAAAAAATTGATTGGGTAGCACTCTCCTTTGTGCGTAAAGCAATTGATATTATAGAACTGAAAAAACTCATCAAAGCACAAGACAGTAAAATAAAGGTTATCGCTAAAATTGAAATGCCCGAGGCATTGAAGAATCTTCGTGATATCATTATTGAAAGCGATGGAATCATGGTTGCACGGGGTGATTTAGGCGTAGAAGTAGCAATTGAAGACGTACCCATTATTCAAAAAGACATCATCCGAAAATGTATGCACAGAGCAAAACCTGTTATTGTAGCTACTCAAATGATGGAGAGCATGATGGATAGAACCAAGCCAAACAGAAGCGAAGTAAGCGATGTGGCAAATGCTGTATTTGAAGGCGCAGATGCAGTCATGCTAAGTGGAGAAACTGCAATGGGATCTTATCCTACATTGGTAGTAGAAACAATGAGCAAAATAATAACCAACGTTGAGCGTACTGTATACGATTATAATAGGGATGATATTTTAGCACCGCAACCTCACTCCCCTTCCTTTTTGAGCGATGCAATTTGTTATAGTGCATGCAAGCTTGCAAATGACTCAAAAGCAGATGCTCTCATTGGAATGACCCAAAGCGGCTACACGGCTTTTATGTTGAGCAGCTACAGGCCTAGAAGCCCCTTGTATATTTTTAGCAAGGAAAGAAGCTTAATCAATCAATTAAGTTTGAGTTGGGGTGTTCGTGCATTTTATTATGCAGAAGAAGAAAGTTTAGATGGGATTATCTTTGATCAAATTAATATTCTCAAAAAAAGAGGATTCTTGCAAAAAGATGATGTAGTAATTAATACAGGCAGTACTCCAATAGCCATGCATCTTCCCACAAATACCATTAAGATTACTCAAGTACAGTAGTTATCCTTGCAGGAAACTTATAAGTGCTTTTTGGGCTTTATTTTTAATGCTTTGCTGGAAAAATCGATTCCAACCAAACAGCCATCCAGTAAAGCCAATAGCTTGTTTACTCCAATCATGAATGCTGTAAGCATTGCTATACTCCTCAATTTTCCCTTCCTTTAACAAGAAGTAAGATTTAATGGAACTTTGCACTTTTCTACCTGTTGGAGGATAATAATAAGTAATTGACCAATCGCAAGTGTAGTATTCATCATCAACCGGCACTATTTCACCGTAATCAATTGTTAGTCCTTTTGCGTTTTTGCTCAACATCTCCCACAGGCCAATTAGTTTATTTCTTTCTAATAAACCAAATATGGGATCAAAATATACAACATGTTCACTACAACAACCATTTAGCTGGTGATAATCATAATGCTTTAAGGATTTAAAGAAAGTATTTAGCAGAAGTATATTAGAATTCATCATGTGAAATTATTTCAATTTGAGAGATAACAAAGCTACTCTAACGGAATAAATGGACTAAACTTACTATTTAAAGTAACGTTAACCATATCGTAAAGCAATGGTTTCCAGTAAATTAAAAGGCTTATATAAAAATGAAATCCAATAAGCTGTTTTTCTCAAGTTATATAAAAATTTAAAAGCCACCCAATATTGGATGGCTTTTAATAGTTTCATTAATAATCGAACCGAGATTCGAATATTGAATGTTGAATTACTTAGCTTTAACAGTAGTATCAACTGTTACAGCAGCAGCAGTATCAACTGTTACAGCAGCAGCAGTATCAACTGTTACAGCAGCAGTATCAGTAGTAGTAGTTGTAGTTTCTGCAGATTTGTCTCCATTACAAGAAACCATGATTGCAGCGATTGTTGCGATAGCAAGAAATTTTTTCATTGTTGTTTTTTTTTGATTTAAAATTATAATTTGCTCTTTAATACCCAAATTGAAAAAAGGTAACCCAAAATGGGTTACTAATTACAAATAATAGTATAAACTAATAATTAAGTGAATATACCCGAACAGGATAAAGAGCTATTGAAAGGATTAGCAAGTGAGGATAGGCGGGCTATAGAGAAGATCTATAGAGATAATTACCCAATGGTTCAAAATCTGATTCTTCACAATAGAGGCACATTAGATGATGCGGCTGACATATTTCAGGAAGCGATGATTGTATTGTTTGGAAAAGCTAACAATCCCCATTTCGAACTGAATTGCCAACTAAAAACCTATTTATACTCAGTTTGTAAAAGATTATGGCTTAAAAAATTACAGCAGCAGCAACGCTTGGTAATACAAACGGATGATCTGGAGCAAGTAATTTCCGTGGAAGAAGATCTAGAGCAACATGAAAAAAGACAATTGAGTTTTGATATCATGGAAAATGCTATGAGTAAAATGGGTGAACCTTGTAAAAGTCTTTTAGAAGCATACTATATTGAAAAGAAACAAATGCAAGAAATTGCGGATAGATTTCAGTACACAAACGCAAACAATGCAAAAACACAGAAATATAAATGCTTAGTGAGACTGAAAAAATTATTTTTTGCACAGTATAAAAACACACTGTAATATGGATGATATTTTATTAGCTGATACGATAGAAAGATATATCAAAGGAGAAATGAACGATTCTGAGAAAACCTATTTCGAAGAAATGAGGCAAAAGAATCCTGAACTAGACCAGCAGGTTGTAGAGCAAATTTTCTTTCTAGCCGAATTAAATAAATATAGCAGCTTGAAAAACTTCAAGCATTCTATCCACGAAACTGTTTCTAAATTGGTTGACGAAGGGCTTATTACAAAAAATAGCCTGAGAGGAACTGCAAAGATTATTTACCTGTGGAACAAACACAAGCGAACAATTGCTGTAGCAGCTTCTATTGCTGGCATTGTTTCAATATTCAGCGCAAGTACCATCTCGTTTTTCAGCAATAATAAAAACAATAACATCAAGCCTTTAGTTGAAAAAATAAAAGAACAGGATGATAAATACAAGAAACTAGAAAAAGAAATTGGCAAACTAAATACCAATTCAATAACACCCAAGATAGTCAAACCAAGACTAGAAAGTAAATTCAGGGCCACCGGATTTTTAATTGATGCAAATAACAATTTCATTGTTACAAATGCCCATGTGTTAAATGAAGCACCCCATCAACTAGTTATTGAAAACAGTAAAGGAGAGCAATTTAAAGCCATCTCCGTTTATGTGAATACAGACAATGATTTAGCGATTATCAAAGTTATTGACGAAGACTTTAAACGACTTCCTGCCCCACCCTATAGTATTAGAAAAGGACATACTGATCTAGGAGAACAAATTTATACACTGGGCTTTCCAAAGCAAGAAATTGTTTATGGAGAAGGATATGTGAGTGCAAAAAATGGCTATAATATGGATAGCGTTTATTGCCAACTTAGCACATCAGTAAACGAAGGAAATAGTGGCTCTCCAGTAATCAATAAAAGAGGGGAAGTCATAGGTATCATATCAAGTAGAGAAACCAATGCTGAGGGAGTGGTATTCGCAGTAAAATCATCCAATGTATATAATGCAATTGAAGAAGTAAGAAAAAACAAAGAATATGAGAAAATAAGGATTACTTCAAACCCTTCTCTTAAGGGGACTGAAAGAGTTGGTCAAATTAAGAAAGTAGAAGATTATATATTTATGATTAAAGGCAACTAACCCACCCATTATACTAGAGTAAAAAGGCAGTGATAAATCACTGCCTTTTTACATTCACTTTATACATACTATTTCCACAAACAAGGTGGATAAACTTTTTCATCAATCAATGCATCAATGTTTTGTTTTACTCCAGCTGCATCTTCTTTATAGGTTACTCCAAACCATTGAGCAGTGGTTGGAATCACTTTGATTGAATTTGCACTATTTTGAATAAATGAATCAGCAATAATTGGAATAAAAAATTCAGATTTGGGATTAGTGCCATTTGCCACTACGAAATCAGTAAACAACTGATTAGCCAATTGAAAAACACTTGGGTGGAAACACCAGAAATTCATAGAAACACTTGACGAGCCGCTTACTTCGATGTTGTTTCCATCTTCTTCAAAAACAACCTTATCAACTTCTTTATAGATTTTGGTACGCTCATTAATCGAAACCAAATTATGAGCAGAATCAACCTCACATACACCTCTACTCACGGTTCCATGGCTGCTCAATGTTTTATCTAGTTGGTACCCTACTATTGAATATGTATTTTCATTGCACCTATTCTTTAAAAAATCAGAAGCCTTTGCAAAAGCATCTGGTCCATAATAATCGTCGGCGTTTATAACGGCAAAAGGCTCGTTAATGATTGAAGAGGCGCACAATATGGCATGGCCCGTTCCCCAAGGCTTTGTTCTTTCATTCAAAACACTTGAATCTTTAACAAAAGAATCCAACTCTTGAAATACATAATCTACAGAAATTTGATCCTTCAGTTTATCTCCAAATGTTGATTTGAAACTTTCTGCAAAATCTTTTCTGATGATAAAAACCACTTTTCCAAAACCTGCGTTGATGGCATCATAGATTGAATAGTCCATAATCGTTTCGCCACAAGGACCAAACCCTTCCGTCTGCTTCATGCTTCCATAGCGACTAGCCATTCCTGCAGCCAATATCAATAATGTAGGTTTCATAATCAAATAAGTTGATTTAAATTTATATTTGAATCTTGCAAGGAGCAAAAATAGCATAAACCAACTTAAAAATTACAATATTGCTGTCGGACCAACCTGTTAAATTGAATACTCTTCACAGCCCTCTATTTACCCAGTACGGAGTGTCTATGCATATTGCCAGACTAGATCTCCTTCATCCAATTGTATCTGGAAATAAAATTTTTAAACTGCATTATTTTATCAAAGAAGCATTAAAAAGTTCCCCTAAAAAGATTGTCACTTTCGGAGGAGCCTACTCTAATCATTTAGTTGCTACAGCCTATTACTGTCAATCTTTAGGAATACAATGCATAGGCATTGTAAGAGGAGAAAAGCCTGCAATACTTTCCCACACATTAATGCATTGTTTAGATTACGGCATGGAGCTTGAATATATTTCAAGAAACGACTATACAAGAACAGAGACCAACTATACTGTATTTAAAGAGAAATACAAGGATTGCACCATCGTTCCTGAAGGAGGATATAGTCATTGGGGAGCAATGGGTGCGGCAAAAATAATGGACAATGAAGCATTGCATTCAGCAACACATATCTGCATGGCTGTAGGCACCGCCACTACCTTAGCCGGCATTGTTTTGAATGCAAAACCAACTCAAGAAGTCATTGGCATTCCTGTTATTAAAAATATGAACGACCTGCCGGATAGATTATCCTTTTTAACAAATGACTCAACAAAAAAAATCCCTTCTTTTTTTAATGATTATCATTTTGGGGGGTATTCAAAAAAAACAAATGAATTGATTGAATTTATGAATGCTTTTTATACCGAATTTGACATCCCTACAGATTTTGTATATACAGCTAAAATGTGTTATGGAGTATTAGATAAAATTAGTGAAGGATACTTTCCTAAGGGAAGCAAAATCTGTTGCCTTCATACCGGCGGGTTACAAGGAAATGCTTCTCTCTCAAAAGGAACTTTAGTTTTTTAATTCATTCAACATCCCTCTATATTTGCATAGTGAAATTTTAAAGAGACCAGCTCTTTTAAAAATAGCTCATATCGCATGAAGAAAACTGTCATTTTATTTTTTTTATCTTCCCTCCTATTTCATGCATATTCTTATGCGCAAAATACACTGCCTGCTATCAGCGTAAACAACTTTAATGGAAAAATTATTGTAAGCTGGCTGAATGAATATGATAAGCCCATATCAAATATCTTAATACAACGATCATATGATAGTTTAAGAAATTTCAAAACTATTGGATCTGTATTAAACCCTACAAATAAAGAAAACGGATATCCTGATAACAATCCGCCCTATAATAAAATGTATTATCGAGTCTCTATACTTTTCGAAGGAGGCAGTTACGAAATTGGGCCCTCTAGAATACCCTTCAGGGAAAATCCTCCACTACCCCCTTTTGTTATGATTGAAGAACCTATAGTTGTAATGCCACCACCCATTCCCCTTATTGAAAAAAGGAAAGACACCCTCGCTATTAAGAAAGATCCTATAGCCATTATAAAGAAAGATACCATCGTTGCAATAGAAAAAGAAGTAAAAGTCATTGTAAAGGAATCTGAATCAGTAGAACAAATTGATTCTTTGAAAAGAGCAGATATTGCGGATCAACAAAAAATAACCAAATCCCCATTTATAATAAATCAATCAATAGACTCGTCCATGGTGTTGCGTCTAAGAAAATCGGTAGAAACCAACTACCCAAGCAATAGAGTTTTTACAGGCAAACAAAACAGTTTAATCATACATCTTCCTGCCGCCATGATTAAAAGCTATCAAATTAAATTCTTTAATGAAGAAGAGGTGGCAATTTTTGAAATACGCAACATAAAAGAAGATTACCTAATCATAGAAAAAGAAAATTTCGTTCACTCAGGCTGGTTTTATTTCGAAATTTTTGAAGATGGAAGACTTATAGAAAAAAATAAGTTTTTAATTCCTAAAGACATCAAGAGCAATAAGTAGCTAAATAAATTCTACCTCAAACACTTTTGCAAAATTCATTTTGAATTTTTCTTTCGCCTCATTAAAATCAATTTTTCTACCTAATTCTTTTTCAATAGAAGTAACTTGTTTGTTTTGAATACCACAAGGAATGATGTTATTAAAATAAGCTAAATCCGTATTTACATTCAGCGCAAATCCATGCATCGTAATCCACCGACTGCAACGCACTCCAATAGCACAAATTTTTCGCTCTTTGCCTGGCATATCCGGATCAATCCAAACACCCGTTTCCCCCTTGCTTCTTTGTCCATTGATTCCATAATCAGCAATTGTTAAAATAACGGCTTCTTCAATATTTCTCAGGTATTTGCCTATGTCTGTATAAAACTTCTCCAAATCCATGATTGGATATCCTACGAGTTGTTGCAGACCATGAAAAGTAATATCTCCTCCTCTATTGGTACGAAAGAATTCAATCCCGTTTTGTTTCATTTCGATATCACTCAACAACACATTGGCCACATTGCCACTTTTGCCTAAAGTGTATACCGGTGTATGCTCACAAAGAAGCAAATGATGCCTAGTAGGCAAATCAATTGGAAGGACAGCGGGTGAAGTATTTCGAGCCTGACTTTTAATAGTCACATTCTCCTGCAACAGATTTTCCTGGTAATCCCAGGCCGTTTTGTAATCTAAAATTCCAAGATCAGTAAAGATCACTTGTTGCTTATCCAATGCTTTGTTTTAATTTGCAAAAATAATGGAAAGAAGGGACATGAATTTTTAAACTATCAACTTTATAAAATGCAAAAAGATACGGAAGAAGAATCATCAGAATCGGAAGAATTATTTGAAAGGCTATCTATTACCATTGACAAGGGGCAAGAACCCATTCGTATTGATAAATATTTGATGGCAAGAGTGGAGGGAGCTACTCGTAACAAAATTCAACAAGCCATTGAAAATGAACTTGTATTGGTTAATGACAAGCCAATAAAAAATAATTACAAGATCAAAGGTGGCGATAAAGTAATTATTTACGATACCAATACACCCGAAACATCTGAAATCATTCCCCAAAATATCCCTTTGGATATCGTGTATGAAGATGAAGATCTCTTTATTGTAAATAAACCTGTTGGAATGGTGGCACATCCAGGTAGTGGTAACCCTGACAAAACTTTACTCAATGCCGCAGCTTATCATTTAAAAGAAAATTCTCCCCAATCAGAAGAAAACGAATTGCCTAGATATGGCTTAGTACATCGAATAGATAAAAATACCAGTGGACTCATTGTAATGGCTAAAAAGCAAAAGGCAATGAGCGAATTGGCTAAACAATTTTTTGACCACACGGTACACCGCAGATATGTAGCATTGGTATGGGGTAACTTTGATGAAAACGAAGGAACAATCGTAGCTCATGTAGGACGCCATCAGCGCCTCAGGAAGCTCTTTACAGCTTATCCCGAGGGAGAACACGGAAAAGATGCTATTACCCATTATAAAGTGCTAGAACGCTTTAATTATGTTACGTTGGTGGAATGCAGACTAGAAACTGGTAGAACGCATCAAATAAGAGTGCATATGCAATATATCGGGCACCCCTTATTTAATGATGATTTTTACGGGGGGGATAGAATTGTGAAGGGAACCGTGTATACCAAATACAAACAGTTTGTTGAAAATTGCTTTAATATTTGTTCAAGGCAAGCACTTCATGCAAAAGAGTTAGGATTCATTCACCCCGGCACAAAAAAAGAAATTCTTTTTACCAGTGAACTTCCTGAAGACATGCAACAACTCATTGAAAAATGGAGAAAGTACAGTCAATTTAAAAATGCAGAAGATTAATAATGGATGAATCATTTGGACCCGATCCTCAAATACTCATACAATTAATAACCGTTAAAATGCCTTTCGGGAAATATAAAGGGACCACTTTATACAAACTTCCTGTAAGTTATCTTGAATGGTTTAATAGAAAAGGATTTCCTAATGGGAAAATGGGGATCCTGCTAAAAACCTTGTATGAAATAAAATTAAATGGACTTGAATCCATATTAGAAGAATTAAAAAAGATGCAACATCATAATTGATTATTCAAAATCAAACAATGTTGCGGTAAAAACGCCCCGCTCTCTTCTTTTAAAAATAGCCTTCCAATTGCCATTGTATCTTATTAAGGAAGGCACTAGTAAATGATTTACTCTGGTCATTTGAACTTCCATGTTTACTTTAAAATCGTATATGCCCGCATCAAAACTTAAAGAATAATTTCTTGCAACTACTTCAAACGTACTATCATCAAACCAAGTAGTCATTTCGTCTACTACCACATCACTTTCATTGCCAGGTTTGACTTTTTGTTTGAATACATAACAACTCGTTTTATTATAGAAATCCATATCAATAGTCATGTCATAATTATTGACAATGTCGTTATCAAAAATGGCGGTTTTATTTGATAGAAAAGGGATCCCCTCAATTCTGTGGCCTGGGTTAAAAAATAACATTTTTAATTGCTGCTTGTGCTTTTCCATACCCGAAGTTCCTTTAGGAGAAAAATCGGCATTGCCTACTATATTCGTTTCTCCACAAATACTTCCCTTTGTAAAAAACAAAGAGGCATACAGTTGAGCGGTATAATAATTAAATTCACTCCCCTTATACATATCACCAGAAACAGCTTCTTCCATCGTTTGCATTGACCTACAATTATTCGTAATTCGTTGCCTTGTTTTGTTATGCAAGGAAGCCTGCGTATCTCCTTTCCTATTAAGCATGCGAATATCATTGATTGCAGAAAAATTTAATACACGGAGATTTTTAAAAGCCTTATAATAACTCGTGTCATTTTTAATGCGATTAATAAAGGAAGGGGTATTCAATTTAGTATCAATTACAACTTCTTTCAGCGTAATGACAGCGTTATCAATATTTACTAAAGAATCTTTTGGAGACTGAGAATGAACAATACAAACAGAGAAAAAAAGAATAAATGTACTCAAAGCATGTTTCATAAAAATGCTTTATAAGTTTTATTTTGGAAAAACCATACGATAATCAACATGCATTTTACCTTTGGTAATATCGTCTAGCTTTCTGCGAAGCAATGTTTTTTTTAATGGAGAAATGTAATCAATAAAAAGTTTCCCGTCTAAATGATCATACTCATGTAAAATAATTCTAGCCGTTAAGCCATTGAATGTTTTACGATGAGGTTTAAAATTTTCATCTACAAAATCAAGTGTTACTGATTCCTGTCGTAAAACATCTTCTCTAATTTTTGGAATACTCAAGCAACCTTCATTGTAGGCCCATGCATCTCCTTCTAATTGCACAATATGAGCATTGATAAAAACACCTTTCACTCCTGGTTCATCTGGGTATGTACCACGTTCATCGTCTTCCTGATGGGCAAATATTTGTTCACTATCTAATACAAATAATCGAATCTCTTTGTTAATTTGAGGTGCAGCCAATCCTACGCCATTGCTATTGTACATCGTTTCCGTCATGTCAGCAATTAGCTTCTCTAATCCCGGATATTCTGGCGTGATATCAACACATACCTTTCTAAGTATTGGTGAACCATAAGCCACTATTGGTAAAATCATCAGTGAAAATTATAAGATTATTTTAAACACCCTTTCGTCTGCAAAGGTAGCAGATATGAACTAAAAAGGCAACCTAGTTATTACAAAAGCAGAAAGGAATTACAATGCATTTAACAATTAGCCAATGCTTTGAAGATATTCCTGTAGCATTATTGTAGCCGCTATTTCATCAATAATTTTCTTGTCTCTTCGGTCCTTTTTCTTCATTCCCATTTGCAACATGGCGTCTTTTGCCATTTTAGATGTATATCTTTCATCTACATCCATCACAGGGATTGCAGGAAATTCTTTTTTAATTAGTTCGATCGCTTTTTTAGCCAATGGGGTTCCATGAGTATCAGACTCGTCCCAATTTTTGGG
Organism: Chitinophagaceae bacterium; assembly: GCA_947474815.1. GTDB lineage: Bacteria > Bacteroidota > Bacteroidia > Chitinophagales > Chitinophagaceae > Ferruginibacter. The sequence goes on along the minus strand of CANJJU010000010.1, from coordinate 12,799 downwards.
CAAGCCTACAATAATCAGCTCCACTATTTCTTCTTGGATATACTTTTTAAGAAAGGGAATAAGGTCTGGGGAAGAAATCGTGGTGAGTCCGGTAGCAATAATTTGCAAAGGATCGGTAACTGCTATACCTGTTCGCTTTCCGCCATAATCTATTGCTATGATTCTTGCCATTTTATTACACTGGGTTTGTTAATTGAATATTAAATCAATGATTACAAATATAGAAAGTACAACAGAGGCAATTCCATTCGTTGTCATAAAAGCAACATTCACCCTAGACAAGTCAGTTGGCTTCACAATCGTATGCTGATAAATAAGCATCCCAATAAATAATATTGCACCTATCCAATAAGCAACACCGAAATTACCATAATATCCTGCATAAATTATACCTATAGCAGATAACAGATGCAACAATTCAGATATTCTAAGTGCCTTTTCTATTCCTACTGCAGCAGGAATAGAATGTAATTTATGTAGCTTATCAAAAGCTTCATCTTGCAAAGAATAAATAATATCAAATCCACTTACCCAGCACAACACAATCAATGAAAACAAAATAGGCAATAAGTTAAATTGTCCTACTACAGCCAAATATGCGCCTATGGGAGCTAAACTAAGGCCAGCACCTAGGACCAAATGACACAAAGAAGTAAACCTTTTTGTATAACTGTAAAACAAAATCACAAACAAGGCAACAAAGCTCAGATAAAAACAAAGCGAATTTATCATCAAAGAACAAAAAATAAACAAAGTGCAACAACCTATCGTGAAAAGCAATGCATGATTGGCTTTTATTAATCCGGCAGGAATTTCTCTAATAGCTGTGCGCGGATTTTTAGCATCAAATTCTTTATCTAGGTAACGATTGAAAGCCATGGCTGCACTTCTTGCAAAAACCATACATCCTATTACCAATAAAAGTTTTTTAATTGAGTCTGTTGGATGAATTGACCCCTCATAATACAACTTCTTATAGCCCAGAAAAAAACCTATCAATGCAAAAGGCATCGCAAAGATGGTGTGAGAAAATTTTATGAGCGAAAGATATTTCTTGATATGTTGCATCGAACTATTTGATGATTACAATAATTGTTTCATTCTTCCTCTAATAATCTCCCATAACACTACGCCTGCTGCTGTGGCGATGTTTAATGAATGCTTCATTCCTAATTGTGGGATTTCTATGCATCCATCGCAACGTAAAATCGTTTCTTGTTCTACGCCCGTGACTTCATTTCCAAAAATGACAGCGATTTTTTCGCCTTCATTAAAATTTATTTTTTCGAGCGAGAGACTGTTGGTTACTTGTTCAACGGCGTACACTTTATAGCCGTTTGATTTGAGTTCATCGATAGCTTCTAATGCGTTGGAAAAAAAATGCCAATCAACTGTATCTTCAGCTCCAAGGGCTGTTTTTCTTATTTCCTTATGAGGAGGTTTGGCGGTATAACCTGTTATATAAATGGATTCGAGAAGGAAAGCATCTGCAGTTCTAAAAACACTTCCAACATTATACGCACTGCGAATATTTTCAAGCACCGCAATTACGGGCGTTTTATCTGAACGCTTAAATTCTTCTATACTCTTGCGATTTAATTCTGTCATGCTTAATTTCTGCATGACGCAAAGGTACATCAAGAAAATAGGATAAAAGAATCAAGAAAGAATTAGGCCGTTTCCTTTTGCGTTTTATTGGCTGTACTATTGGCTCTTTTTTCAGAAAATAATTTAGCCGCTTTAATAAAATGAACGAATAAAGGATGAGGATTTTCTACCGTACTCTTCAATTCTGGATGATATTGAACACCTATAAAAAAAGGATGATTCTTTAACTCTACAATTTCTACCAGATTATTGGACGGATTCTTTCCACTTGGAATAAGCCCCGCATTGATAAAGTCGTTTAAGTAATTGTTATTAAACTCCCAACGATGACGATGCCTTTCACTGATAGAATTGCTTTGATATATTTGATTGGCTAATGAACCTTTTTCTATGGTGCATTCATAAGCACCTAGCCTCATTGTTCCGCCTTTATTTTTAACTTTCTTTTGCTCTTCCATTAATGCAATCACTGGATGCGAAGTTGACGCATCCATTTCTGTTGAATGAGCCGTTTTCCACCCCATCACATTTCTAGCATATTCTATCACCGCCATTTGCATTCCTAAACAAATACCAAAGAATGGCAGCATATTTTCTCGTGCATATTTCACGGCTTCAATTTTACCTTCTACTCCTCTAGCTCCAAATCCGGGAGCAACCAACAAAGCATCTAAGTCTTTGAGCTTTTCGTTTATGTTTTCTTTTGTAAGAAATTCGCTGTGTATATTAACTACTTGTACTTTACAATCATTGATCGCGCCTGCATGAATAAATGCTTCTAATATAGATTTATAAGCATCTTGCAATTCAACATATTTACCAATTAAGCCAACAGTGACTTTATTTTTTGGACTAGAAAGCTTATCAAGAAAGGTTCTCCATTTACTCAACTCAGGAGCAGAATATCCATTAATTTGTAATTTCTTCAACACAATTACATCCAATCCTTCATCTAACATTTTTAAAGGCACTTCATAAATAGTGTTGGCATCAATGGCTTCAATTACCGCATTGGGTTTCACATTACAGAATAATGCAATTTTTCTTTTTATTTCATCATTTAGCGGATGCTCGGTTCTACACACAATCACATTCGGATGAATTCCTTCCTGACTCAACATACGCACACTATGTTGCGTTGGTTTCGTCTTCAACTCTTTTGCAGCTTTTAAGTAAGGGATCAATGTTAAATGAACAATCAAACAATCTTCTTCAGGTAATTCCCATTGAATTTGTCTTACTGCTTCCACAAAGGGCAAACTTTCAATATCTCCCACTGTTCCACCAAGTTCAGTTATTACAATATCAAATTTATTGCCATCACCCAATAACATCATTCTGCGTTTAATCTCATCCGTTATATGGGGTACTACTTGCACTGTTTTGCCAAGATAATCTCCTTGTCTTTCTTTGTTGATTACCGTTTGATAAATGCGCCCAGTAGTTACATTGTTTGCCTGAGAGGTAGGTGTATTTAAAAATCTTTCATAATGGCCTAAATCAAGGTCCGTTTCTGCTCCATCATCTGTAACGTAACACTCCCCATGCTCATAAGGATTAAGGGTGCCAGGATCAACATTAATGTAAGGATCAAACTTTTGAATGGTAACCTTCAATCCTCTGCTTTGCAATAGCTTTGCAAGAGAAGCTGCAATAATTCCTTTTCCTAATGAAGATGTAACGCCTCCGGTTACAAAAATGTATTTGGCCATTTTAATATAAATTAATCAATACAATTAAACATCAATAACAATCAACTACTCAGTAATTATGATTAAATATAATTACCAGTAATTGCTCATTTTGACCACAAAAATTATTCAAATTTGACCGAGGAAAGAGAACAAGAAATCCTAGAGGTCGGGTAAAGATAGGATGTTTTTTTGGGAGGATAAAAATTTGATTCAACTATTTTTTAATTCCCCTATACTTCATTTGCTAAAACGTTGCTAATGGCATTTTGATACAGGCCTTTCCAATGATCAATGCTGCCCCAATTGGCATTATTTACTAGCACTTCCTTTTCACTTACATTACCCAGTAACAAAAATGGAACCTGTTGATTATGTATGAAAGAAACGAACTTATCAGTAGCATTCCGATTAACTGAAACCATCACTCTTCCTTGCGCCTCGCCAAACCAAAACGCATCCTCTCTAATATTATTAGAGGGCTGACTAACCGCAAAGCCAAGTGAACGATTAAAAGAACTTTCCATCAAGCAGACAATAAGACCTCCATCACTAAGATCATGTGCAGAAGCAATTAATTTATTTTTAATAAGCTTCATCACTAATTGTTGCATATCCTGCTCTTCTTGTAAGTCGAAATACGGACAAGGAGAAAATTCTTCTCCAAGAATCTTATGCAAGTATTCAGAAGATCCAATATCATTTTTTTGATGACCTATGAGAAAAATAGCATCCCCTGCATTTTTAAAATCCATGGTCATTTTATCCTCTATTGTTTCCAATAAGCCCACCATACCAATGGTAGGAGTAGGATATACTGGTCCTTCAGGGGATTGGTTATAGAAGCTAACATTTCCGCCAGTTACAGGAGTATCAAAATGCCTGCAGGCTTCGCCCATCCCTTTAATCGCTTGCACAAACTGATAATACACTTCTGGATCGTATGGATTCCCAAAATTCAAACAATTAGTAACACCTAAAGGCTGACCTCCACTACATACAATATTTCGGGCAGCTTCTGCCACTGCAATCATCGCACCCTTATAAGGATCAGCAAAAACATACCTACTGTTGCAATCGGTTGTTAATGCCAATGCTTTATTGGTTGGCTTCGCCATTACAACTGCCGCATCACTGGGTGCATTGGTATTCGTATTTCCTGCGCCTACCATGCTATCATATTGCTCATATACCCAACGCTTACTTGCAATATTGGGAATGGTGATAAGTTGCTCGGTAATTTTCTTAATATTGGTTGGCAACGCTATAGTAGTTAAATCAAACGATTCATTTTTTTGTAAATAGGCAGGCTTTATATACTCACGGTCATACTGAGGTGCTCCTCCACCTAAAACCAATTCATTTGCTGGAATCAACGCCTCTTTGACCCCATTCATATAAAAATGCAACAGCCCATCGTCTGTAACTTCTCCAATGTCACTGCAAGGAAGATCCCATTTTTCAAAAACGCTGAGTACTTCTTTTTCACAACCCTTCTTTACTACTAGCAACATTCTTTCTTGGCTTTCGCTAAGCAATAATTCCCAAGCCTTCATTCCTTGTTGCCTGGTAGGCACTTTATCTAAATGAATAATCATTCCTGCATTACCTTTTGCACTCATTTCGGCCGTAGAGCAAATAATTCCTGCTGCTCCCATATCTTGCATCCCCACCACAGCTCCAGTTTGTATGACTTCTAGACAAGCTTCTAGTAATTTTTTTTCTTGAAAAGGATCGCCCACTTGAACTGCAGGCAAATCTTCCGCACTGTCTTTTGTTATTTCTGCACTTGCAAACGAAGCTCCTCCGATACCATCTTTTCCTGTTGCACTACCTACAAAAAACACAGGATTGCCTTTTCCTTCTGCAGTAGCAGAGACCGTTTCCCCATTTTTTACAATCCCCACACTCATTGCGTTTACTAACGGATTGGTATGATAGCATTTTTCAAAATATATTTCTCCTCCAACGGTTGGAACACCAAAACAGTTTCCATAATGACCAATTCCATGCACAACTCCCGCAAGCAAATGCTGTGTTTTAGCTTCTTGTAAATTTCCAAAACGAAGTGAATTTAAAGACGCAATGGGCCTTGCTCCCATAGTAAAAATATCTCTATTGATACCTCCTACTCCCGTGGCAGCCCCTTGAAATGGCTCAATGGCAGAAGGATGATTATGAGATTCAATTTTAAATACCACTCCAAACCCATTTCCAATATCCATTAATCCCGCATTTTCCTCCCCTGCTTTCACCAGCATTTTTTCTCCATCTCGGGGCAATGTTTTTAACCACTTGATTGAATTCTTATAACTACAATGCTCACTCCACATGCCACTAAAAGCACAGAGTTCTGTAAAGTTTGGCGTACGTCCTAGCTTCACTTTAATAAGTTCAAATTCTTCTTCCGTAAGTCTTAATTGAGCAGCAGCATTTGCATTAATTTCCATGGCTTGGGCAAAATAAAAATGTGAGATTATAAAGGTAATTACAACAAAAAATATTTCATAAATGATAGAAGCAAATATTTTAACCATCTTCCCACAACAATCTTGATTTGGAAAATATCAACCGTAGACCTATAAATTCTATCCCCATACGATTGCTATTCATGAAGGATTAAGGGCTAACTCAATGCAATTCATATTACATATTAAAATATTAAATATGTAATATTTTTATCAATTTTTTATTGAAAAATGAATATTTTCTGTTGAAGACCATTGTTTTTATGTGTAAACTAACTTATTTTGTGGCTAAAATCAACAAAAATGAGCTCATTACGATTTACTGCAATAAAAAACATTGCTAAAAATGCTATTACCTACGATGTAAAAGCATCAGAAAAAATCACTACCATATTTAATGAAAATGTATTTACAATTAAAACGGCTCGCCACTACTTAAGTGATGATGCATATAAAAGCTTGGTTGCTTCTTCTGCGAGTGGAAAAAAAATTGATCGTGCAATGGGCAGCAATATTGCCAACGGATTGAAAGCATGGGCCGAAGAAAAAGGAGTTACCCATTTTACACATTGGTTTCAGCCTTTAACTGGTTTGTCAGCAGAAAAACATGATTCTTTTTTCACACTCAAAGGCGACGGAACTCCTATTCAAGAATTTGAAGGCGCCGCATTGATTCAACAAGAACCAGATGCCTCTTCTTTCCCTAGCGGTGGACTAAGAGCAACATTTGAAGCACGTGGCTATACTGCATGGGATCCCTCCTCTCCTGCCTTTATCATGGAAACCGGACAAGGAAAAACACTTTGTATTCCTACCATATTTGTATCGTATACTGGAGAATCACTTGACACAAAAACACCTCTTCTAAAAGCTGTAGTTGCCTTAGATAAAGCAGCCGTAGATGTTTGCCAATACTTTGACAAAAACGTATCTAAAGTAAATGCAACACTTGGATGGGAACAAGAGTATTTTGTTATAGACGCAGGACTAGCAACCGCAAGACCTGATTTACTTTTAACAGGACGCACCGTTTTTGGACATGCTCCCGCAAAAGGACAACAATTAGACGACCATTATTTTGGTGCAATACCTGAACGCATATACGCTTTTATGAGAGATTTTGAAATGGAATCCTATAAGCTTGGCATCCCATTGCGTACACGCCATAACGAAGTAGCACCCGCGCAATTTGAATGCGCTCCCATCTATGAAGAAATGAATTTAGCTGTTGACCACAACACTTTGTTGATGGATATCATGACACGCGTAGCTAAAAGACACAATCTAATTGTATTGCTTCACGAAAAACCTTTCGCAGGAATCAACGGAAGTGGCAAACACAACAACTGGAGCATGAGCACAGATACTGGCGTAAATCTTTTAGCGCCAGGAAAAACTCCCAAGACGAACTTAATGTTTCTCACCTTTTTCGTAAACACTATTAAAGCTGTACATGATTACGCAGAATTGATTAGGGCTTCCATTGCTAGTGCTGGCAACGATCATCGACTTGGTGCAAACGAAGCGCCTCCGGCTATCATTTCAATATTTATCGGAAAATATCTTACGGATGTTTTGAATCAAATTGAAAAAAGAGTGGGCGGAAATTTCGATGAAACCGATGAAGCCATTTTAAAATTGGATATTCATAAAAGCATTCCTGAGCTAATGCTTGATAATACAGATAGGAACAGAACTTCTCCCTTTGCATTTACAGGCAATAAATTCGAATTCCGTGCAGTAGGATCTTCTGCTAATTGTGCAGGACCAATGACAGTTCTAAATACCATCATGGCTGAAACGCTTAAAAAATTCAAAATAGAAGTAGATACTTTAATTGAGAAAGGAGAAAAGAAAGAAGTAGCCATTATGCAAACCATTCAAAAATATATTGTAGATAGCAAAAAGGTACTATTTGAGGGAGATGGATATAGTGAAGAATGGGAAAAAGAAGCAGCCAAAAGAGGATTGCCCAATATTAAAACAACGCCCCTCTCTTTAGATGCATATACTACCAATAAAGCAAAGAAACTATTTGAAGACAATCAAATCTACAATCACTTAGAACTGGAAGCAAGACATGAAATCATGCTGGAAGATTATATTAAAAAAGTGCAAATAGAAGCAAGAGTCATGGGCGACTTGGCCACAACCTTAATCATTCCTGCGGCATTGAAATACCAAAATACTTTGATTGAAAATATTAGAGGACTAAAAGAAGCCGGCCTTAAACCAGACATGTTTGCAACACAAAAAGCAATTCTTGAAAAGATTAGTCTTCATATTAATACCATCAGTAGCCATGTAGCAGAAATGATTGAAGCAAGAAAGAAATCAAATGACATCGAAGATTCAAGAAAGAAAGCCATTGCCTATTGCGATAATGTAAAAGGCAAACATTTCGACATAATCAGATATCATACAGATAAACTTGAATTGCTCATTGAAGATGACATTTGGCCTTTACCAAAATACAGAGAATTATTATTCTTAAGATAATCGAATAGTGAAGCCTCTTTAATTAGAGGCTTTTTTGTTTAATACAAAGTAAAACAGATAAAGATTGACTGATTAAGGATTAATTAACAACTCCTTTCTTTAATTTTATCTCATGAAGCAACTATTCTATTCTCTACTTTTTATTCTCTTTAGTAATTATTCATTTGCACAACAATTAAATAAGTACGCAAGTGTTGATGATTATGTGAAAAAAATTGGCTCATTAGATTCTTTTAATGTTGCTAGCATTTCAGATACAATTACTAAGCAATTTGATACAAAAATCAATAAAGTCAGAGCTATTTATTATTGGATTGCAAACAACATTGCAATAGACCCAAAAGCTTCCCATTCAAATGACAACAAAAATGCTCACCCTGCATTAGTAAACCAATATAGAAGAGCAACTTCTAAAGGATTTGCATTGCTTTTTCAAGAAATGTGTAGTCTTGCTAATATTCGTTGTTTGGTGGTTGATGGATTTACTCGAAATACCACAGAAGATTTTGACAACATACCAGACGAAGCCAATTACTCATGGAATGTAGTACAGTTAGGCAAAAGCGCAGAAGAATGGTTTTATGTAGACGCAACCAAAGCCAGCGGATCATTGGATAAACGTCAAACAACATTTACAAAAGAATTTACGAGTAATTGTTTTTTTGCAGACAAACAATTATTTAATCTTGATCACTACCCGGATAACAGTGCATGGCTATTTGGCGATGGAACAAGAAGCATCAAAGATTTTTTTACTTTTCCTATTATTGGAAAAACAGCCTATTCCATTGGACTACAAAAGCCTTTTCCAAAAAACGGATACATTAAAACAAGCCTCTCTAAAAGTGTTAGATTTAGCTTTAGCTATACACAAGCTGTTGCTATTAGTAATCTCTCCTTGCAAATTGGAGAAGGCAATAAAACCATAAAGCCTCAGGCATTTAATTTTAATGATGAGGGAGGAACAATAAGTTTCAATTATACATTTAAAAAAGAAGGTGAATTCCCTGTTAGGATTTTAGTTGACAATAAGGAAATCCTCACCTACTATATCGAAGTAAATGAATAAAGAGACATTAATACTATAAGTAATTATTGACCTACTAAAAAAACAGCATTACTAAACATTAATTTCCCATTTTCCCAAAAGCTTCTAAACAATGGATCGTCTGAAAAATAAATCACTTTCCCTGCACCAAAATCTTGCACACCAATAAGCGTTCCATCTTTAAGATTTCCTTTGGCTACACTTCCAACGAAACCTGCCACTTCACTCTTTTTCTTGAGCACACCCACATTCCACCCTTCTTTCATAAACTCATACAAGTTGCTATTAAGCTTTAATGTGAAATAGAAATTAGGGTAACCAAAAGCCAATGGATGTGTATCATCTAATTCAAGCTTGTAAATTGCACCAGGGGTATTGTTCACTAATACTTGACGATCTCTATCTGCATATTTTTTAACATCCTTATAATCAGATTTCTTTTCATCCAATTTTGAAGCATCCTCATTTTTTAATTTGATTCCCCATTCACCCATAGCCATTTGGCTTACAGCTCCTTCTAGGGCAATAATTTTACCGCCTTGTTTAACCCAAGATTTTAATGTACTTTCTTTATCAGATAATGTTTTATAATTACCATCTGGTATAATTAACACATCAATATTATTCAAATTAATACTAGCAATGTTCATAGCATTTAACAATACAATGGGATAATTCAATTGTTGATCAAACAAATGCCATACTTCTCCTGCTGCTGTAGAAGAAACAGATTCTCCTGTAAGCATTGCTACAACAGGCTTTTTGATCAAATGCAATTTGTCTGATCCAAAATCAGCACCTGACTCCATAAATCCAGAAGCAATTCCTGTAGCGGATGCATTGAATTGAAGTACAAGCGTTGACAACTGATCAATTTTATTTTCATTGCCCTTTTTTAAAACAATCATACTGCCTTTCTTAAATTTCTTTCCATCGTATGAGAAATCCTTTTCAGTGTATCGAACTTTGATTTCGTTTTGAATCAACGCTGCTAAAAACTTTGCGTCATTAAATGAGGCATACTCAATTATATGAGCATAATCACCTTTTGAAATATTCGATTTTTTTACAGAAGCAATACTATTTGAAAAGGGTACTTTTTCTTTTGAAGCAATACACTCTACCCCATATGCGTAGGGTATAGACCAAGCAGTAATATCATACGTAGAAGAATCTACTAATTTTGAATTTGGCTCAAACAACACTTTTATCAATGCTGCTTTGGGCTGAAAAGCAGAAACCACGACATCGTTTATAGACGCAGTATATGCACCTTCCATTTCGGTCGTATAATGATAGCCTGTAATCTTACTTTCTTGTTTTACAAAGCCATATTCAATTTGATTCCTATCAAAAAAAGTAGTTAATGCCTGTAATTTGTGTTGATTCACACCACTTATAACGTATGACTTATATTTTCCATTGCCATTTGCGATACCCTCCTCAAAATATTTTTTAAATTCTTTGTTGATTTCTTCTGCATTCAAAGAAGCCATTTCAATGGTAGAGATGCTGGTAGTAAAATGATGTGCAATTCTATCAAACAAAGTAAGTGTATCGTCATCGACCTTAATGGCAAGTCCTCCCATAGAGTGACCAGCTTGCTCATAGGTCATACCGATAGATCCATTGTATATCGGATACGTATCGCCGTAAGCAGGATAAAACAAATCAAAATATTCTTTGGTAAAATAAAGCCAACCATTTGCATCAAAATATTTAGCATGATTTTTACCAATAGTCGTTTGAAAGCGTCTTTGCCAAGGAGTAATTACTTCATGAAAAGGTTCTGCTGCCGGAGCAAAATAGTAAGGATTGGAAGGATATTGTTCATGAAAATCACAATGAATGACTGGCATCCATTTATTGTATTGTTTTATTCTTTGCTGAGTTTCATTCTGCGTTTGCCAAGCCCAATCACGATTTAAATCAAAATTATAGTGATTCCCTCTCCCCCCAGGCCAAGGCTCATCATGCTCTCTTCCCAATGGATTGGCATTGGGATTCTTTCCTTCCATTTGATTGTACCAATTTACATAACGATCTCTTCCATCTGGATTCAAGCAAGGATCAATGATAACAACGGTGTTTTTGAGCCAAGAATTAATGCTTTTATTATTGCCTGCTATTATTTCATATAGCACTTTCATTGACACTTCAGAAGAACTAGCTTCATTTCCATGAACATTATAACTTAACCAAACAATTGCAGGAGCTTTGATGTCTCCTGGCTTGTCTTTCAATATACCCGTTAGTCGGAGATTATTTAATCGAATGTCTTCCAATCGGGCAATATTTTCTGGCGTTGAAACAATAGCCAATAACAACTCTCTTCCCTCATCAGTAGTTCCATATTGCTCTAACTTCACTTTATCACTTGCAGCCATTGCTGTTTGTCTGAAATAATTTACAATCTTATAATGGGGTGTAAACTTCTGGCCTAAGGCATATCCTAAAAACTGATCAGGACTTTGAATAGACTGAGCAAAAATGGTATGGGCAACCAAAATAAAGATCCAACTAAAAATTATACGCATATTATCATATTTAAAGCATGAAATTATTAAAACTATCCCTGAAAAAAGAAAATATAATTATACACCCAAAACACCCTAATTAAACACAAAACGGCTTAAAAGAGACAATTCAAGGTCAAATTGATCATTTTATCATCCCCTATCTGTTAAGCTTTACTGAAATATATAATAATTAATATATAGTATTTGCTCGTAGAGAACGAATGGTTATTTTTACATACAATTCTTTACGCTGAAACTATTATATAAAATATTAACCCGAACGATACTGATACTGCTCTTATTGGTATTGTCATTGTATGGACTTTTACACCTTCCTTCAGTACAAACCTGGTTGGTAAAACAGGCTACCAATAAACTATCAAAATCACTTCATACTAAAGTATCTATCAAGCATGTTGACTTTTCATTCTTCAACAAGTTAGCATTTGAAGAATTATATATTGAAGACCAATTTAAAGACACCCTACTCTATGCAGGAGCTGCTAAAGTAAGTTTGAATGATTGGTTTTTTGTTAAAGATCATATTACACTCCATTACATTGGATTGAATAATGCTACAATTCATTTAAATAGAAAAGATACTACATGGAATTACCAATTTCTATTAGATTACTTTAACACTCCTTCTAGTAATAAAACCAGCAGCAATAATATTTCATTTGATTTCAAAGAAGTGAATTTAAATAATATCAAATTTAGCAGCACTGATCAATGGATAGGAGAAAATATGATTTTTAGCATCGAGAAAATGAATGCGCTGATTGACAAAACTGATTTGCAAAAGCAATTCATTGCCATCGATAAAATAAAGTTAGATGCCCCCTCTTTCTTTAGGAGTGAATATGAAGGAAATAAGCCTGCAAATTATTCATCAACAAAAAACAAAAAAAACGAAACTGAAAAAGATACTTCAAACAACTGGACACTTTCACTAAATAAAATTTC
>CANJJU010000009.1 GCA_947474815.1 Chitinophagaceae bacterium | reverse complement strand
CCTGTATTCGAAGCAGGAAGTACAAATTTTACTTTACCTGGAGAAGAAAGAATTTCTCCTACATAACGATTACCCGAACTAATGTCATACAACACCGGAGCTGTAGTACCATAATTAAAATTATCAATGACAAGATAGTTGCCAGAAGGAGCTGCTGTTAATTCAAAAGGAAAATATTTTGTATTCGCAAAATTAAAAGTAGCGGGATAAGTAAGTCCAACACTGGCCACTACGATTCTATCTGTAGAAATGGCAGAATTCCCATTTACGTATACTTGTACAGAAGAAGGATTTTGTAAAAGAGATATGGGTAGACTTTGAATGTTTATTTTTTTGTATTCGAAATTAGAAAGGGTGATGGTGGAACTGTAAGGGGAAGTAGTAATTTCATTTTGAAAAAGTTTAATTTTTACATCTCTTGTATTGGGTGCACTCCCTGCAAGATTTGCTCTTACTGATAGACTATTTGAGGGACCCGCCGTATATACATTTAAATCAACAAACTCTTTTAAAAGATCAACATCAGGATATACTGGATTACTAGACCACCCTTCTGCAGGATCATAGGCAGAGGAGTAAACATATTCACCAATCACTCTAGCTTCTCCTCTATTGATGTCGTCATGATAATAATAATCAACATTACGCATGAAATACGCATCTGGGGTGGTAACACTAGGCGCGGTATTATTTACAGAAGCATAACGTAGATTAGGACTTAGTGAGTTAACAGTTAAAAAATAGGCTGCCGTATCTGTCTCTAGACTATACCTATCCGATAATTGAAAAGTAGGATCACGGTATAATTGATTATCTGATTTGCCATCATTCATTTGACCCCAAAACTCAATAAAATCGTTCGTGCCTAATGGAGCATTACTAACAGATGTGTATAATCGAATTTCTTCCCCGTTTCTCCAAAGTTGAAAATAGTTTGCATTTACGGTGCTTAATCCTGCAGATGCTATTGCAGATTGAGGAATTCGACACAACGTGTCTTTTGAAATACGAAAAGTATAATAGGTTTTCGAATAATCAATCCAGCTATTATTTAACTGCGCCTGAGCAAAAGAGGCGAATAAAATAAAAAGCGGTATAAGAATTTTTTTACGCATGATGTGGGTATTAGATTAATTCTCTTTTCTTTTTACTAAATTGATTCTAACTGAAAAAATATGAGAATACAATGGATTGTTTTGATTGGCAAGATTTGAAAAAGCATAATCAAGAACGATGTTATTGATTTTAAATCCGGCTCCTATACTTGGTTGATAAATCCATACCTTTTTTTGATTAAGGGTATCTGCATCAGACAAAGCTTTTTGAAAATTTGTAATACCGGCTCTCACAAAAAAAACATCCTTAATCACCGCTTCTATTCCTAGATGAGGATCAATACTGATTGGATTGGCACTTAAAATAGTATTTCTTTTTCCATCAAAAGTCATATCTATATTCGCTTCAGCTAGTAGCTTTACAGAATGACCAATTGTAAAATTGTATCCTCCCCCAAGCACTAATCTAGGAGCAGTAAGCTCGGTAGATCGAACAGGAATTTCATTGTTGGTTAAATAAAGCACTTCCTTTTCGCGCTCTGAAAATTTAAATGACCAGGCATTAAAGGTGGTTGTAATATCTTTTGCCACTAACCCCACATGCCATTTGTCTTTCTGCATTTGAACACCTGCATCAATTCCAAATCCCCAAGCTGAGGCAAATTTTCCAACCTTGCGATGAATTATTTTTGCATTAACGCCTGCATGAAGAATTTGATCTTCTTTTAATTGAACGTTTTGAGCATATGAAAACAAAAAGGCATAATCTGAAGAGGAAAATGTTTGAATATTATTGTAATTAATGCTTCCATCTGGCTCAACAAGAAAAAGAGTATTGGGTATATCATCTACTGCAAATCTTAATAGCGAAAACCCCAGCGTCCTTTTATTGTCTTGAACAGGCACTGCAACAGATACATAATCATATTTGGCTATTCCGGCAAAATAATCAGCATGCATAATGGTTGCATTCACATTGTCTTGAACCCCCATCAGTCCCGCAGGATTCCAATAACCAGCAGTAGCATCTTGCACTGATGCCACTTGCGCATTTCCCATTGCCAATCCACGAGCACCAGCACCAATATTTAAAAACTCATTTGAGTATTTTCTAAATTGAGCAATAGTTTCAAAAGCGAACAAAAAAGTGAATGCGAATAAAAAAAATAGATATCGAATCATATCAAAATTTAGTTAAAGGGTATTCTGATAAATACAAATTCAGAATTAGCCAAATTTACAACTAAAAAAGCTTCTTGGTTAAAGAATTTACTCATAAATCGGAGGTTTTTTGCTTTAAAATTCATGTGCAAATACTCCAAGGCAACCGATGATAAAAGAATTAATTTCACGAGAATTGAAGTCTTTTTTAAAAGTATAAACTTATTCTTCATTTTTTTACCCATTTTTGCAGGGTAATCAACAAATAATGATCACAGATTTATATGACCAACTTTATAAGTGAATTAAGATGGAGAGGCATGATTCAAGATATTATGCCTGGTACAGAAGAACAATTGCAAAAGGAATGCACCACTGCCTATGTTGGATTTGATCCTACTGCGGATAGTCTTCATATTGGAAGCTTGGTGCCTATATTGCTATTGGTTCATTTACAAAAAGCAGGCCATAAGCCTATTGCATTAGTTGGAGGAGCTACTGGCATGGTAGGAGATCCCAGCGGAAAAAGCGAGGAAAGGAATTTGCTGAGTGAAGCAGACCTTAATAAAAATATTATTGGCGTAAAATCTCAACTAGAAAAATTTCTGAATTTTGATAGTTCTCTTCCTAATGGAGCCGAACTTTTAAATAATTATGATTGGTTTCAAAAAATAAGTTTTTTGGATTTTATAAGAGATACGGGCAAGCACATCACTGTAAATTATATGATGGCTAAGGATAGTGTAAAGAAAAGATTAGAAGGAGAAAATGGAATGTCTTTTACAGAGTTTACTTATCAATTGGTGCAAGGATATGATTTCTACTGGTTATATACCCACAAAAATTGCACCCTTCAAATGGGAGGAAGTGATCAATGGGGCAACATCGTTACTGGAACTGAATTAATTAGAAGAAAGAGTGGTGGCGAGGCATTTGCTTTTACTTGCCCATTGATAAAAAAATCAGATGGAGGGAAATTTGGAAAAACAGAAAAAGGAAATATCTGGCTTGATGCGAATAAAACAAGCCCATACCAATTTTATCAATTTTGGCTAAATGCTTCTGATGAAGACGCTGCAAGCTGGATTAAGATTTTTACATTTTTACCACAAGGAGAAATTGAACAGCTAGTAGCCGCACATCAAATCAATCCCTCTGAAAGAATACTTCAGAAAAGACTTGCTCAGGAATTGACCCTGTTTGTTCATGGAAAAGCAGAATATGAAAAAGCCATTGAAACAACTCAGAAGTTATTTTCAAATCAACATGCAACCATTGAAAGTTTGAGTATTGAAGACCTGGAATCGATAGAAGGAATTGTTACTTCTACCTTTGAAAAAAATAAGCTCATTCAAGGAATAGATGCGATCAGCTTCCTAACGGAAACCTCCATTTTTGAAAGCAAAGGTGCTGCAAGAAAAATGTTGCAAAATGGGGGCATCAGTATCAATAGGAACAAATTAACTGATGTGCAGATGCTTGTAAATGATACGCTTCTTCTTCATAACAAATTCATTTTAGTTCAAGTGGGAAAGAAAAACTATTATTTGGTAGAAGTAATTTAAGAGAATAAAATAACCCAACTACTGAATACTTTATTTCAATTTTGAATTCAAGCAAGTATAGGATTGTGTTACTCTACATGAACTTGCTTGCGGATCAATGCCCCTTCTGAAATTTCAGGAATAAACAAACGTTGATCTACTAGATACCCATTCCCTTTTTCACAAAAATGAACTTTTAAATTTTCTATACTAATTGGATTGCCATCGGGTATATCGGCAATATTACTATGTCGGATATTGTGACCATCTAAGATCATAACCAACCCACTTCCTATTGCTTCCATTTTATTTCCGTTTGTAATGAGCATTCCGGTATCTTCTCCTAATCCAATGCCAATGCAGGAAGGATTGGTGGCGATTGCCTGAGCGAGCCTCCCAAAACGACCTCTCTTTTCAAAATGAGAATCAAAAATTACATCCTCCATAAAAGCAAGTCCGGTAGTTATTTTTACTTCCCCTTTTAAATGAGCCCGGGTTGCATTGCCTTCGTAAATCATTGTATTGCTCATTGCCATCGCACCAGCAGACGTCCCCGCTATAAGAAACTTTTCTTCATTTTTATACCTGTTCATTATAATATCTAATAAGGCGGTGCCCCCAAAAGTACTGGTAAGTCTCATTTGATTTCCCCCACTAATCATCACTGCATCGCAATTTGTAATTCTTTCTAAATAATCAGGATTGTCTGCGTCTACCCTATTACGTATGTGCATTGCGCGAACCTGTGTACAGCCAATTTTTCCAAAAGCGTCAATATAATTATCCCCCACTTCTACTGGAATCATACTTGCGGTTGTAATTACTTCAATTTTTGTTGAAGGGCCTCCAATTTCTTCTACTATTCTTTTTAAAATACCTAATCCAAAAAAGTTGAGATTGTTGCGATGTATTTCACCGGTTTCAAGATCAGTTCCTTTGTCTTCTGCACCACCAATCGCTACTAATTTTCCTTTTGCATATTTCATTCAGTAAATTTTAAGATCGCCACAAAAATAATATGTTTCTGATACAGTATTTCTATTTAAATTATACAGCGATGTTAATTATTATTCTTGGAAAGATTGAAAGGGTCATTTAGTGACTTATTTTAAAAAAAAGAGTTGGTTTTGTTGGATTGTTTTGTAAAACAGAATCATTTAGTTAATTTACCAACATCTCAACTTAAAAAGCAGTAGAATTATGAAGATTAATGAAATCAAAGTGTTAAGAGGCCCCAATTACTGGAGCGTTACTAGGTCTAAATTAATTCAAATGAGGTTAGATTTAGAAGAATTGGAAGCCGCTCCAACCAATACCATTTCAGGTTTTAGGGAGAGATTGGAAGCGCTTTTTCCTACAATGATTGAGCATCGTTGTAGCATTGGCACGAAAGGAGGATTCTTTCAAAGAGTTGAAGAAGGAACCTGGATGGGTCATGTCATTGAGCACATTGCTCTAGAGATGCAAACACTTGCAGGAATGGAAACTGGCTTTGGAAGAACAAGAGGAACTGGAAAAGAAGGAGAATACTTTGTTTGTTTTAGCTATATAGAAGAAGAAGCAGGGGTATTTGCAGCAAGAGCTTCAGTAAAAATTGCTGAAGCATTAATTAGTGGTGCTGAATATGATTTGGCTGCAGACATCATGTCATTAAGAGAAATCAGAGAGAATACGCGGTTAGGACCAAGCACTGGCTGTATTGTTGAAGAAGCCGCCAAAAGGGGCATTCCTTATATCCGTTTGAATAAAAATTCTTTGGTACAGTTGGGCTATGGAGTAAACCAAAAAAGAATAAGAGCTACTATTGCAAGTACTACCAGCAATATAGCTGTAGACATCGCTTGTAATAAAGAAGAGACGAAAAACCTGTTGGGCGCCGCTGAAATTCCTGTACCCAAAGGCGATGTAGTAAGAACAGAAAGCGAATTACAACATGCAATAGAAAAAATAGGATACCCAATTGTAATTAAGCCCATAGATGGTAATCATGGGAAAGGAAATACAACCAACATCATCACTTGGGAACAAGCTCAAACTGCATTTGAAGCAGCCAAACAATACGGCAGAAATATTATTGTAGAGAAATACATCACTGGTTTTGATTTCAGGATTTTAGTAATCGATTATAAATTTATTTGTGCTGCTTTGCGAACACCGGCGTCAATTACCGGCGATGGAAAAAATACTATCCAATATTTAATTGACGAAACAAATAAAGATCCAAGAAGAGGATATGGTCATGAAAAAGTACTAACTCAAATTACTATTGACCAGTTCACCCAAAAAATGTTGGATGATAAGGGATACACTTTAGCAACCATTCCGAAAGAAGGAGAATTGGTGTTGCTAAAGCCTACAGCGAATCTTTCAACAGGCGGAACGAGTACAGATGTGACTGATGAAGTACATCCATCCAATATCATTATGTGTGAAAGAATTGCCAAGATTATCGGTTTGGATATTTGTGGTATAGATATTATGGCGTCTGATTTGAGAAATCCTATTACAATCAATGGCGGCAGTGTTTTAGAAGTAAATGCTGCACCCGGATTTAGAATGCATATTGATCCATCCGTAGGACTACCAAGAAATGTGGCTGAACCCGTTGTAGATATGTTGTTCCCTAAAGGACATCCAGGAACCATTCCTATTGTAGCAGTAACTGGAACTAACGGTAAAACCACCACGACAAGACTAGTAGCTCATATTGCTAAAACAGCAGGATTTAAAGTAGGCTATACCACTAGCGATGGTGTGTATATTCAAAATCAATTGATGGTAAAAGGAGACTGCACTGGGCCCTTGTCTACTCAATTTGTTTTAAAAGATCCTACGGTTGATTTTGCTGTATTAGAATGTGCAAGAGGTGGAATATTAAAAAATGGATTGGCATTTAGAAATTGCGATGTGGCAATTGTTACAAATATTAGTGCAGACCATATTGGATTGGGTGGAATCTCCTCCCTTGAACAAATGGCAAAAGTAAAAGCAGTGCTACCTGAAACGGTTATCAATAGTGGGTATGCCATTTTAAATGCTGAAGACGATTTGGTATATGCGATGCACAAAGGACTTACTTGTAACGTTGCCTTTTTTAGTATGGATGAAAAAAATCCAAGAATAGTTGAGCATTGTAAAAAAGGCGGCTATGCTTCTATTTATGAAAATGGATACATCACCATCATGAAAGGGAATTGGAAAGTTCGCGTAATCAAAGTCGCTGACGTACCCATAACATACGGAGGCAAAGCATTGCATAATATAATGAATTGCTTACCGGCTGTACTAGCTTCTTATTTATGGAGGAATATAAAAATTGATGACATCAAATTAGCCCTACAAACATTTTTACCTTCCCCTACTCAAGCTCCTGGACGATTGAATTTATTCCAATTTAAGCAATTCCAATTTTTAGTAGATTTTGCTCACAATCCTGCTGGCTTAAATCTATTGTGTGATTTTATTAATAAGCTAGAGGGCAGTCCAAAAATTGGATTAATTAGTGGCACTGGCGATAGAAGAGATGAAGATATTAGAGAATTAGGCAGAATTTCAGCGAAGAACTTTGATGAAATCATCATCAGACAAGATAAAAACCTTAGAGGAAGATCTGCAGAAGAAATGGTTAATTTATTGTTAGAGGGAATCAACGAAGCAAAAACAAAGGATATTCCCATTAAGATAATTTATAACGAAAAGGAGGCTATTATGCATGCCTATAATACTGCAAAGCCAGGATCTTTGATCACTATTATGTGCGATGTAGTAGCAGAAGCCCTTGATTTGATCAAAGAGCTGAAAGAACAAGAAGATGCCAAATAACGCCTATTCAAAAATCTTTTGGAACATCTTTTTACAACCCTTATTTTTGCACTCCCCTATATTTAAGGGAATTGATTGGGTTATGGTGTAAAGGTAGCACAACAGATTTTGATTCTGTTTGTCTAGGTTCGAATCCTAGTAACCCAACAACAAAATCCTCGGCTTAGCCGAGGATTTTGCGTTTAAGGTTTGATGTTCAAAATTTAATACATCTGAAAACTAATAAGCTACTCAAAAAAATATTAGATGTCAATCTAGAAAATTTAGGCTAATCTAACATCTCCTCAATCACCTTGCCTACACAGCCATTGGGCATTTGGATATGAAGCAATGCAGCAAGAGTAGGTGCAATATCAGTAAGATTAATTTGTCTGTATGAGACTCCCTTTTTAATTCCCCATCCATACCAAAGCAACGGAACATGAGTGTCGTACGGATTCCAAGTGCCGTGATTCGTACCGGTAGGCTTTTCTCCTTCAAAATAGTTTTGTTTGAAAACAATCTGAATGTCTCCACTTCTTTTAGCAGAATATCCATTGGTAATGAGCTGTTTGATTGGCTCTGGTATAACACTTTGATACATTTTAGCTATATCAATTGCATCCTGCACAAAACTTTTTTCTTTTAATAATTGCAGAATGGCAGTAGAAATAGAATCAATATTTTTTGATTGCTTGTCTAACTCAGCATAATTAAGATATACTTGATAATTTTGGATTTTCAGAATAGATTTTTTTATCCCGTATATTTTTTCGACAGCGGCATTCAATTCAGCTGAAAGCAACTTCATGTTTACTTTACCTGCCTCCATTTTGTGTTCATTCAAAAAATCAGGCACATGGGATGCTCCATGATCAGCAGTTAAGAAAATCAAATAATTATTTCTTCCTATGGTTTTATCTAAGTAGTTTAAAAATTCGGCTATATCTCTATCTAGGCGTATATATGTGTCTTGTATTTCAACTGAATTAGGGCCAAAATCATGCCCTATATAATCTGTAGAAGATAAGCTCAATGTTAGAAAATCAGTAGTAGCCCCTTTGCCTAATTGCTCATTTATAATGGCTGATTTAGCAAAATCAAAACTGAATGTATTGCCGAATGGTGTGTGCCTGAATGTTACAAAAGCTTGTTTTTTAATTTCAGATAATTTATGAGGGAATGTAGTTGTTTTTTCTCCCGGAAGCGACTCTTCATAAGCAGCTTGATCACGGGAACTTTGCGAATAATTTTTTGAGGGAAACATTGTGTTCCAGTCATTAGACATCATCACTGAAGGAAGCATTTTATTATTAAATCCATTTACCCAACTGGGCAATGAGTCCATATAATAATTGCTAGTAATCCATTTTCCGTTGGAATCATCAAACCAATAAGCAGCATTGGCAGTATGTCCTGCAGGGAAAATAGCCCCTCTGTCTTTTAATGCGATACCAATTACCTTGCTTGTAAAATTATTACTCAATCGCAACTCATCCGTAATGGTATTGGTCCATAGATTGCGAGGACTCATTAAACCTGCACTGGTATTGCTCCCAACAGACTTTACAGTAGTATCTTCAGAACAGTAGACATTTTTATTTCCAATTCTGTCATACCAATTATTGCCAATTATACCATTAATAGCAGGCACGCTTCCTGTAAAAATAGCTGCATGTCCAGCGGCTGTATTGCTAGATATATAATTGATTATTGTATTCTCACAGTTGAATCCGTCATTCATCAATTTTTTAAACCCATTTGCACCAAATTGTCCTTCAAAACGATATAAATAATCCCATCTCATCTGATCTACAACCAATCCAATAACTAGCTTAGGCTTTTTTGTAATAAGCCCTTTTGACTGGCTACTAATTTTTGCTGATTGCGCATTTGAATGAGTAGAACAACTAATTGCTAAAATTAAAACACAATAAAATTTGAAATATTTCATTAAAAATAATTTCAGCAAATATACCACAAGCTTAATAGTGGCTCGAGGTTTTTGCTTTGATTAAATTAAGGTGGTGCTTTTTGCCCGCAAAGTCTTACTTTTGCTGCAGTAAAAATAATAGCAATTGACATATTTTTATGCATTGCTATCCTCTCATTTCTTAATTCAAAAACCATAAATCTATGGATGTATTTGAAAAATTAGTGAAAGATGGCGGTCCAATAGGACAGCACATGGACAGAGCTCATGGTTATTTTGCATTCCCAAAATTAGAAGGAGAATTAGGCACTAGAATGACCTTTAGAGGAAAGGAAATGATTGTATGGAGTCTGAATAACTATCTAGGATTGGTAAATCACCCAGCAGTTAGAAAAGTTGATGCAGAAGCGGCTGCTAAATATGGTATGGGTAACCCAATGGGTGCTCGTATGATGAGTGGCAATACCGCCAAACATGAGGAACTCGAAAAAGTAATCAGCAAGTTTGTAAGCAGAGAAGATACGATGTTGCTGAATTTTGGCTACCAAGGTATAATGAGTTGTATTGATGCACTTGTTAATCGCAGAGATGTGATTGTTTATGATGCAGAAGCACACGCATGTATTGTAGATGGCGTTCGACTTCACATGGGACATCGATATGCATTCAAGCACAATGATATTGACGATTGTGAAAAGCAATTGCAACGTGCCACAGATTTGGCTGCCAAAAATGGAGGAGGAATTTTGCTGATTACGGAAGGCGTTTTTGGAATGGACGGAGAACAAGGTATTTTGAAAGAAATAGTTGCATTAAAAAAGAAATACGAATTCAGAATACTAATTGATGATGCGCATGGATTTGGATACATGGGACCTACTGGAGCTGGCGCAGATGAAGCACAGGGCTGTCAGGATGGAATAGATTTATACTTTAGCACTTTTGTTAAAAGCATGGGTAGCATTGGCGCATTTATAAGCGGACCAAAAGCTGTATTAAAATACTTACGATACAATACGAGATCTCAAATCTTTGCTAAGAGTTTACCCCTTATGATTGTAGAAGGTATGCTATTGAGAATGGAAATGGTTATTACCATGCCTGAGTTGAGAAAAAAGTTATGGGATAATGTAGCACGACTTCAGAAAGGCTTACAAGAAAGAGGATTTGACATAGGAAATACCAATTCCCCTGTAACGCCTATCTACATGAAAGGGAATGTTCCAGAAGCTACACAAATGGTGATGGACTTAAGAGAAAATTATCATATTTTTTGCAGTATAGTTGTATATCCAGTTATACCAAAGGGAGATATTATTTATAGACTCATCCCAACTGCTGCACATAGCTTTGAAGAGATAGATCTTACCTTACAAGCATTTGAAGAAACAAAGAAAAAGTTGGACGCAGGAGTATACAAAGCTGAAGAGATACCCGACATGTCAGAAAAAATTTAATGTTGACATTTGAAATAATAATAAATTATCCCGTTTAAAGCGGGATTTTTTATTTCTAACAAATGAATATTGTAGCTTGTGCTCGCAAGTGGATTAAAATAATAGTAATAAAAAAGAAAAATTCCTTAACCTTTTAAAGGATTAGATTGTTTAGTACTTTATAACTTGATAAATAGAATACTCATGCAAAAAATCATAGTAGCCATTACAGGAGCCAGCGGATCAATTTATGCAGAAGTTTTATTAAAAAAACTACTCAGCGTCAAAGATCACATAGATGAATTGTCGGTTGTGATGACTCCTAATGCTAAAGAAGTTTGGCAAACCGAACTTGGCAATGATAGTTATGCAAGCTTCCCTGTAAAATATTATGGCCAACAAGATTTTAATGCCCCTTTTGCTTCTGGTTCTGGGAAGTACAACACCATGATCATTATTCCTTGCAGCATGGGGACATTGGGACGAATTGCAGGTGGCATTTCAAACGATCTAATTACCAGAGCAGCAGATGTTGTATTAAAAGAGAAAAGAAAATTGATTTGCGTTGCAAGAGAAACTCCCTATAATCTTATTCATATAAAAAATATGGAAACCATCACATTGGCTGGAGGTATTATTTGTCCGGCTACTCCCTCCTTTTACAGCAAACCCACCACCATTGAAGAAGTGGCTGCTACGGTTGTTGACAGAGTAATGGATTTGGCAGGATTGCCTATTAATACATTTAGATGGGGAAACTAATTTAGCGAAGTAAGCACTTATCTTAAATCAACGACTTCTACTCCTGGATATTTTTTTGTGTCAAATCCAAAAGTGTTATCAGCTAATGAAGCATCCGTTTTCATATTGGTTACACTATATGTATATCTGTTGCCTGTTTTTTCAAACACCTGCGTTGTATAAATAGTAGCATTGTCAATATATAATAAAACCTTAAAAAATGGCTTAGACTTATCAATAGGAGTTAATTCTATTTGCTGCATGGTTTTGCCATTGTTCTTAACAGAGCCATTTAATTTATATAGAAAATCTTTGTCATAAAAATTAGTAAACAGCTTTTGAGGCGTAATGCTATTAGCCGTGGGATCTATTTTATTGATGGTTACTTCATTTGAAGCTTTTTCGTAAGTCCACACTGTAGATCCATCTGAAAAAATATCCTGACCTGGAACAGTAATTCGGTATTTAGTCGCCTTCATGAAAACAGCCCCGCTTTTAGTGCCCAAATTTTTGCCAGAAGCATTTTCAATTTTCAATACAAACTTAGCTTGTACGCATTTATAGCTTTTAAATTTTACACTAATAGCATCGAGTATTTTCTTTGCCTCTGCATCACTTTTTCCCATTCCTTTTGGAGGCTGTGCATTAACGAATGTAATAGAAATCAAAAGAAATAATATGGTATATACTAATTTTTTCATTTTGTTTTTTTAAATAGTCTTAATGACTTTTAACTTTGCAAAGATAGGCAATACCGATATTTTCTTCCATTCATCTTGGCGAATGTTTTATAAGGTTCTGTTAATAAAAAAGACGCTCTATCTACAAATTCAACCTATATAAAAGCCTAAAAGCAATAGTAATTAAGTTTCAATGTGCTATTTTTGTTGCTTATGGCAAAATCAGCTGGCGAAACCCCTTTAATGCAACAACACAATGCCATCAAGGCCAAATATCCTGATGCAATCTTGTTGTTTAGAGTGGGTGATTTTTATGAAACCTTCGGACAAGATGCGATCAATGCATCGGCTATATTGGGTATTACCCTTACCAAAAGAAACAACGGAAATGCAGCTTCTTCCGAATTGGCTGGCTTTCCTCATCATGCTTTAGATACTTATTTACACAAACTTGTAAAGGCAGGATACAGAGTGGCCATTTGCGATCAACTAGAAGATCCTAAAACAGCAAAAGGAATTGTGAAGAGAGGGGTAACCGAATTGGTTACACCCGGTGTGGCCATCAATGATAAACTATTAGAACATAGCAGTAATAATTTTTTGGCTGCCCTACATTTTGAAGACGAAAAAATCGGTATTGCATTTTTAGATATTTCTACTGGTGAATTTTTTGTAGCCGAAGGAGACAAAGAGTATACTGATAAATTATTACAAAGTATGCAGCCCGCAGAAGTAATATTTCAAAGAAATAAATTAAAGCAATTCAAAGAAACTTTCGGCAATTCTTTTTTTACATACACACTAGACGAATGGATTTTCACTGAAGCATATGCTACAGAGAATCTTTTAAAACATTTTGGCACTCATAGTTTAAAGGGATTTGGAGTAGAAGGCCTTAACGACGGCATCATTGCATCTGGAGCTATCCTTCATTATTTGAAGGATACCGAGCATCCACATCTACAACACATTACCTCTCTACAAAGAATCAATCGGGAAGATCATCTTTGGATGGACCGATTCACCATCCGCAATTTAGAATTGCTTGGCAACAGTGACCAAACCAACACCCTTTTCAAAACGATTAATCATACGGTTTCTCCTATGGGTGCTCGGCTGATGAAAAGATGGATGCTAATGCCACTCAATAATGTAATAGCTATTAATGAAAGATTGCATGCGGTAGAATACCTGATAAAAGAAGTGGAAACTAAAAATAAAATTTGTCAGTTTATCAAACAGGCAGGTGATGTAGAAAGGCTTGCAGCAAAAGTTCCATTAAAAAAAATTAACCCTAGAGAAGTATTGCAAATTGCAAAAGGACTTCAGCAAACCGGTAACATAAAAGAATCCTGCAAAGATTCTACCAATGACTATCTGAAGCGGTTGGGAGACTCGCTAAACCCATGTAATTACATACTTGAAAAAATACTAAAAGAAATCAACGAAAATCCTCCTGCTACAACTAATAAAGGAGGACTTATTGCAGAAGGAATTCATGCAGAGTTAGATGAATTAAGATCGATTGCAAGTGGAGGGAAAAACTATCTGCTAGAATTACAACAACAAGAATCCATTAACACGGGCATCTCCTCTTTAAAAATTAGTTTCAATAATGTATTTGGTTATTATTTGGAAGTAACCAACATACATAAGAATAAAGTACCAGAAAGCTGGATTAGAAAACAAACTCTTTCTAATGCAGAACGCTACATCACTCCTGAATTAAAGGTGTATGAAGAAAAAATAATGGGTGCGGAAGAAAAAATAACTTTAATAGAGCAAAATATTTTTCAAGAGTTATTAAATGAATTACAAGACTACATCGCCCCCATGCAGGTAAACGGACACGTTATGGCCGTATTAGACTGTCTTTCATGTTTTGCGAACAATGCTATTCAATTTAATTATAAAAAACCTGCATTACATGATGGAAAAGAACTGGAATTAAAAGATAGCAGACATCCCGTCATTGAAAGAAACCTTCCTACAGGAGAATCATACATTAGCAATGATATTATCCTCAATGATACAAATCAACAGATTATTATTCTTACTGGACCTAATATGAGTGGGAAAAGTGCTATCCTTAGACAGACAGCTTTAATAACACTGCTTGCGCACATGGGTAGTTTTGTTCCAGCTTCAACAGCAAGGATTCCCTTAACAGATAAAATTTTTACGCGTGTAGGCGCCTCCGACAATCTTAGTGGAGGAGAAAGCACTTTTATGGTAGAAATGAATGAGACTGCAAGTATTATTAATAACCTCACCTCGCGCAGTTTGATTATACTAGATGAAATTGGAAGAGGCACCTCTACCTACGATGGTATTTCAATCGCTTGGAGCATTGCTGAGTTTTTACACGAATCCCCTCATACACCAAAAACATTGTTCGCTACTCATTACCACGAATTAATTGAGTTGGAGAATAAATTGGAACGCATTAAGAACTTTCATATCACTAACAAAGAAGTAGGAAACAAAGTAATATTTTTACGCAAACTAGCCGCAGGGGGAAGTACGCATAGTTTTGGTATTCATGTTGCACGAATGGCTGGAATGCCGCCCTCGTTGATTAACAGAGCAAATGAAATACTTTCTCAATTAGAAGAAAGTAGCGAAACCAGACAGCATCATGACAATAATCATGTCGTCAATACGATGAAAGAATTGACACATCCAAAAATACAAATGAGTATTTTTGATGCCCATTCTGTTACTTTTGATGAAATCCGAACCTTACTTGATACCATAGATATTAATCGACTCACTCCTGTGGAAGCGCTATTAAAATTACAAGAAATAAAAAGCAAATTAAAGTAACCTGCCTTGTTAAAAATATCTAAACAATCTCTCCAATCAGGGAAAAATAGGTGGCTTTGGGTTACCTTGTGCAACGGCATGATTAAAAAAATTACTCTTATACTTTCGTTGGTTTTTTTCTTAGGCTTTGAGTCTACAGCACAAACTTGTACTGCTTTAGGACAAAATCCACAAACAGCTTTCCCCGTTTGTGGCACAACGGTATTTAATCAGAATTCTGTTGCTATTTGTGGCGATCGCGCATTGGTTTCTCCTTGTACCACTTCAACCGTAACGCTTACAGATAAAAATCCCTATTGGTACAAGTTTACTTGTTATAGGTCTGGTTCGCTTGGATTTGTAATTACTCCCAACAACTTGAATGACGATTACGATTGGCAGCTATTTGATGTTACAGGAAAAAATCCTGCAAACATTTATAATGATTTATCCATGTTTGTATCATGCAACTGGAGCGGAGAAAAAGGTACTACTGGCGCGTCTATTGCCGGCACTTCATTGATTCTTTGTGATGGACCAGGAGTGCCGTTGTTTAGCTCGATGCCAAATATTCTTCTTGGGCATAACTATTTATTATTAATCAGTCATTTTACAGATTCGCAAAGCGGGTATTCCTTGTCGTTTGGTGGGGGCACGGGAAGTATTACAGACCCAACAGATCCTCACCTAGAAAGTGCAAGCGCAGCTTGTGATGGAACGATTGTAACCATAAAGCTTAATAAAAAAATGAAGTGCAGAACCTTGGCATCTAATGGTTCTGATTTTTCTATTAATACGGCTGTAACAAATATTATAAGTGCAGTAGGAAACGGATGCAGTAGTTCTTTTGACACCGACTCCATCATACTTACCCTCAATAATCCTCTTCCCGCAGGAAGTTATATTATCACTATGCAAAATGGCATAGACGCTAATACATTATTAGATAATTGCGATCGATTTATTCCCGTTGGAGAAAACATTCCCTTAACTGTTTATCCTGTTCAGGCAACTCCAATGGACAGCCTAACAAAGCCGGCATGCGCGCCTCAGGTATTAGAGCTTGTATTTAGAAAGCCCATTCGATGTAATTCAATTGAACCTGGCGGAAGTGATTTTGTAGTAACCGGGACCTATCCTGTAACAGTAATTTCTGCCACAGGAAACTGCGTCAATGGAGTGAGTTCTAAAGTTTTGGTTAAGCTATCTACTCCCTTACAGCAGGCAGGAAACTTTCAAATCAAACTAGTAACTGGAATAGATGGAAATACCATTATTGATGAATGTGGACAACAAACACCAGCAGGTGAGTTGCTCTTTTTTTCAATAAAAGATACAGTTAATGCAGGTTTTAGCTACACCATCAATTTAGGCTGCGAACTCGATGTAGTGAATTACAATCATTCAGGCGCCAACACGGTAAACAATTGGACATGGCTGTTCGACAATCAATCAAGTAGCAATCAACAAAATCCTTCTATTTCTTATTCGATATTTGGCAATCATCAAGCACAATTGATTGTATCAAATGGTATTTGTAAGGATACAAGTGTTGCATCCATTTTTTTAAACAATACTTTAAAAGCCGGCTTCGAGTCAACGCTACTTGTTTGTCCTAATGATCTTGCATTTTTCAGAGATACAAGCATTGGAGATATAAGATTCTGGGATTGGAATCTAGGGAATGGTACGCCAAGCTACGTGAGCATGCCTCCTCCTCAAAGCTACTTGCCTGTAGGGAGCAACTATACCGTACCCATAAAACTAATCGTAGAAAATAATATTGGTTGCAAAGACACTGCCGTTGGAAATATTACTGTTATATGGAACTGCTACATCGATGTGCCTTCAGCCTTTACCCCCAACAATGATGGATTGAATGATTACCTCTATCCTTTAAATGCATACAAAGCAAAAGATTTGAAGTTTAGTGTATATAACCGACTTGGGCAGCGAGTATTTTATTCTGAAGACTGGACTAAAAAATGGGATGGTACGTTTAATGGTAAAAAAGCAGACTTAGGCACTTATGTCTGGGTATTGCAATACACAAATACTGATACCAATAAGAAAGTAGACCAAAAAGGCTCTGTTGTTTTATTAAGATAAAGTGCTAATCTCTCGCTTTTAAAAAATATTCAATCTGAATACTTCTTCATTCCCTAGCTAATTTCATAAGTTTGTAAAAAAATATTATCATGGAGCAAAAACCTGTCTATTATGGTGAATACTTGCAACTAGACAAGATTATACATGCGCAACATCCTATTAGTTTTGAAAAAGGGAACAATGCAGCCCATGATGAAATGCTTTTTATCATTATACATCAGGCCTATGAGCTTTGGTTCAAACAAATATTATTTGAACTGGATTCTGTTTTAACCATCATGGGTAAACCATCTTTGAATGACAATTCTGGTGAGCTTCAAGCAATTGTTCACCGAATGAATAGAGTGTCAACAATTTTAAAAGTGCTGGTGAAACAAATAGATATCATTGAAACAATGACACCTATGGACTTTCTTGATTTCAGAGACATGCTTCGTCCTGCTTCAGGATTTCAAAGTTGGCAATTCAAAATAATTGAAGCAAAATTGGGGTTAAAGTTTGAGCAAAGACACGGACAAAATTATTATACCTCTCAGCTAAAAGAAGAAGACGTCAATACAATTAAAGAGGCGGAAAAAGGAATAACCATTTTTGAGTTCTTGAATAAATGGCTTGAGCGAATGCCCTTTTTACAGGACACTTCTTTTTGGAATAACGAATCTTCTGATACAAAGAATATTTCCGAACATCCTTTTTGGAAGGCTTATGAGACCACTTACACTAATGGTTTAGCAGAAACTGAAAAAAACAACACTCAATTGTTTAAACAAATATTTTTCGGAGAAGCCAATACCCTTGATCGTGCGCTAAGCCCCGAAGCTTCGCGTTCGGCTTTATTTATTATGCTATACAGAGGATATCCATTACTTGAACTTCCTTTTCAATTAATTGACACTTTATTGGAGATTGACAATCAAATGGGAAATTGGCGTTATAGACATTTAAATATGGTAAGAAGGATGATTGGAAGCAGAGTTGGAACAGGAGGAAGTACGGGTGCAGGGTATTTACAAGGAGCAATGGACAAGCATTATATCTTCAAAGAAATTTCTCAACTAAATAGCTTTCTGATTGACAGAAGAGAACTTCCGACTTTGCCTGTTAAGTTAACCGAACGACTTGGTTATTATTTTTAATACGATTTATAAAAGATCTTTTAGTTTTTTTATAACCGTGTCTATTTCTTCTGTTGTATTGTGTTTGCTAAAACTAAATCGCACGGTAACCTGATTCGGATTATTGTTGATGGCTCTAATAACATGACTTCCGCCTTCAGCACCCGAAGCGCATGCACTTCCCCCACTTGCACAAATATTATTGATGTCTAAATTAAAAAGCAGCATTTCAGATCTTTCTGTTTTTGGAAAACAAACACTTAATACGGTGTACAATGAAAATCCAAGTGCATCTCCATTGAAAGCAACACCAGGAATATTTTTCAGCAATTCTGTATGTATGTAAGTTTTTAAACCGGCAATGTATTTGCTATCAGCTTCATGATTTTCTGTTGCAATTTCAAGCGCCTTGGCAAAACCTGTAATACCATAAATATTTTCGGTTCCGGCGCGCATATTGCGTTCTTGACTACCCCCAAAAATAAAAGGCTGTATTTTAATGTTTTCATTAATGTATAGCAATCCCATTCCTTTAGGACCATGGAACTTGTGAGCTGCACCTGTAATAAAATGAACAGGAGTATTGCGTAAATCTAGGGGAAAATGACCCACTGTTTGTACTGTATCACTATGAAATATTGCTTTGTACTTTTTACAAAGAGTTCCTACTGCATGAATATCGAGCATATTGCCGATTTCATTATTAGCATGCATCAGTGAAACCAATACTTTATCAGGAGAAGTTGAAAGCAATTTTTCCAAATCAATCATGTCGACATGGCCATTTTGTAATAATTTGACGTAACTCACTTTCACTAAATCCAACTTTACTAAATGCTCAACAGCATGTGTAACTGCATGGTGCTCTATTAATGAAGTAATAATATGCTTGCAGCCTAAATCTCTAACAGCGCACTGAATAGCAGTATTGTTGCTTTCGGTACCGCCACTGGTAAAAAATATTTCTGCTGGATGTGCATTCAATATTTTGGCAACTGACTTGCGAGCAAACTCAATGGCAAGCCTAGTTTCTCTTCCATAAGAATAGATAGAAGATGGATTGCCAAATTTTTCTGTAAAAAAAGGAATCATTGATTCAAACACAACTGGGTCTAGGGCTGTAGTTGCTGCATTATCGAAATAGATTCGATTCATAGAATTATCATTTAAACAGTGCTTATATTACTTCCTGAATATCTTTGATTAATCGCATAGCAATATTGTCTGCCGTTGTCTCAAAATTACTTTCTGCATAAATGCGAATAATAGGCTCTGTATTGCTTGTCCTTAGATGAACCCAATCATTATCAAACTCAATTTTAAGCCCATCTTCTGTATTGACAGGGTTAGCCTTGTATTTTTCTTTGATTTTTTCAAACACATTGCTTACATCAATATTTTTTTCTAAGGTGATTTTGTTTTTACTGATGAAATAATCTGGATATGTATTGCGCAATTGCTTACAAGTTTTTTTACTTTTAGCTAGATGAGATAAAAAAAGTGCAATGCCAATCAATGCATCTCTTCCATAATGTAAATCTGGAACAATAATGCCTCCATTTCCTTCTCCCCCTATAACCGCATTGGTGGCTTTCATCTTATTAACCACATTAACCTCTCCCACCGCGCTAGAAAAATATTCGCCCCCGTGTTTAAGGGTAATATCTTTTAAAGCTCTAGTAGATGACATATTGCTCACTGTATTGCCTGGATGCTTACTTAATACATAATCAGCCACTGCAACTAAAGTATACTCTTCTCCAAACATAGCTCCATCCTCACAAACAAAACAAAGTCTATCCACATCAGGATCAACCGCAATACCCAAAGAGGCATTCCTGGTCACTACTTCCCTACTCAATTCAGTTAAATGCTCGGGCAATGGCTCTGGATTGTGTGCAAAATTTCCATTGATTTCTTCATTGATTACGACCACCTCTTCTACTCCCAATGCTGCTAATAATTGAGGAACTGCTATAGCACCCGTACTATTTACCGCATCAACAACAATGCGAAAACCTGCACTAGCAATAGCTTTTTTATCTACCAATTTATTTTTTAAAATGGCCGCAATGTGAGCAGATAGCATTTCTTCGTTAATAGTAATTTTTCCAATTTGGTCGATCTCAGAAAAATTAAAAGAAGTATTGGCAGCTAGATCAAGGATTGTCTTTCCATCGGTCGCATTGATAAACTCGCCTTTATGATTTAATAATTTTAGCGCATTCCATTCTTTGGGATTGTGACTAGCAGTAAGTACGATTCCGCCATCTGCTTGTAAAAAAATTACCGCCATTTCAACAGTAGGAGTTGTACTTAAATCGAGGTCAATTACATCTATACCTAGAGCGGTGAGCGTAGCATTCACTAAATTCTTAACCATCAGGCCGCTAATTCTACCATCTCTACCAATTACTACTTTTTTAGGATTACCCGTTTCGCCAGATTGTAACAACCAAGTTCCATAAGCTGCAGAAAATTTTACTATATCTATGGGAGTCAGATTGTCGCCCAACTCACCACCTATGGTTCCTCTTATTCCTGATATACTCTTAATCAATGTCATCTACTGCAATTTTGGACAACAAATATAACGAAGAGTTGCGAGTTATTTTAAATATCTGATTAACAGCATATTGTATTGATTTTAAACACGAATTACTCCTTAATTTAAAATAGGAATTACAAATCAAGCATTAACTTTGCACGATGGAAGAAACTTGGTTTAAAGATTGGTTCAATACTAGCTACTATCATACCCTATATAAAAATAGAGATTACACAGAAGCCGCTAATTTCATTGACAAACTTATAAAGTTCTTATCGCCTCCTCAAGGAGCAAAAGTGCTCGATATAGCATGTGGAAAAGGAAGGCACGCCATTCAATTAGCAGAAAAAGGATACGATGTAACGGGAGTTGATTTAAGTGAGGAAAGCATAGAAGAAGCACTCCGCTTTGAAAGTGATACGCTGCATTTTTTTACACATGACATGAGGCAACCGTTTTGGATTAATTATTTTGATTTCGCCTTCAATTTTTTTACAAGTTTTGGTTATTTTGAAACAAATAGAGAAAACGAAAATGCCATCCGATCGATTGCTCAGTCCCTTCAAAAAAACGGAATTTTTGTAATGGATTATCTGAATATAGCATATGTTGAAAGGAACATGACTCATCAGGAAGTAAAAACAATTGACGATATCCAATTCACCATAACTAAATGGTACGATGATAACTTTTTTTATAAAAAAATTATCATAGATGACAGCAAAAAAGAAACACCTCAAATTTATACAGAGAAAGTAGCCAGGTTTACATTGAAAAATTTTGAAAAGCTATTTGAAAATCAAGGAATGGAAATAATCAAAACATTTGGGGAGTATAATTTATCTGAATACATTGAAAAAGATTCATCCAGATTAATCATGATTGCGAAAAAGATACATTAATTAGTATTCTTATTATTAAGCAACATCCATTTAGATGTTTCGTACATACCAGAAGTTAATTTTGAAAATTCGCGCTTAATTGAATCAGACAATCGCTTTGTTAAGGCAGGAAGATTGTTTTTGATAGGAACCAGTTCTTCCTTGTCAATTCTTAAATTTTTTCGATAATAATAATCTTCTCCTACCATTCCAATCCAACCCGCTGCATGATAAATAGTGAAAGCAGCATGAGGACCTGTAGTTTCATCGAGCACATTTCTTCCTAATGTTGTATTTAAAAAGGGCTGCTGTATCATTCCTGCAACAGTTGGTAGGACATCAATTTGCGACACAGGCTCAGAGCGCTCTTGAGGCGTTAAAAGTGAAGGAGCGTAAAACAATAATGGAACATGCTCTTCCGATAATCGTTGTTCAGTCCAGGCACTCGGATAAACCGCAGATGCATTCCCTTCTACCCCATGATCCCCCACAAAAACAAAAATCGTATTATTGAAATAGCTTTCTTTTTTGGCTGCTTCAATAAATTTCTCAAAGCAATAATCCGTGTATGCAAAAGCATTGTATTCCTTCAATGATTCAAAACCGTTCTTCAATAATATTTCATCGGGAATTATTTTACTCACAAAATCACTGTCCTCTAGGGGAATATTAAACGGGCGGTGATTGTCTGCGGTTTGAATAATCGCAAAAAAAGGTTTCTGTTGATTTGCTAATCGCTGATTGGCTTCTAAAAAAAGATTTTTATCGCTAATGCCCCAGACATTTACTTTGGGCGCCTTAAAACTTCCTTCTTCATATACTTTAACATTATTAATATTATTTATAAGCCCGGCGAAATTATTGAATTGACTTCGGCCTCCAATAAAATACAATTTATCATACCCTTCAAAATCATTAATAATGGTTCGTTGATTAACAGACAATTCATTTCTGGTAGAAAACTTACTCAATTGAACATCAGGTATTCCCGTAATCGTTGCAAATACACCCCGTGCAGTTCCAAAAGTTGGGGAGAAGCATCGATTAAAAAAAATTCCTTGTTTGGTTAACTCATTAAAATAAGGCGTACTATTTAACACATTACCGCTCATGCTACTTTTATACATACTAAAACTCTCACAAATAACTAACACTACATTGGGCTGGCTCTCTAGCGCGTTGCTACTGGGATGAACGATTCGTTTATAATATTTTAATTTTCTTTCAGAAGAATTGACGTTTAAAAAATCAGCAATAGTATTATAATAATGATCTGCTTTTGAATTATAATCAGGTTCTCTGAAACGAAGTGTAGTAAAAAAATTCTGCAATGGATTCAGCGCCAGGTTACTTTCAAATTCATCATTTAAACTAAAGGCTCTAAAAAAATTCAAAGGCATTACAGTAAAAAAACCATACATAAACCATCCTAGTATTAATAAACAAGTGAGTCGCCATCTTCTACGGTAGCTAAATTTGTGAATATGTAGATTTCGATCAGCTACATCTACATGAGTTTTTTTAAACATCCAAATAATCATCAACACCGCACCTAGCAAGGCAATTAATATCCACACAATGGGATAGCTTTGCCAAACCATTTCTAGGCTTTCTCTAGGGTCTTCTGCAAAAATGAGTGCATCAGCATTCAACCTTGCATTGACATAAGCAAATTGACCAAAATCAGCTCCATAAATAAATAAAATAAACAAGGTTAACACACCAAGATAAATAGTCCAGAATTTTCTCGACCATTCACTATAAAAAGGAGAAAAGGCGGGATAGAAAGATGCAGTTACTATTGGAAATAAAATAAAAGCAATCCACCGCAAATCATATTTTAATCCAAGAGAAAAAGCGGGCAAGAGATTAAACACGCTAATGGAAGCGGGTTTAAAAAACACCACCGTGGCCATTCTTAATAGGGTGAAAATAAGCAAGTAAATAAAAAATAATTTTACTAACCACTGAACTGTTTTAGGCACCCTCCATTTGATTAACATAATCTGTTGTCTTAGTGATAATGAACTACGGCTTTCTTTTTTTATTATTTAATAACATATACTGAGCTGTTTGATACCAATATTCAGTAAGGCGAGACATGTTATTTTTAATACTATCATTGATGGCATTACTTAATACAGGATTGTTATTTATCACTGAAACAAACTGCTTTGATTTAGTTTTCAGATTTCTCACATAATAATACTCATCACTTACCAGTCCGATTGATGGGATATCAGGATCAGCAATAAATGCATAGCGCTTTTGAGTATTCGTGCTATCAAACAAGTTTCTACCAAAAGCAGTATTTGAATAAGACTGCTTGGCTAATGTAGCTATTGAAGGAAGTATGTCGAGCTGAGAACACACGGCTCTTACTTTTTTAGGCTTCAATAACGTAGGCGAATAAAACAATAATGGAACATGTTCGGCCAAAATGCCTTGTTTAGAAAAACTTTGCGGAAACAAATCTCCCGCATCGCCACGAAGTCCGTGGTCTCCAACAAAAACAAAAATTGTATTAGAGAAATACTTTTCCTTTTTAGCAGCTTCTATGAATTTCTTAAAATTAAAATCGGTGTAGCGAAAAGCATTTAATTGTTCGTTGTTTTCAAATCCATATTTTTTGAGCGTATCAGCAGAATAATTTACTTTATTAAATTCTATCAAATCTTCTGCGGGTATTGTATAGGGCCTATGATTATCAGCAGTTTGAATAATGGCAAAAAACGGCTTGGATTGAGTTGCTAAAACTTTATTGGCTTGTAAAAACAAATTCTTATCGCTGATACCCCACACATCAACTTTACTAGATTGAAAATCATCTTCCTCATAAATTTTTAGATGATCGATATTATTACTAAGGAGTCCTCTAATATTAGCCCATGTAGCACTTCCTCCTAAAAAATACAACTTATTGTGAGCATTAAAATCATTAATAATACTATGCTGATCAACGGCACTTGGATTTCTACTAGAAGTTTTCGTTATAGACACATCGGGTATACCTGTAACAGTAGCCCATACTCCACGAGCTGTTCCAAAAGCGGGAGTAAAGCATCTTTCAAAAAAGACTCCATTATTGCACATGCTGTTGAAATAAGGAGTAGGATTTAATTGGTTGCCAAACATGGAACTTTTATATGCACTAAAGCTTTCACAAATTACCAATACTATATTAGGCTTAGCAGAAGTGGTATCTGAAAAAGAAACCAATCTTTCAAAATTAAGGTTTGACGAGTCTGGGTGAGTGACTCCTAAGTAATTGGCTATTTCAGGGTACGCATTTTTTACTTTTTTTATGTCGAAAGATTTATTAGTAAAATCCATTGAACTGAAAAAACTTTGAAATGGATTCAGTGCAGCATTTGCTTTAAAATTATCTGTAAATACAAATGCATCACTCCATCTCAATGGATATTGTCCTACTCTACCAAAGACAAACCCTACGAGCATAGCGATAAATATCACATGTGAAAAGGTGTTGAATTTGCTTTTTTGTATTGCATTCACTTTGGAGGAAACACTTTTAATGAATCTTTTATGCCAAATAATAAAAAGGAATAACGCCAAGCAGAAAAACAATGTTATTCTTATAATTGGATAGGTTTGCCACACCATCTTACTTGAAATACCCGCATCTTCGGTATAGTTGAGTACAGAGTAATTTAACCGCTGTTTAAGATAATCGTAGTGATAAAAATCAGCGCCGTAAAAAAACAAGAAAATGAAAACAAGAAGACCTATAAAAAAAGACCACCATTTTTGAGACCCTTGATTTTTAAAAGGATGAAAAAGAGGAATAGCACTTAACAACATAAGAATCAACCCCATAATAGATACCACTCGAGCATCATATCGCAAGCCCAATAAGAATACCCGGCCACTAAATGACTCATTTGTATCATTATAATGCACAAAGAAAAGCAACCGATACATCGTCATCAGAAACATAAATAGGCATAAAGTGCCTAAAATCCAGCGAACTAGCCTCGGCAAATGATTTAAATACCGCATATGTCAAGTAATTTTATTAGAATGCTAAATTAGATTAATTATTTTTGAGTCAAATATAGAATAACAAAGGATAAAGTTAAAAATCCCATTTTGATCATCATTCTATAGAAGTTCATATATGAAGTATATAATACATATTGACAAAGCCCTCTTTAAACTTATCAACGGAAGCTGGCACAGTGATTTTTTTGACACCCTGATGCCTATTATAAGAAACTCAAAAACATGGATACCTTTTTACCTTTTTCTATTACTAATCAGTCTATTTAATTTCAAAAAAAACAAATGGCGGTGGATTTTGTTTGCTGCCATCACGCCTATTTTAACAAATTATATTAGCAGCGATTTAATAAAAGGAAATTTTTGGAGATTGCGCCCTTGCAATGACCCCCAAATGACCGATTCAGTAAGGTTTTTATTAACCTATCGTCCACAAAGTTCGAGCTTCACTTCTTCACATGCAACAAATCATTTTGGGTTAGCCACCTTCTTTTATTTTACTTTAAAAGAATACTTTGGAAAATGGGGTTTACTTTTTTTCTTGTGGGCCTTTATAATTGTGTATGCACAAATATATGTAGGAGTTCACTATCCATTAGACATATTAGCTGGCGGAGTAGTGGGCACTTTTATTGGTTACATATCTTCAAAAATCTTCAACACTAAATTTGGTTTATCCTAAATAATTATGGAAGTATTAATTTTATTGTCACTTATTTTAATAAATGCACTTTTTGTAATGAGTGAAATTGCACTAGTGAGTGCAAGAAAGACAAGATTAGACAGCTTAGCCAATAAGGGTGACGTCAAAGCAAAAGCAGCAATTAATTTAATAGAGAATCCGGAAAAGTTTTTAAGTACGGCACAAATATTTATTACCCTCGTGGCTATATTAACGGGGGTTTACTCTGGTGAAAAATTTGGAGATTTGATCAAGCCATTTATTGAAAACATACCGTCACTGAAACCCTACGCAAATACGGTTTCAACTACTATCGTTGTTATTGTTGTGACTTTTTTATCTATCATATTCGGAGAATTGATTCCTAAAAAACTAGGCTTATTAAGAGCAGAGAAAATCTCAAGATTGGCAGCTCAACCAATGAATCTTTTGTCCGCTATCACCTACCCCATTGTTTGGCTCTTATCTGGAGTGACCAATTTGATATTTAAAATTTTTAACATTAAAAAACCAACTGATAGCGCCGTAACAGAAGAAGAAATAAAAGCAATGATTTCAGAAGGGAGCGAGCATGGTTCTATTGAGGAAGGGGAAAAAGAAATTATAGAAAGAGTATTTCATTTGAGTGATAGAAATATTACTTCTTTGATGACCCATCGAACAGATATTACCTGGCTCGATATAAATGATACCATTCAAGAAGTTAAAACAAATATGAAAGACATTGTATTTAACACTTACCCTGTTTGTGATGGAATGGTTGATGAGATAAAAGGATTGGTTTACGTAAAAGACTTACTGAAAGCTCCTTCCGACACTCCCCTGCATAAAATCATTAAGCCCGCTTTGTTTGTTCCTGAAAATAATAAGGCGTATCAACTGTTGGAAAAAATGAAGACAACTAAAATACACACCTGCTTTGTAGTAAATGAATATGGCACCCTTGAGGGAATGATTACCTTAAATGATATCTTAGAAGCTATCGTAGGTGAAGTTCCACAAACTGGACAAGAAGAATACGAAATAGTAAAAAGAGAAAATGGCACTTTTTTAATTGATGCCCAAATTCAATTCTATGATTTTTTAAGTTATTTTGATAAGGCTGACTGGATGAATGAAGGAGAACATGAGTTTGACACATTGGCTGGGTTTGCTCTGCATGAGCTCAAAAAAATTCCTTCTACTGGAGAGAAGTTCGAATGGAAAGATTTTGTTTTTGAAATCATCGACATGGATGGACAACGAATAGACAAGATGCTTGTAACTATTTCAGAAGAATTAAAAGAGCATTTGCAGCATCCTTAAAATTGCATACTCACTTTGTCATCGGGATTGCTCAGTTTAGTGCTTTTTCTATTCCCTCCCACCATAATGTGTATCAAACTAATTTGCTCTGGCGACATCTCGTATAGAATATTGTCTTGCACAGTGATGTTTTTTATTGAAGCAATATTGTCGACTTGAAAATAACTGATTATAGCCTCCTCCACTACTTCATAGCCTATATATTTCATTGATACTGGCGTATTTTCTACCCATAGTTTCAAATGCAGTTGCAAATATTTATTTACAAGCTGATCCAATGCTTTTCTATCTTTT
The DNA here is from genome assembly GCA_947474815.1 of Chitinophagaceae bacterium. Lineage (GTDB taxonomy): Bacteria > Bacteroidota > Bacteroidia > Chitinophagales > Chitinophagaceae > Ferruginibacter. Next base: position 10,745 of record CANJJU010000009.1, on the reverse strand, counting down.
GGTTGCAATAAATCTATTGTAACATTAAATTGATTCCGAAGTGCCTTTTCAAAATCATTTGCAAACAACTTACAGCTAACTTCTACAGTATTGTCTTTTGTATTGTGCTCAATTTCAGTAACACTCACAAAAATTGGATGGAGGTTTGCACTGCTCATAAGAAATGTCAAACCGATTACCATTATCCATTTGAAAGAATCTGAAAACATGTATTGAATTTTTTATTACTAAGGGAATGGTATAAATTGCTGTAAAATTAATACAATATAGTAATCATTGCGTCATGAACGATTTTGAACTTTATTTCCAACTAGGCTGGGAACACATCATGAGCATTGACGCATTAGACCACTTGTTGTTTATTGCCACTCTCACCTCCATTTACTTATTACTCGATTGGAAAAAAGTATTGATACTAATTACTGCTTTTACCATAGGCCATACATTAACCCTATTCTTAAGTGTATTAGAGGTGATTCGATTCAATAAATATGCAGTAGAATTCTTAATTCCACTTACGATAGTATTGACTTCCTGTACAAATTTATTTTCTTCAAAATGGCTACTGCATACTCAAAAAATAAAATACTTAATTGCTTTAAGCTTTGGACTTATTCATGGAATGGGTTTTGCCAACAGTATTCGCTGGATGATGGCTAGTTCTCAGCATCTCCTAATCCCGTTAGCTAGCTTTAATATAGGAATAGAAGTAGCCCAAGCAATAGTGGTATTATTTGTTTTATTGATCGGCACACTGCTAATTGAGAAAATGGGCATTAAGAAGAAATGGTGGATTGCTATCATTTCAGGAACGACAGGAATAATAGCATTGATGATGTGTTTGCAGCGACTTCCATTATAAAAAATCCACTCTTTTATAATACATTTACATTCTCTTAAAAAACCTTTTATGCTAAAGCAATTTCTTTTTACCTTTTTTGTTGTTTTGATTGTATTAAAAATAAACGGGCAGGATATTAAAAATAATCCAGGCAGTAATCATGGCAATCGATTTGAGCAACTTGGGACCATTTTACCTACTCCAAATGAAGCCAGAACCGCAAGTGGTGCACCTGGAGGCAAATACTGGCAACAAAGATGCGATTACAATATTGTTTGTGAATTGGATGAGCCCAATAGAAGATTAAACGGCAAAGAAACGCTTACTTATTATAATAATTCTCCAGATGTATTGGATTACCTATGGTTGCAACTAGATGAAAATCAACATAGCTCAACAAATAACGCAGGCTACGAAAGCAATAGTGTCATGCAAAAAAATATCACTCAAAATGATATCAATAGATTACAAAATAAAAAAGACAGAGAATATGGAGATAATATTTTGAAAGTGACTACGGCAAATGGAATGGCTTTACAATATACCATTAACAAAACCATGATGAGAGTAGAGCTTCCAAAACCATTGCTGGCGGGCGAAAAATTCATATTCAACATTTCATGGAATTACAATATTAGCGAACGAACAAAAAGTGGTGGACGTGGAGGATATGAATATTTCCCTGAAGATGGAAATGACATTTATACAATGACTCAATGGTTTCCCCGCCTATGTGTGTATAGCGATTTTCAAGGATGGCAGAATCATCAATTTGCAGGATCAGGTGAATTTGCACTCGTATTTGGAAATTATTCTGTTACCATAACCGTTCCATCAGATCATGTTGTAATGGCAACGGGGGAAGGTCAAAATTATCAGCAAGTATTGAGTCCAGTTCAATTCAGTCGTTGGCAAAAAGCTCAAAAAGCAAAAGATGTGATACAAATCGTTCAGCTAGATGAAGCAATGACTCGCGAAAAGAAAAAATCGACACAACTAAAGACTTGGAAATTCAAAGCAGAGATGGTTAGAGATTTTGCATGGGGAAGCAGTAGGAAATTTGTTTGGGATGCCATGCCTACATTCATTGCGGGTAAAAAAGTAATGTGCATGAGTGCTTACCCAAAAGAAGCGTACAATCTTTATAGCAAGTTTAGCACAAAAGCAGTCGTTCATACTATTAAAACCTATTCTGATTTTACCATTCCTTACCCTTATCCCGTTGCTCAAAGTATAGAAGCAGCTAATGGAATGGAATATCCAATGATTTGTTTCAATTATGGACGTTGTGAAAAAGATGGCACCTATAGCGAAGGAACAAAAAATGGCATGCTGGGCGTCATCATTCACGAAGTAGGTCATAATTTCTTTCCCATGATTATCAATAGTGATGAACGCCAATGGACCTGGATGGACGAAGGATTGAATTCTTTTGTTGAATACCTAACAGAAGAACTGTGGGACAATAAATTCCCGGTTAGCAAAGGGCCTGCATACAAGATTGTTGATTACATGAAGCTTCCAAAAGATCAATTGGAGCCCATTATGACTAATAGCGAAAACATTATTCAATTTGGTCCGAATGCATATAGCAAGCCTGCTACAGGGTTAAATATTTTAAGAGAAACGATCATGGGAAGAAAAAATTTCGATTACGCTTTTAAAGAATATACAAAACGATGGGCATTCAAACACCCTACTCCTGCAGATTTTTTTAGAACAATGGAAGACGCTAGTGCCGAAGATCTTGATTGGTTTTGGCGAGGATGGTTTTATGGAACAGACCCTTGTGACATTGCGCTGGATTCTGTTAAATGGTCGAAATTGAATGTAGACAATTATGAAACAAAAAATACTGAAGAAAAAACAATTACACAGCCTATCCAAAAGCCCCTATTAAATAAGTATGATGATATTTCTAAAATTAGAAATAGAGAAGACAAAAAAATCGTCTTTGCTACCGATGCAGATACTTCACTACAAGATTTCTATTGGAAATACGACCGAGGAATAGCTAAAATGGACACAACATCTTTCATTATTACTATACCTGCAAATAATATGGATGAATATAGCAACGAAGAAAAAATTACAATTGCTGGAAATAAAAATATGTATGAATTGTCCTTTAGTAATAAAGGCGGATTGGTAATGCCTATTATTATTGAATGGACTTATTCAGACGGAACAAAAACAATTGACAGAATTGGCGTTAATATTTGGAGAAAAAATGAAAACAAGGTGACCAAAGTATTTTTAAAAGACAAAGAAGTTGCCTCTATAAAGCTAGACCCCTATAGAGAAACAGCCGACATTGATGAAAAAAATAATCAATGGCCCTTAACGCAAGAAGCAAGTAAATTTCAACTTTTTAAAACAAAAAACTCTACTCCAAGAGGAGCTTCTTCAGGAGGAAAAAATCCCATGCAAAAAGAAATAAAAAACTAATACATCATTAAAAGCTTATCACATCAAGGGCTGGTATTTACCGGCCCTTGATCATTACAGTCATTATGTTCCTGTACTTCCATCACGCATAACTTTCTTTTTCCCTTTATTTTTTCGTTCCCATTCTAGCATTTCACCCGTTTTGTCTATTTTTTTGGGCTTGCCTGTTTCAGCTGGAACCTCTTCAACAGACGGCGGAGTAGGCTTTTTAATATTATTTCTCTCCCAGATTACAGTATATAATATCTGTCCAGAATTAGGATCATAATATCGCCATTCTCCATCTTTGACACTATAAGGTTCGGCTTTAACAATTTTATAATCTACAATTTCGCCACTTCCCGTTCCATACACGGCAATCGTATCATAAGGCGCATCTGGATTATAGCCCTTCCAGCTCTCTTCCCTTTCAAGCGATCCTACAAAAGTAAAATACTGCTGTAACCCATCCTTTCCACCAAGAATATAATGTTCCACTGCTAACAAGTCGCCTTCTATTGTATATTTTCTCCAAAAGCCATCTTTAACACCCTTTTTATAAACACCTTCTTCTACATACCCTGGCTCCCCTCGGAGTTCCCCCATTTCAGTTACCCATTTGCCCAACTTTTGACCAGCTTGATTGATCACATTAATCGTGTCTCCATTGGCACTAATTTTATACTCTTTATATTGAGCATTGCCGTTTATTGAAAATGCTAATAAAAAAATAGTATAGAATACGTTTTTTGACATTGTACTATAGATTTTTGATAGCATAATCTTGGAGTGAATTAAATGTGTATCATGCTATATTGCAATTTACACGATTGAAATATTAAATATTGTTAATTATGAATATTTTGCTTTAAAATATATCTAAAAATGAGAAAACCTATCTTTGTAAAAAGAACTAAATGAAAGACTTTAAAAAATATTATCAAATAAATACCCCTCCAGAAATACTATACAATGCACTTACCAATGCAGCCACCATTCAATTATGGACGGGAGAACCGGCCGTAATGGAAGCAATTGAAAACACTGAGTTTTCATTATGGGATGATAGTATTGTAGGTAAAAACATATCTTTTATACCAGGAAAAAAAATTGTTCAAGAATGGTATTTTAATGATCAGCCCGAAGCATCTATAGTAACAATTATTCTCCATGAAGACAAAGGAGGCACTTCAGTTGAATTAAGACATACAAATATTCCTAGCGAAGATTTTCAAAATATTACTGAAGGTTGGACAGAAAATTATTTTGGGTCTCTCATAGATTTTTATAAAGAGTAAGATGAGGAGCGGTTTATTAAAAACTATTTTACTTCTACTTTTAATAAACTTTCTCCTTCTAAAAAGGCTTCTAATTGATCCCCCACTACACATTCTCCCACACCGGCAGGCGTGCCAGTAAAAATCAAATCCCCAATATTTAAAGAGAAATATTTAGACACGTGGGCGATGATGCTATCAAAACTAAAAATCATTTTGCCAGAATCTCCTTGCTGAACCACCTCTCCATTTTTTGAGAAAGTGAAATGAATGTTCTTCTTGTTTAAATCAGGTGTAATATCCTTAAAAGTGCCTATAGCAGCAGAGTTGTCAAATGCTTTTGCCTTTTCCCAAGGCAACCCCTTTTTTTTGCATTCATCTTGTATATCTCTAGCAGTAAAATCAATTCCGACTGTTATTCCATTATAGTAGTTACTAGCATGTCGCTCTTGAACATATTTGCCATTTTTAGATATACGCAATACTAACTCACACTCATAGTGCAACTCATTGGTAAATTCGGGATAATAAAAGGGAGTGTGCGATTGTAAAACAGCGCTTTTAGGCTTCATGAAAATCACAGGCTCATCGGGTACTTCATTTCCTAATTCTTTGGCATGCTCCACATAATTCCTGCCAATGCAAATAATCTTCATATCAATTTTTTAGGCGTTGTTAGATTGTTTCAACAACGAAAATAATGAAAAGGAAATAAAAGGATAAAAGCTGGCTTCATTAAATTTCAAAGCTTAGATTATTATACTGAGTCATTGTTTTATCAAGACCAATGGAAGCAAAGCTTTCAACCATTTCAACGGCTTTCTCTACTTTGTATTTAACAATTGGAATTTCATTTTTTTGCCATTTTCCGAGAACAAATTCTGCCTGCATTCCCTTCGGAAAAACATTGCCAATGCCAAAACGAAGTTTGGGGTATGCGTCTGTCCCTAATATATCCTGAATGTCTTTTAACCCATTATGACCAGCATGGGTACCGCTTCCCCTCAAACGCATTTTATTTATTGGAAGTGCCAAGTCATCTACAATAGTGAGCGTATTTTCAATTAGCACCTTTTCTTTTTCTTGCCAAAATTTAAAAGCCCTTCCACTTAAATTCATAAAAGTAGTAGGGCAAACGCAAACAAAAATCTTTCCTTTCCATTTCACTTCCGCTACATAAGCCAATCTGTCAACTTTAAATGCACCTCCATGTTTTGAAACAAATGCATTTACCACATCAAACCCAATATTATGTCTGGTATTGGCATATTCCTCGCCAACATTACCCAACCCAACTATTAAAAATTTTGACATGCTATTTAAAGGCTAATTTAAAAATGGTTGTAATGAGGAATTAACCTAAGTTATTCAACAGCTCCTGAAGATCAGCTTCTGTTCTAACCAATACATCTCTCACTTTGCTTCCCTGACTTGCACCCACGATTCCTGCCGCTTCCAATTGGTCCATTAATCTGCCTGCACGATTGTATCCAAGTTTCATTCTTCGCTGAAGCAAGGAAGTGCTTCCGCTCTGGCTGCTTACGATTAATCTGGCAGCATCTTCAAAAAGCGCGTCTTTATCATTCACATCAAAATCTTTTCCCTCCATATCTTTTTCATCAATGTATTCAGGTAATAAAAATGCTTGAGCATACCCACGTTGTTCACCTATGAAGTCAACAATTTTATCTACTTCAGGAGTATCAACAAATGCACATTGCAAACGCACAATCTCTCCATTATAACTAATAAGCATATCTCCCTTTCCTATCAATTGCTCTGCTCCACCAGCATCTAAAATAGTACGGCTGTCTATTTTGCTGCTCACCTTAAATGCAATTCTTGCAGGGAAGTTGGCCTTAATTGTACCAGTAATAATATTTACAGAAGGACGCTGAGTGGCAATAATCAAATGAATACCCACAGCTCTTGCGAGCTGAGCCAATCGTGCAATAGGCATCTCTACTTCTTTTCCGGCCGTCATAATTAAATCGGCAAACTCATCTACCACCAACACAATAAAAGGCAAAAATTGGTGACCTTTTTCTGGATTTAATTTACGCGCAACAAATTTTTCATTGTACTCTCTGATATTTCTACAACCAGCTTCTTTTAATAAATCATATCGATTGTCCATTTCAATACACAAGGCATTGAGGGTATGAACTACTTTTTTTGTATCTGTTATAATGGCGTCCTCTTCCCCAGGCAATTTTGCAAGAAAGTGCCTTTCTATTGTTTTGTAAATACTTAACTCAACTTTCTTAGGATCAACCAATACGAATTTTAATTGCGATGGATGTTTGCTGTACAACAATGAAACTAGTATTGCATTCAACCCAACAGACTTACCCTGACCTGTAGCACCCGCCATTAATAAGTGAGGCATGCTTGCAAGGTCAACAATGAAATTCTCATTATCAATTTTCTTTCCAATAGCAATAGGTAAAGAGAAATTATTTTTAGTAAACTTATCAGAAGCAAGCAAAGTTTTCATGCTGACTACCGTCTTTTTAGCGTTGGGGACTTCAATCCCTATCGTTCCCTTACCTGGAATAGGCGCAATAATACGAATACCCAGTGCAGCCAAACTCAATGCGATATCGTCTTCTAGATTTTTTATTCTTGATATACGAACGCCCGCAGCAGGAATGATTTCATACAATGTAACCGTTGGGCCCACCGTAGCTGAAATCTTTTGTATATCTATATCATAATTTTTAAGCGTGTTAATAATCTGATTTTTGTTGTTCTCCAATTCAGCTGGATCTTGAATAATTTTTTCACTTCCATGATTTTCTAACAGATCCAAAGAAGGATATTTATAATCACGCAAATCCAAAATAGGATCATAAGGCTTCATTAAAGGCTTGTCTACTGCAATGACTTCCTCTTCTTTTGGTAAATCCGCTGTTTTGATTTCTAATTCTAGTCCAGATGCTGGAGCTTTTGAAGGAGTTGATTCTATAACAGGAGTAGCACTTAAAATTATTTTAGCAGGCGCCTCTTCAACTAAAGGCTCATCAACAGGTACAATTTCTTCTTCTAGAGGAGGGGTTTCTTCTTTCTTATCTTCTTTTTCAGAACGCTTCAGCAAATTTCCTGAAGCAGGCGCATCTTCCTCAATAAATAATTGTTCTTCTACAGGACTTTCTATAGGCACCTCTTTTTTGGGTGCAGGTAATTTAAATGAGGGATTAAAACGCCAAATAAAATAAGTAAAAAAAGAGATGAAAATAAATGCAAAGGTTCCAATCTTACCAATCGTTTTATACAACCAATCTGTACACATGTCTCCAACGGCACCTCCCCATGAGAAAGCACTTGAACCCATTGCTACAGCAGCGGTAACACTAATTAACGGCAATCCAATGACAATGTATTTTAAGTTTCTTTGAATAGAAAATACCTTCTTTCCAAAAAATAGATTCACTCCTAATACAAAAAATAGCGAACAAAGAAAATAAGAAGCAATCCCAAAACCCTTGTAAATAAAAAAATGAGAAATGTATGCTCCAAATGTGCCCATCAAATTTGACACTTGCGTATCGGTTCCTAATAAAAGACGGTAGCCTTCCTTAAAGACTTTGTCTTGATCTTCATCCCATGTAAATAAATAAGAGGTAAAAGCAATAAACAATAATAATGCAAACAATAATAAAATACTGCCTACAATTTTATGAGTACGCTCATCATTAAGCAGATGCTTTAATGTGACTTTTTCAATTTGATCTTCTTGGAGAGCTTCCTGATCAGATAGTTTTACTTTTGATTTTTTTGCCATCGGTTACAAAGATATTAAATACAAGCATGTTATAGACACCCCTTTTTATGTTTATCAAACAAGCTCAAAGGTTGGAAGAATGGTCGTTTTTCACAACCCCACTAAATAGAAAGATCCAGCCCAAAATAAAAAGCCCTCCACCGAAAGGTGTAATGATTCCTATGATTGAATAGGAAGGTCCTGCAATAGCCAAGAAATATAATGATCCGCTAAACAACAAAATCCCTATTAAAAAACACCTGCCAGCCCAAATCAATCTTCTATTGCTATACTCTTTATAGATCATTCCAATAATAAGCAATGCTACTAAATGATAAAATTGATAGCGAACACCTGTTTCAAAAATGGCAAGAGATTTTTCAGAGATTATTTCTTTTAATGTGTGTGCACCAAAAGCACCCAACAACACAGTCAACGCACCTAATATTGCGGCTATTTTTATAAAGTTTTTATGCATATCAATCTTGTTGAATAATTTGACGAATAGTTTGATCGCTTAATATTGCTGTTGAAAAACGAATCTGAGCTTTGTTGTAAAATTCACTTCTTGTTGCTAATCCCGTTTCAATAAAAGGCATCAGCTTGTCAAGCGAAATTTCTTTAAGCAATGGCCTTTGGGCTAAATTCTTGACAATGTTGGTATATAAAAAGTCTGGCGATCCTTCTAAAAATAGGGTTATTCCATTTGCATTCATCCAATCCATATTGTCTTTATAACAAGGTGTTCCGCCACCACATGAAATGATACAATTCTCTGAAAAGGTCGTGTGTTTCAATACCATAGCCTCTTTTTCTCTAAAATAACTTTCCCCTTTTTCCTCAAACAATACTGCAATAGATTTTTTTTCAGATTGCTCCACCAATTCATCAATATCATAGAATTCGATTCCGATTTCTGATGCCCATATTCTACCCCAATGAGTTTTCCCCGATCCCATAAAGCCAATAAGAAAAATGCGCATGGTGTAAATTTACCGATGTAAGATTGAATAATAAGAAAGGGAATAAAATCTTTTTTTGAAAGAAAATCGACTACGCAATAGTCATGAAAGCATGCTAGTTTTTCTTTTTATAATCTCCGCGTTTCCATGCTTTGATAAATTCAGCCCACGCAAAAGGATTTAAAATATTAAGGGGAGGCACTTGTCCGGAATAGTATAATTTACTGGCTTTTTGACGCATGTATTGAGAGGAGGCTTCTCTACCATCAGCAGGTAAGGAAGACATCAATAGCCTTCTAGTAGCAAGATTATTGTTACTTCTAGCAATTTCAATATTATCGTCTGGAACCCTTGTATTTACAAAATCTCTTTCGAATTGCTGCCTACTCAATCTTTGCTTGATAATGGTAGCAGGAAGGAACACAGTGTCTGTCACCATCAGTTGAACAATACTGAATTGATTTCCTTTAAGATCTCTTGGTATTTCAACGGTTTTAGGCTTAAATCCAATACAAGTAAATTCTACTGCATCTCCTTTAAGTGCAACAATACTAAATACCCCACGTTCATTTGATATGGTGCCTCTGTTTTGGCCTTTTATCATGATACTCACTACAGGTAGTGCTTGCAAACTATCCGCTGTCATCACTACTCCATATAATTGTACAACCGAATCTTTAAAAGTTTCAAATTGAGCTTTTGCAGTGATAGGTATGATACAGGCTAGTAGTAAAAAATATCGTAAGGTTTTATTCATGAGGACTATTCCCAAAAATTTAAAAGATTTGTAATATTACGGCCGTTAATCGAGGAATAGATTGCATATTAACCCTATTCATGATAAAAATACTAACTAAGCTTGATTTTCTGTAATTGATAAACAAAGTAAGGCCTTCAATGGTTAATTTTGCAGTTCATACAGTATTTTAACAAATAATTGAAAGATGACCAACGAAGCAATTTTAAAGGCATTAAGCAATGTTCAAGAACCTGATTTGGGACAAGACTTAGTAACGCTTAACATGATTAAGGACATCGTTATAGAGGGCAACAATGTTTCATTCACTGTAATCCTTACAACGCCTGCTTGTCCTATGAAGGACATGATTATGAATGCTTGTATCAATGCAGTTAAATTGCTAGTGAATAAAGAAGCTGTGGTAACGGTTAATTTCACCAGTAACACCAGCAGCAACCGACTTGATCCAAAAACGGTTCTTGGTGGTGTAAAAAATATCATTGCAGTAGTAAGCGGAAAAGGTGGTGTGGGAAAAAGCACAGTATCTGCGAATCTTGCTTTGGCATTGGCTGAAAGTGGGGCTAAAGTTGGTTTAATGGATGCAGATATTTACGGACCAAGTCAACATATTATGTTTGGCATTAGAGGCGAAAGGCCTTTAATGAAAGACAATGGAGGAAAGGGATTGATCTTGCCGATAGAAAAATTTGGAATAAAAGTTATGAGTATTGGATTG
>CANJJU010000008.1 GCA_947474815.1 Chitinophagaceae bacterium | reverse complement strand
ATCTGTTAAAGACATCAATGGAGAAATTTTATTGGTAAGTCAATTTACTCTTCATGCATCAACAAAAAAGGGTAGTCGCCCTAGTTATATTCGCGCGAGTCAGCCAGCAATAGCCACCACATTGTATCTTCAATTAATTGCACGATTAAATAAAGATTTAGGGAAACAAATTAAAACCGGAGAATTTGGAGCAGACATGAAAGTGGAGTTGTTAAACGATGGACCCATAACAATTTTAATAGACACAAAAAACAAAGAATAGGAATAAAAATTACTTCTAAATAGTGTCGCTTAATTAAATTTTTAAACTATTGCATTATGAACAACATTACCCTTAATGAAGCACAAATAAAAGTAGACGAATGGATTAAAACAATTGGCGTAAGATATTTTAATGAGTTAACAAATCTTGGCGTGTTGATGGAAGAAGTGGGAGAGTTGAGTAGGATAATGGTTAGGAAATATGGCGAACAGTCTTTTAAGGAATCGGATCAGGGAGTAGCGTTGGCGGATGAAATGGCTGATGTCTTGTGGGTGTTGATTTGCTTGGCCAATCAAACAGGGGTTAACCTAACAGAGGCGCTTCAGAAAAACTTTGAAAAAAAATCTTCGAGAGATGGCCAACGGCATATTCAGAATCCCAAACTGACCAATTCGGACATTTAATACCTATTGAATTAACTTGCACACCAAACAAAATGTTTTTACAATGAAAAAATCTGCCGCCTGCTTTGTCATTTTATTGAGTTTTTTCTTCTTGCATTCTTTTGGCCAACAGACTGTAAAACTTATTAGTGGCCCATGGGCGGGAAATGTAGAGTTAAGGACGGCCATGATTTGGGCAGAAGTAAGTTCAGCTGCTAAGTCGGTATCGGTTAAATATTATCCTATAAATAAGCCTGCTTTGAGTCAGTTAGTTCCTTTTAGAGGGGTATTAGGCAATTCGTTTAATCCCATTAAAATAGAATTAAATGGCCTTGATTTTGGAACAGTCTATGAGTATCGACTTTTAATTGATGGTAAAGAAATCCGCTCAGATTTCAAAACGCAGTTCACTACCAAAGATTTATGGCAATATAGAAAGCCTGTTCCGGATTTTAGTTTTTTAACCGGAAGCTGTGCTTATTTTAATGAATCAAAATATGACAGACCTGGAAAACCTTACGGCAGTGATTCATCTATTTTTGAAACGATGGCCAACACGCCAGCTGATTTTCAAGTTTGGTTGGGCGATAATTGGTATACGAGAGAAGTTGACTACAACTCTGCTTGGGGCTTGAATTATAGAGCCTCTCGTGATAGAGGACAAAAAGTGCTTCAATCATTTATGGCCTCAATGCCACAATATGCTATTTGGGATGATCATGATTATGGCCCTAATGATGCCGGCAAAAGTTATTTACTTAAGGAAGAAAGTAGAAATATTTTTAAAAATTATACACTCAATCCAAGTTATGGAGAAGAGGGTAAAGGAATCTATACCAAAATCAGTTATGGAGATGTAGATTTATTTCTAACAGACGACAGGTATTTTAGGTCGGAAGATGAAATGCCCGATTCTATCAATGGAATGCCCAACAAGGAAAAGTCTTTTTTTGGAATGCAGCAATTAGAATGGTTAAAAAACGCTTTATTATTCAGCAATGCTCCTTTTAAAATTATTGTAACTGGAAGTCAAGTAATGAATCCATTTAATAAATATGAATGCATGCAACACTATCCTTACGAGTACAATCAACTGTTGAATTTTTTATCAGATCAAAAAATAAAAGGTGTATTGTTTTTAACGGGTGACAGACACCATAGCGAAATAATTAAAATACCAAGAGCTTCTACCTATCCATTATACGACATTACAGTATCTCCTTATACCGCGGGCATTAGCAAGGTTGCTGGACCAGAATTAAACAATCCTTATCGAGAACCCAATACATTGGTGGAAGCGCAAAATTTTGCTAAGATTTCATTTACGGGGAAGAAAAACGAACGGGTGATGAAGGTAGATTTTATAGGCATTAAAGGAGAAAAGCTAGGAGAATGGAGTTTGAGTGAAAACGATTTAAGACCAAGTAAATAACAGCATATAAATCAATATAAACATGACTTCTGCATTCTTTCAATATAACAAGCCAAAAGTAATTCAGGCGTTAAGATATCATTTTATCAGTAGGAAGGAGATAAAGTTCATGATGATATTGGTGAATGTATTTGCCTTGCTTTCTGCTGGGTTGTATTTTTTTAAAAAAATATCTCCTGTTGCCTTTTTGCTTAGTTCTACTCTTTGGTTTATCATGATGATACTGTTTTGGTTTTTATTACCACAGATAATTTTTTCAAAATCTCCCACTTTTCGTGATAAACTTAAAGCCACTTTAGGAAATGACCATTTTTTAATTGAAAACAATCACGGAAATAGAAGTTGGTCTTGGAAAGAGTTTAGTATTTGGATGGAAAGTCCCCATCACTTTCACCTATATTTTAATAACAGTAGTTTTTTTCTAATCCCTAAAGAAGCATTCTCTGCCGATGAAGTGCAGGAAGTTAGGAGGATATTGGTACAAAAAATAAAAAGGTAGGGTCAAGCACTTTACAAATCCTTTTCCATCACATAATGAGGCAAGTCAACTTCTGAAAACTCATGCCCATTGGGCTTGTATCCGAATTTTTCATAAAACCCCATGGCGGCTACCCGTGCATGCATCATCATTTTTTTATATCCTTTGTCCCTGGCAATATTCTCTGCGAAAGACATGATGGAAGCGCCAATTCCTTTTCGTTGTACTTGATTTTGAACGGCCATTTGTCTTAATCTGATGGTGTTTTGATTGACAGGGCAGAGCATACAGCAACCCATAATTTCTTCATCATCAAATGCGGCAATCAGGATTTCGTTTTTTTCCTTCAATAGCTCCTCATGGGTGAAACTTAGCCCTAATGGTTGCCTAAGAATTTGCAGTCTCAACTGAACCATTTGTTTGTATTCTTCACTTCCATGGTCAATTTGCTTTAAGCCCATAAACATATTTTTAGTAAATAATACACCATCAATCAATTTAAATATACGTAATTTTTATAGCTAAAATGCTGACTTTTTTAAATTTTAAGGCCCTCTTTTAATAAATAAAAAATATCCTTAATAGTATTTCTTTGTAATTAGCTCAAAAAGTATATTTTTGCACCAGTATAAACTAAATTTTACTATCATGTCAGACATTGCAACAAGAGTTAAAAAAATCATTGTTGACAAATTAGGTGTTGATGAAGCAGAGGTTACTCCTGAAGCTTCGTTCACTAATGATTTAGGTGCCGATAGCTTGGACACCGTTGAACTAATTATGGAATTTGAAAAAGAATTTAATATTTCTATTCCGGATGAGCAGGCTGAAACCATCACAACTGTTGGTCAAGCTGTTTCATACTTGGAGTTAAATGCCAAGTAATTATCTTTTTAATTTTCACAGGTAAATTGTATGGATTTAAAGAGAGTAGTCGTTACCGGATTGGGTGCTATCACTCCATTGGGAAAAACTGTCAATGAATTTTGGCAAAATCTTTCTAATGGGGTAAGTGGATGTGATTTCATCCAGCAATTCGACGTTGCTAAATTTAAAACACGATTTGCCTGTGAGGTTAAGGATTTTGACCCAACTGTTTACCTCGATCGAAAAGATGCGCGTAAACTAGACAGGTATTGTCAGTTCGCCTTAATTTCTAGTGATGAAGCTGTAAAAGATGCTGGAATTAGTAAAGAGAATGTTGATCCAGATCGGGTTGGCGTAATCTTTGCAAGTGGCATCGGCGGTTTAATTACTTTCCAAGAGGAAGTACTAAACTTTGCTTCAGGAGATGGAACCCCTCGTTTCAATCCTTTCTTTATTCCCAAAATGATTCTTGATATTGCCGCAGGACAAATCTCCATGCGTCACGGTTTTCGTGGTCCCAATTATGCAGTAGTAAGTGCTTGCGCCTCTTCTACCAATGCTATTATTGATGCATTTGATAATATTCGTTTGGGTAAGGCAGATATTATCATTACCGGAGGAAGTGAAGCTGTAATCAGCGCAGCAGGGTTGGGTGGATTCAATGCAATGAAAGCCCTAAGTGAAAGAAATGACGACCCTAAAACAGCTAGCCGACCTTTCGATAAAGACCGCGATGGATTTGTAATGGGGGAAGGATCAGGTGCGTTGGTACTTGAAAGTTTGGAACATGCGCTTGCTAGAGGGGCAAAAATTTATTGTGAAATTGCTGGCGGAGGCGCTACTGCAGATGCACATCATATTACAGCACCTCATCCAGAAGGACTTGGCGCCAATAATGTAATGCGTGTTGCGTTAAAAGATGCAGGAATGATCGCTGAAAATATTGATTACATAAATGTTCATGGAACATCTACTCCTTTAGGAGATATCGCTGAAACAAAAGCAATCCTGAATGTATTTGGTAGCCATGCTTATAATTTAAATATTAGTTCTACCAAAAGTATGACGGGTCATTGCCTTGGAGCAGCTGGTGCGATGGAAGCCATTGCTTGTATAATGGCTGTAAAACATGACCTCGTCCCGCCTACCATCAATCATTTTACAGATGATCCAGAGCTTGACCCCCATCTCAACTTTACATTTAATACAGCTCAGAAAAAGGTAGTCAATGCTGCACTAAGCAACACATTTGGCTTTGGCGGACACAACGCTTCTGTGATTGTAAAAAAATATTCTGCTTAATTTATATTTCTACTCTATCTCCTTGTATTTACTTTAGTACAAATAGTTTAATTTCAAACAAACATCTTTAGATATATTTTGCAATTTTTATTTGATTTTTTTAAAGGGAATAAAAACAACATCGAGTTTAAAAAACAACTTGCCAATGTACTTGGTTTTACTCCAAAGAACCTTTCTTTATATAAAACAGCCTTGAGTCATAGGTCTGTAAGAGAAGGGGCGGATGAAAACAATGAGCGCCTTGAATTTTTGGGAGATGCCGTACTAAGTTCAATTATTGCCCATCATCTTTTTAAGAAATACCCCTATAAAGGCGAAGGATTTCTTACCGAAATGCGCAGTAAAATGGTCAATCGTCAGAAGCTCAATGAGATTGCATTGAAAATGGGTCTAAAAAAAATTACTATCTATAATAAATTCGATAATGCATTGAAGATTTCGCAAATTTTTGGCAATTCTTTAGAGGCAGTTATTGGGGCAGTTTATCTTGAGCGCGGATATAAAAATACTCAGCAATGGGTAGAAGATTTTATTATTCTTCCTCATTTATTTACGGATGATTTAGAAGGTATTGATATCAATATCAAAAACAAGCTATACGGTTGGGCTAATAAAAACGGTAAAGCAATTGAATTTGCTACGCTTGATGAAAAATACGAACACGGGCGGCGGTTGTTCACCATAGCAGCTACAATCGATGGTGAAATTATTTCTCAGGCAAAAGGGTTTAATAAAAAAGAGGCTAGTCACATCGCCGCACAATTAGCAGTAGAAAAATTAGGTATATAAATATTGTTTGAAGTTTATTTTGATATGTAATGGTTCGACTGATGTTTATCAGTAGCAAGCATCTAACACTAAACAACAATTGTATGAAATTTGGAATCATAGGAAGTGGCAGCTGGGGAACAGCCATTGCGAAAATCTTAACCGACAATGGTCAAACAATTTATTGGTGGAACCGAAGCGAAGCAAGCATTGAGTATATAAAAACAAATTTTCATAATCCTCAATATTTACCTTCTGCTCAATTTGAGGTCAATCAACTTAAACTAAGTTCCAATTTAGAGGAAGTAATTTCTCAATCAGATGTTATTGTAATCGCAGTTCCTTCTGCCTTTGCCCTTCAAGTATTGTCGGCACTTCCTAAAGGTATTTTCAAAGACAAAAAAATACTATCGGCGATCAAAGGGATTTTGCCAGAACAGAATTTATTATTGAACGATTATCTTTTAGAAGCATTTGAATTCCCGCTCGAAAATTATTTTGCTGTGCTGGGTCCTTGTCATGCTGAAGAAGTGGCTGCAGAAAAATTATCATACCTCACCTTTACAGGAATTGATCAAATGGCTACAACAGCAATAGCTACTTATTTTACTACCCCTTATCTGAAAACAATATTGAATCAAGATATTTATGGTGTTCAATATGCAGCCGTGTTAAAAAATATTTATGCAGTAGGAGCTGGTATTGCCACTGGGTTAAATTATGGCGATAATTTTTTGAGTGTGCTAATAGCCAACAGTGCCGATGAAATGGCAGGGTTTTTAAGAAAGGCTGGCATTATAAACGCGGAAGTAGGATACATAGAACATAAAAAAAACACTGAGCCCAAACAAATACACAATAATTACGCAGCTTCTGTATATCTAGGAGATTTACTGGTTACTTGCTACTCGCTGTATAGTCGTAATAGAACTTTTGGAAATATGATAGGGAAGGGACATTCTGTAAAAGAAGCTCAATTAGAAATGAGCATGGTAGCTGAAGGTTATAATGCTAGTAAATGTATGCATCACATTAACTCCACCATCGGCGCCGATATGCCGATTGCTTCCGCTATATATAAAGTGTTATGGGAAAACTTATCAGCCGCTGATGGATTCAAAGTAATAGAAGAGGTGTTGGTTTAAAAAAACAATTCGCTTGCAACTCCATCTGCAAATAATTTCCCTTCTTTTGTAAGTGTAATGATATTGTTTTTAATATTAATCTTTTTACTTTCAATTAATTCGGCACATTTTTTAAGTAGGGTATTGGAATTTTCTCTTCCAAATTTTTGTTCAACTGTTTCAAGGTGAATTCCTTCGGCAGTTCTGATTGAAATCATGATGTGTTCATTTATTTGTTGAGACTCAGTCAAAATTTCTTCTTCGAAAAAAGTGGTCTCTTTTAAAATTTGATCAATGTATAAAGCATTGTTTGCAATGTTCCATCGTCTTTTATTTTTTCCATTGTATGAATGTGCAGAAGGCCCAAATCCATGATAAGGCTTCCCTTTCCAATAACTACTATTGTGTTTGCTGCGCATGTCTGGCTTTGCATAATTGCTTATTTCATAATGTTCATATCCCGCACTTTCTAACAAATCAGATAAAATCAAAAACTGCCTAGCTTGTTTTTCTGCATCTATTGGGGCAGATTGATTTGTTTTAACTAAATGATGTAAAGTGGTTTTAGGTTCTACGGTTAGTGCATAACAAGAAATATGGGGAATATTTTTCTCAATGAGGATAGTCGCATTTTGCTTCAGCTCATCATCAGAAAGTAAAGGGGATCCAAAAATAAGATCCACTGAAAAGTTTTCTATCCCCGCATTTCTAATAATATCTATGCTCTTAAGAGACTCGGTTGCATTGTGAGCGCGATTCATCCATTTTAATTCTGCTTCACTAAAGGACTGTATCCCTACACTTAATCGATTGATGCCCATGTCAATCCAGTCCGATACAATGGAGTCATTAATATCATCTGGGTTTGCTTCTAATGTTATCTCTACTTGGTTGTTAAGGGTAAACTGTTGACGTATTAAAAGAATGATTGTTTTCAACTCCTCTTTTTTCAACAGGCTAGGTGTGCCTCCTCCAAAATATATCGTATCGATTGTTTCCGAATTCGCTATAAAGTCTTGAGATATTAATATTTCTCGATGTAGAGCGCTTAAAAATGTTTCTTTTTGTTTCAACGAGGTAGAAAAGTAGAAATTACAGTAAGTACAGGCTTGTCTGCAAAAAGGAATATGAATGTAAATACCCGCCAAAGATTGTAGATTTACGTTTTCGAATTCGTTAATTTAAATACATGTATTCTCAAAGCAACCAAATTGTAAAGAAATGGGCAATATTTATGATTGCTTCGTTTCTTTTGTTGCAAGTACATGCGCAAAATGCAAATTCAAAAAACCGTTATAAATTAATATATACTTTTATTGACAAAGATAGCTCCTTTAATCCTTCGCATTTAAAGTTGCAAGTTGGCTTCAACGACTTTACTCAAGCAATGACGTATGTTAAAAAGTTGCCCGCATTCCTTACGTCAAAAGGATTTCCTATAGCTTCTATAGATAAGATGAATTCAACAGATACCACTAGCTATCTTGATTTGTATCTCGGCATGCAATATAATTTTATCAGTCTTAATACTTCGTTGATAGAACCAGCTGCATTAAATCTATCCGGGATAAGTTTTGTACAGTTTACAAATAAACCTATCGATATCAATCAGCTGCAATTATTAGAACATCGGCTGCTTGAGTATTATGAAAATGAGGGGTATCCATTTGCTGCTGTTGTATTGGATAGTATAAAAATTAATCAAGATAAAATTAGTGCAACGCTTAGGGCTGACAAAGGAGTGTTGTATCACATTGACAGCATCAGAGCGGTTGGCAAAATAAAAATTTCTCCCTATTTCTTGCAGCGATATCTTTTTATTCCCAATGGATCGGTGTACAGCAAGAAAAAATTACTAGATATTGACAAACGCATTCGTGAGCTTTCTTTTGTAAGCGCAGTGCAACCTTCTGATCTTACCTTGTTGGGCAGCGGAGCAGTTTTGAATCTTTATTTACAGCCTAAAAAAAGCAGTCAGTTTAACTTTCTTATTGGATTTTTACCTTCAGCGCTTAATACCGGAAAGCTTCAACTTACTGGAGACGTGAATTTAGATTTTAAAAATTTACTTGGAGGTGGAGAAAGGATTTTATTGAAATGGCAGCAATTACAACCTCAGTCGCCTAGGCTAACCCTCGGATACAATCAGCCTTATATTTTTAAATCAGCCTTCGGAGCAGATTTCTTATTCGACTTATTTAAAAAAGATTCTAATTTTTTACATCTAAATGCACAAGTTGGATTGCAATATGGTTTATCGATTCATCAAACAGGGAAGCTTTTTCTTCAGTGGCAAAACTCCTTGTTGTTGCCAGGAGCTGTTGATACCAACCTTGTTAAGTCATCAAAAAAACTTCCTGTAAATATTGACATGACTGGTTTTAATATTGGTTTGAATTATGATTGGAATAAGACTAATTATTTACTTAATCCTCGTAGTGGAAATGAAATGAATTTAATTTCTACAGTGGGAGTTAAACAAATAAAGCAGAATAACGATATTGTTAATCTCAAAGATCCTACGTTCAATTATGCTTCTTTGTATGATTCTCTAAATAGTAAAAGCTATCAGCTTCGTATAAGGTTATATGCTGCTCATTATTTCCCGATTGGCAAACTTTCAACTATTAAAACTGCCATCAATTGTGGTTACTACGCTACTCAATATACCTTTAGAAATGAATTGTTTCAAATTGGCGGCAATAAACTTTTGAGAGGGTTTGATGAAGAAAGTATTTATGCAAATCGTTTTGGAGTCATTACGGCAGAGTATAGATTACTACTTTCTTTAAACTCCTATTTGTCTTTTTTTTCCGATGCAGCCCTAACCAAAAATAAATATCAGTCGGTCAATATAAACAACAGTTTTATAGGAGGGGGTATGGGTATTGTGTATGAAACTAAAGTTGGCCTGTTAAACATCAGTTATGCCCTGGGTAAAAGAAACGACATCAAGTTCAATATAAAGGAGGCTTCTAAAATTCATTTCGGTTATATCAATTACTTTTAAGGTTTATCACAAAAGCAAAGTATTTTTGTAAAAAGAGCAGCAATTTGAAACATATTTTTTTTTCTTGGTTGTTAATATTACAGTTGCTGTCTGTAAGTGTTTTTGCTCAAAGCAAGGACAGCTCTATCCTGCCTACCAATTCGATTGATACAGTGGTAGGGATATCGAAAATAGCTAGCCTCCAAATGCTGCTAAACAAAAATTCATTGCTTAATTCTCATTCAATCCCTATTCCCCCAATAGAAATTTCAAGGAATTATATTTCAATGAATGCTCTGTTTTATTTACTTGCTGCACTTGCACTAATTGTAGGGGTATTCAAAGTTGTCTACAATAAGTATGTAGTAAATATGTTTAGAGTTTTTTTTAATTCATCCTTGAGGCAAAGTCAATTAACAGATCAACTATTACAAGCAAAACTACCCTCCTTGCTTTTTAATTTGTTATTTTTTGTCATTGGAGGTATGTATATATATATAGTATTAAATCACTTCGACAAATCCTCTTATCAGCATTGGGATGTGTTATTTATTGCTATACTTTGCTTAACAGCTGTTTATATTGTAAAGAATATAGTGTTACAATTTGCTGGATGGCTTTCTGGTTTCAATGAAGAGGCCAATACTTATATTTTTATTGTATTTCTTCTTAATAAAATTGTTGGTCTATTATTGCTCCCTTTGGTAATATTAATTGCTTTTGCAGATAGGTTCATTCTCGATACTTCATTGTATTTATCTTATTTGCTCCTTGTGAGTATGCTTATTTTAAGGTTCATACGTTCATACGGACTTCTTCAACATAGATTAAAAGTCAGCTTCTTTCATTTTTTATTATACATCATTGGTGTTGAATTTTTGCCCATTTTGTTGATTTATAAAACAGTGGTTAGTTTTCTTAGTAAAAGTTTGTAATTTTGCACCATCATTGGAAGAAAAAGCATGGTAAAAAAAGGCGTCAATAAAATAGCAGGTGTAAATCAAGCTGTTAAGAAAATACTGATCACTCAGCCTAAACCAGAAGGCCTCAAGTCTCCTTACTTTGATTTGGCGAACAAGTATGCTTTAAATATAGATTTCCATCCTTTTATTGTTGTTGAAGGAATCCCTGCCAAAGAGTTCAGAAAACAAAAAATCGATATCGCTAGCTATTCTGCGGTGGTTTTTACAAGTCGCAACACCATCGACCATTTTTTTCGCATTTGTGAAGAAATGAAAGTGACGGTCTCTCAGGATACCAAATATTTCTGTATTACCGAATCTGTGGCGCTGTATCTTCAGAAATTTATTTTATATCGAAAAAGAAAAGTTTTTTATGGTGCCGATGGGGTGAATAAAAGCCTTTTTGATGTAATCAATAAGCATAAGGACAATGAGAGATTTTTATATCCTTGTTCAGAATCATTTGACAGCGAAATCACGAATTGGCTTAAAACCAATAATTGCGGGTATGCCACTCCGGTATTATACAAGATTATCAGTAATGATGTGAAAGAAGTAATTGGAAGAAAGTATGACGTAATTTGCTTCTTTACACCCGGAGGTGTTAAAAGTCTTTTAGAAAACTTCCCTAAGTTTAAACAAAACGGAACCAAAATTGCTGCTTTCGGTACCAATACATTGAAAGCTGCAGAAGAAGCAGGGTTAACTCTTGATATCAAAGCGCCTACTCCCCAAACGCCTAGTATGATTAGTGCATTGGAAAAATTCTTAACCACACCAGTTAAGAAATAAATCTTTTTTAAGCAATCAAATTGTTTTCATTCTACATTTTTCTTTAGTGTAATTTTATTCCATGCAGCACCCATTTACAAATGAATTAATTCATGAATCAAGTGTGTATTTGCTTCAGCATGCACATAATCCAGTAAATTGGTTTCCTTGGGGTGAAGCTGCTTTTCAAAAAGCTAGCCAAGAGAATAAGCCTATCTTAATCAGCATTGGTTACGCTGCTTGCCATTGGTGTCATGTGATGGAAAGAGAAAGTTTTGAGGATGAATCTATTGCTACTTTAATGAATGATTTTTTTGTAAATATCAAAGTCGATCGAGAAGAACGCCCGGATATTGATCATATTTATATGGATGCAGTACAGGCTATTGCAGGTAACGGAGGTTGGCCATTGAATGTGTTTCTTACTCCTGACGGCAAACCATTTTATGGAGGCACTTATTTTCCTCCACAGAAAGCCTTTAATCGATCTTCTTGGTCTGATGTTTTGCATTACATCCATGATGCATGGACAAACAGAAGAAATGAAATTGAAGATCAAGCCGATAAATTATTATCGCATATAAAAACTACCAGTAATTTATTTGACCAAAAATCACCCAAGCTACTTAATAGCGAAGAGGAAGTATTCAATGCCTCATTTTGTAAAAAAATCTGTGATCAAATACTAAAGAATGCTGATTATGAAGAGGGGGGATTTGGAAATGCGCCTAAATTTCCTCAAACATTCTCCATTCAATTTTTACTTGGCTATGGTTGTTTTTATGAAGATAAAATGGCTACGCAACATGCCTTGTTCTCCTTAAAAAAGATGCTCAACGGGGGAATCTATGATCATTTAGGGGGTGGACTCGCGCGCTATAGTACCGACAATCAATGGCTAGCGCCTCATTTTGAAAAAATGCTTTATGATAATGCATTGATAATAAATGTTTTGTGTGACGCCTATCAATTATCTGGCGATAATTTCTTTAAACATGGGATTGAAAAAACCATCCATTTTTGTTTAAAAGAACTTCAACATGAACGAGGAGGATTTTTTGCAGCTTTAGATGCTGATAGTGAAGGGGAAGAAGGTAAATATTATGTGTGGAATAAGAGGGAGATTGATGAAATTCTTGGAAAAGACACCCGGTTATTTTGTGATTGGTATGGAATAACAGAAAATGGAAACTGGGAAAACACCAATATTTTACATAGCAAGCAGGAAAAGGACGTTTTTGCCTCAATTAATGAACTGTCATTAGCCGAATTGAGTGAGTTTTTAGCTGTAGCTGAACAAAAACTGCTCAAGGAAAGAGAAAAACGAAGCCGACCAATAACAGACGATAAGATTATTTTGGGTTGGAATGCACTCTTTGCAACTGCCTTGTGTAAGGCTGCGATTGCATTAGATAATGATCAATATAAATCTTCAGCTATCACATTGTATGAATTTCTACAACAGAAATTCTCAATGAATGGACAAGTGGTTCATCATACCTATAAAAATGGGGTAGCAAAACACCCTGCCTATCTAGATGATTATGCTTACTTGATTCAGGCCGCTATTTATTTACAAGAATTAACGGGCAATCAGCAGTATTTACTAGACGCGCAATCAATCACCTTGTACTTAATGGAGCATTTTGTCCAAATAGATACGGGTTTTTTCTATTATACTCACAAGGACCAGCAGGATTTGATACTGAGAAAGGTTGAAATCTATGATTCAGCTATTCCATCGGGGAATAGTATTATGGCTGAAAATCTCCTGTATTTATCTGCCATATTTGATCAAAAAGAATGGCATCAACAAGCAAATAAAATGATGGTAGCTATGTCACCATTACTCGTAAAATATCCAAGCTCTTTCGGAGTTTGGTGTTTTTCAATTTTAAAGCAAGTTCAAGGAGTCTTAGAAATAGTCATTACTGGGGATAACCAAGAAGTTTTGAATAGTAATATATCTAGCTTGTATTTACCCAATAAAATCCTGCAAAGATCCAATAAATTTAAGGCTTTCCCATTGTTTCAGCATAAAGAATTCCAACAAGGGGCAATGGCATATGTTTGTAAGAACCAGGCCTGCTTGCCGCCCGTAAGAAATATGGATGATTTCAAGGAATTAATCAAATTTGGGTAGTCTTTAACATTTTAGGTAATAATAATCTAATAAATTCGGACTTTATTTTAACCCTATTAATCAATAAATTAATTAAAAATCAAGGAGTTCAATTTGATTTTTAATTAGAATTATCATTACATTTGCGCATACCTACAAAGTATAAATAATGAAAAAAACGTTGATTTACATGATGGCATTTGTAGCTATCACTGCAAGCTCGAGTAGTTGCAAAATGCTAGGAGGGAAAAACAGCTCTAAAAAAGGGTTGCCAAACGATGGTCAATTACATGGTGTAGCACCTGCTACAAGATGGACTCCTTCAAGGCCTCCAGGAATGGTATATGTTCCATCAGGAACTTTTCACATGGGTCCTAGTGATGAAGATGTTAACTATTCATTTACCGCACGTAACAAGTCTGTTTCAATCAGTGGCTTTTGGATGGATGCAACTGAGATAACTAATAATGAATATCGTCAATTTACAAACTGGGTAAGAGATTCTATTGCTGCAAAGCTGATGGGATACGTTAAGCAATCTCCAGATGGTATTGAACAGATAGATTGGAAGAAAGCATCTTCTATCAAATGGGGTGATAAAGCAACAATAGAAAAAATTGATGCTATTATTGTGACTCCTGATAATAGAATTTTCGGAAAGAAAGAAATTGATGCAACAAAGATTGTATATCAATCAGAAGTATTTGATTATAAAGCCGCCGCTCAAAATAAAGATGCTACTATTCCTAGATCGGCTTTTATACTTAAACAAAGAGTGCCTGTTTATCCTGATTCTCTTTGTTGGATAAGAGATTACGCCTATTCATATAATGAGCCAATGGCTAAAAAATATTACAGTCATCCTGCTTTTGGAAATTATCCTGTTGTCGGGGTAAATTGGAAGCAAGCAACTGTTTTCTGCGAGTGGAGAACTCATTATCAAAATGCTTTTTTAGAATCTAAAAAAAGAGCTACGGAGACTGATTTCAGACTTCCAACTGAAGCTCAATGGGAATATGCTGCAAGAGGTGGTAGATCTCAATCTCCTTATCCTTGGGGCGGTCCGTATTTGAGAAACAAAAAGGGTTGTTTGTTAGCAAACTTTAAACCAGGTCGTGGTAATTATCCTGAAGATGGTGGATTTTACACTGTTAGAGCAGATGCATATTGGCCAAATGATTTTGGTTTATATAACATGGCGGGTAACGTATCAGAATGGACTTCTTCTTTGTATTACGAAGGCGGTTACAATTTTCAGCACGATATGAATCCAGATATTCGTTGGAATGCAAAAGATTCTGATCCACCAAGAATGAAGCGTAAAGTGTTGCGCGGTGGAAGCTGGAAAGATGTAGGTTATTTCCTTCAAACAAGTACTCGTGCATACGAGTACCAAGATACAGCTAAGTCTTATATTGGATTCCGTTGCGTGATTGACTTGCCCTCTTCTACGATTAAAAGCAGTAAAAAATAGTATCCGAATTTAACATTCATAAAAAATTAGTACTGTTTTAATAAAATAAAAACGGTATTTAAAGTAAGTTTTTAAAAAACATAATCTCACAAAAAAAACCTTAAAAATTAAAAGCACATGTCAGTTAAAATTAATCCAAAAACAAGTAAATGGATGGATGTTGCAGTATCTCTAGCTGCTGCCGTAGTTATCTTTGGAGCACTACAAAAGATTCTTCACACTGCAATCGCAGATCTTTTTCTACAAATTGGTTTATATACTGAGGCTGCAATTTTTGCACTTTATGGTATTATATATATTAAAGCTGAGATTGATTATACTGGGCATGACGCTCCAGGAGGCGCAAGTCCAATGGATGCTATGAATAAAATGATGAATGATGCAGATATCAATCCTGCAAACATGAAAAAATTAGGAGAAAGTTTCCAAAAATTAGGAACGACTGTTGCAAGCATCGCTGATGTAAGTGATGTGATAAAATCTACTAGTGATTTTAGTGCTAAAGCAAAAGAGGCAACTGTTTCAATGGGCTCTATGTCTGCTGCATTTAGTGCAAGTGCTGCTACCATGGGATCATTCAGTAATGCTGCAGAAAGTGCAAAAGGATTCCACGAACAAGTTCAAGTGTTAACTAAAAACTTAGGTTCTTTAAATACTATTTACGAATTGGAATTAAAAGAAAGCAACAATCATTTGAAAGCATTGAATACTTTCTATGGTAAGTTAGCTGAAGCAAGTCAAGCTATGACTAATAGTGTGGAAGATGCTACTAAAGTGAAAGATCAAATTTCAGTGTTAGCTGGCAACTTAAGCAAATTGAATGCTGTTTATGGCAATATGCTAACAGCAATGCAAGGAAGATAATTTCGATTATCTATCTTCAACATTTCAATTTAAACAATATTTTAAAATAACTTAATCTAAATAGTTATGTCTTTACCAAAAGAGCCCAGGCAGAAGATGATCAATCTAATGTACCTTGTGCTTACTGCTTTGTTGGCGCTGAATGTATCTTCAGAAATCCTTAATGCCTTCAAGGTTGTAGATAAAAGTTTGATGACCTCAAATGAAAATTTAAACTCAGCCAATAGCACGCTTTACACATCATTGGAAGCTAAGCTAAAGGACCCAATGACTGCTGAAAAAGCAAAACCATGGAATGACAAGGCCAATCAGGCGAAAAAACTTTCTTCTGATTTAAGTTCTTATATAGATCAATTGAAAATAGATCTTAAAAAAGAAGCAGATTCTAAAATGGTGGAAGTGGATGGAAAAATGGTGGAAGAATTCAAAGAAGATGATTTAGAAGCAGCTACTCGTTTGTTCGGAAATGAAAAAGGCGGACAAAACAAGGGAGTTGAATTGAAAGATAAATTGAATGCTTTTAGAAAAGCAATGCTTGGAATTGATACTGCCATTGCAAAAGAATTCGATAAAACATTTCCTGTAGATTTTCAAGATAAAGTAAAGGGTCAGGATGGGAAAGAAAAAGAATTTACAACAGCTTATTTCCACATGACTCCTACTGTTGCTGCTTTAACTTTGTTAAGTAAATTTCAAAACAACGTAAAAAACGGCGAAAATCAAGTAGTTACTTATTGTCATAATCAAGTAGGAGCCGTTAAAGTAGTGTATGATCAATTTGCTGCATTGGTAGGACAAAGTTCAAATTACCTAATGCCAGGAGAAGAACTTGAGATCAATGCAGGTGTGGGTTCTTATAGCAAAGCTGCTCAACCTCAAATTAGCATCGGTGGATCATCTGTTCCATTAGCAGAAGATGGAAGAGCAACGTCAAAATTTAAGGTAAGTGGTTCAGGTTCTAAATCTGTAGCTGTAAATGTTACTTATACTAAACCTGATGGCACAAAAGAAACCAAAACATTTGATGTAAAATATACTGTAGGAACTCCAGGTGGAGCAGCAGTAATGCCTGATAAAATGAATGTGTTTTATATAGGGGTTGACAATCCAGTTACAATTGGTTCTCCAACAGGATGGGATAAAACAACAGTTGCTATGAGCAACGGAACCATTACAGGAACGGCCTCTAATAGAGTAGTACGCCCTGCAGCAACACCAGGACAAAAAGCCATCATTACTGTAGTAGCAGATAAAAAGCCTAGCACTTTTGAATTTAGAATTAAAAGAATTCCAGATCCTGTATTTAAGGTTGGTTCTGGTAAAGCTAGAATGCCATCAGTAGAATTTAAAAATCAACAATTCTGTCGTGCTGATTTGGAAAACTTTGATTTTGATTTAAGATTTAATGTGGTAAGTGCCACTGTTTATTTCTCGGGCGCTAACTTTCCAAATGTTCAACAAGCAACAATTCAAGGAAATAATTTATCTTCTTTAAGTTCTTTTATGTCTAGATGTGGCCCTGGTTCAGTGGTTACTTTTGATAATGTAAAAGTGCAAGGTCCAGATGGACTTAGATCAATTGATGGTAAATCTATAGCGCTATTTTAAAAAAAATGTATATGAAATTGAGGTTTCTTAAATTATTCTTTTTGACAGTTTTATTCTGTGGTTTCGCCAATATGGTAGATGCTCAGAAAAAATCTTCTCGTAAATCGACGAAGAGAACAACCAAGTCAAGAAGCAAATCAAATGTTAAAGCTGCTACTCCTACAGTAGATACTACTGCTGTTGTGCAAGCGCCCGTTGTAGTTGTTGAGCCCGAAATAGACAGTTTGCCTATAAAAACTGTTAGAAAATCCCTTAGACCTGACGAGGCGGTAGAAACTAGTACATTAAGAGAAAGAACTCCTTTGCCATATGAGCATCTTCGTGCAGATGATGCAGTGTATCGTCATCGCATCTGGAGAGAAATTGATGCTAGGGAGAAAATAAACTTGCCTTTCATGTATGCTGCAGACGAGAATAATGGAAATCAAAGTTTTATATCTATTTTATTTAAAGCTATACAAGATAGCGCCGTAACAGTTTTCTCAACGATTGATGATCGCTTTACTACTCCAATGACAAAGTCTGAAGTTGCAAAAGCGGTTTTGGGAGAAAAAATCCCTGTTATTAATTATGATTCTTTAGGAAATCCACTTCCTCCAGTATATAAATTCCGTGAGTTAAATCTAGATTCTTTTTATAAATTTCATGTGAAGGAAGAAGTGATTTTTGATAAAGAAAGTTCTAGACTATTCTGGAGAATATTGGGAATTGCTCCAGTAGTAAACGTTATTACTTCTCAAGGGGTATTCTTAGGTCCAAAAGAACTCTTCTGGGTATATTATCCAGATATGCGTCCTGTTTTTTCGAAATATGAAGTATACAATGGAAAAAATTATGGCGGTCGTATGAGCTGGGAAGAACTATTCGAAAGCCGTATGTTTTCAGGAAGAATTATTAAAAGTACCATGGATAATCCAAAAGACATTCAAATCAGAGCAATGTCGGGTATGGAAAACAATGGCATTCTTCAATTGTTTGAAGGCGAAAACATCAAAGAAAAGATATTTAACTACGAACAAGATTTGTGGAGTTATTAATCCACGTATATAGTATTTTAAAAAAGCCCCTTTATTTAAAGGGGCTTTTTTTTAGCTATATTGTTTGTAACGCATTATAAACGATGTGTGCTTTCGATTTGCCGATTAATTTCTCAAGGGCAATTAGATCAACCTCCTTTAACTTTTTTATAGACTTATATTCTTTCAGTAAGGCCTCTGCTATTTTGACTCCTATACCAGGAATATTATTTAATCCATGTTGAATAGCAGATTTACTTCTTTTATTTCTATGAAAGGTTATTCCAAATCTATGCACTTCATCTCTAATACGTCTTATCAATTTCAGACTTTCACTACTCCATTGTAGCTGTAAGGATGCTGTATCTCCGGAAAAGAACAGCTCTTCTTTATTTTTTGCCAATCCTACCAAGGTTATTTTCCCGATGAGGCCTAAGGTTTGAATACTTTCTAGCGCCGCACTTAATTGGCCCTTGCCGCCATCAATAATAATTAATTGTGGAAGTGGCTGCTTTTCTTCTATAACTCTCTTATAACGTCTATACACAATCTCTTTCATAGAAGCGAAATCATCAATTCCTACAACAGATTTGATATTAAAACGTCGGTAGTCCTTTTTGGAAGGTTCTCCATTTTTAAAACATACCATCGCACCTACGGCATTCGTTCCATGAAGATTTGAATTATCAAAGCATTCAATATGAAGGGGAGTTTCTTTTAAATGAAGCTCAGATTGAATTTGATGCAGTATTGCTATTGTCTCTTCTGCTGATTTATCTTCTAATCGCAAAGCTTTTTTTGCCTCCAATTCACTTATGAAGTAGTCTACATTTTTTTGTGACAACTCCAAAAGCTTTTTCTTGTCTCCTGCTTTTGGAATCAATATTTTAATGTCTTGTTGAGGGAAGTCTATTTTAAATGGAATAATTATTTCATTTGCTTGACTATTGAAAGTTTCTCTTAGTTGGGCAATGGCAAATGGAAGTATTTCTTCTTTGGTTTCATCCAGTTTTTTCTCAAGGGTAATGGTCTTGGTTAATATGATATTCCCATTACTTACTGCTAAGTAATTTACAAAAGCAAGATTCCCTTCTTCAATAATACTGAATACATCTACCGTTCCGGTTTTGGTATTTACAACAGTTGATTTTGCCTGATACTGTTGAAGGTTAATGATCTTTTGTTGATAAATAGCCGCTTTTTCAAACTCCATGCTTTTAGCATGAATGTTCATTGTTTTTTTAAATTCCTTAATAATGGGTGTTACATTCCCTTTAATGATGTCTTTTAGCTGCTCAATATTTTTTTCGTAATCTTCTAATGATTGCAATCCTTCGCAGGGGCCCTTGCAGTTTCCTAAATGGTATTCTAAACAAACCTTGAACTTTTTCGAATTAATATTTTTTTCTGTAAGCTTTAAAGTGCATGTGCGAAGTGGAATATATTCTTTTATGAAACCAATCACTTCTTTCACGCTAGTTACAGATGCGTAGGGTCCAAAATACTGCGACCCATCATTTATCTTTTTTTTGGTTAAAAAAACTCTCGGAAAGGCCTCTTTTTTTATCACTACATAAGGGTAGGTTTTGTCATCTTTTAAATTGATATTGTAAGTTGGCTGGTGTTCTTTAATGAGAGAATTTTCCAATAAAAAAGCATCCTGTTCATTGTTGACTATGGTAAATTCTATTTTATAAATGCGCTTTACTAATTCAATTGTTTTTCTATTGTGTTGGGTAGAATAAAAGTAACTGCTAATTCTTTTGCGCAAATGCTTGGCCTTTCCTACATAAATTAACTTATTAGAAATGTCGTAGTATTTATAGATGCCTGGTAGTGTAGGCACTTTTTTCGATAATAGAGAAAATTCAGCAGCCGTCATAGTGTATTAGTACCCCCATTTAATAATTACTTCATTGCTTATGGTTGATTTTCCTTGCAAATCTTCTTCTATTGTTATAGCCTTGCAATATTTGCCAGTGATCCATGTAAGTTGTCTGATGCTATTGTTTTTAAGCGATTTAACAAGATAAATCCTTTTTATAGTATTCGTTTCAGGGTCTATGTAAATATCCCAATGTCGCCAAGGAATACTATCAGGAATCGGGCCTGTAGGATCGTATGACAAGGTGATTAGATTAAGCGTTTGGTCGAAAAATTTCTTTACAGTAAAAAAGGGAGCAACTGTAATAGAGTCAATCGAAGGTTCAGTATATTCTGAAAATTCGCTCTCCATTTGTGATGTTTTTATCCAGGAAGAATCTAAGGCTTCATTTTTCTTTATAAATTTTATAGGGGTAATGCCTTTATTTTGAATGTCAATTAATTGACCTTTTATATAATTTCCTACAGGGAAGAATTCTGAATTTTCTTTTTCTTGAACTTGTTTAACGGTATTATTTGGTTGCGTACAAGATAATTGAACTATCAATAAAAGGGCGAAGGAGAAATGAATTTTCATACTTTAAAATTAGTTAGAAAATGACTCATTTCAAAGCCATTATTTTATTCCAAATGAGGGTGGTGAAATTATTTTTTTATAAGTTTCTAGTAATACCTAGCTTAATTCCAATGTTATACAATTTTTCATCGTAGTTGTAATTATTACCATAGGATGAAAACAGCTGGTACCTAAATTGTGGGCCAGCATTTAAAGTAGATCCGTTTTTTAATGTATAACTAAAAAAGGTTTCTATACTTGTGTTTACATTCCATTTACGCATAATATCAAAAGGTTGACTGTACTGGCTCGTTCCGTTATTTTCATTATATGAACTTCCCATTACAGTAAAGCTAGGTTGTACAGTGGCTCCAGCAAACCATTGTAAATGATTTATTTCAGCGATTTTATAATCCGTCCCAATAGGTAAAGAGATTTGATACCTTGTATTATTAAAGGAATGATTGTTTATTGGATCATTAATATTTGAAAAGGATCCTATAATAGGTGAGGCCGTTGATTGTATTGAACTATTCTTAAACTTCGCATAATTTAACTGCATACCTGCTTTAATTCTTACCGCATCTGATACTTTTATAAGCAATGCACCTCCTGCCTCTATATTTAAGCTAGGCTCTTTATTTATCAAATTATTGTCTTGGCTATTGCTATTTTTAAGCATTGATGCACTTGATTCTGATAGCAATTCTGTTGTTTGTTCGGCAGCCAAAGGGAACCTATATTCAAGGGATGGTGTTGTGTATAATTGATAAGAGATGCTTCCTCTTCGGTTTAGGTCTTGTTTGTACTGCGCTATTGGATGTTGAATTGCTTCTTTTTCAATAGAGTTTATTCTTAATAATATTTGTGGACTTACTACATTGTTGATAGGGGAATGTTGTAATGGGTATTGATTATTTTTCTCTGTAGGTAGTAAGTTATTTGACGAGTATAAAGTATTGGCATCTTTTGTTGATTCGCTCCTTCCTTCAAAAGTGTTGCTTGAAATAGCTTTTGAATGTACAACTGATAATTGAGGGGATATTTTTAAGATAGAATTATTATTGATTGAAAAGTCTTGATTTTTTGTTAAAAGGATTTTCGAATCCACCATTTCAGTATTATTAGCAGTAGCAGGCTTATTTGGCTGAATGGTATTGTTATTGCCTAAAAAGCCCAGCGCTAAAATAATCAGAATGCTTGTGACAATAGAAGGGAGTTTCTTGTTAGGGTGTATATTATTATAGATACTGTTCCAAATCCTTGCTGTTGGATACATGCTAAATTCATCTGTCACGTCTTTCAGATATTCTTCAAAATAACCTCTATGTAATTTATTGTCCATCTTTCACTTCAACATTTATTTATTCCTTTATAATAATGATATAGCTGAATCAAAGGAAATCTTACTTTTCTCTTTAAATAATATATCTCTTTTTATTAATAGTGTTTCTAGCATTTTTTTAGCCCTTGCATATTGACTTCTGCTTGTGCTTTCCTCAATTTCAAGTAGGATACCAATTTCTTTATGCGAGTATCCTTCTATTGCAAATAAATTCAATACTGTTCTATAGCCCAGAGGAAGCATTCTAATGCATTCTACCACTTGTTTTGCTTGTATGATAGAGGGAATATAATCTGCCCTTATATGAATGTTTTCAGCATGAATAATGTCTAATGTCTCTGTAAATTTTTTATTCTTTTTTAAATGATTGATACAGCTATGTACAATGATTTGTCTAATCCATCCTCCAAGACTTCCATCGTTTCTGTATTGATGAAGTTGTGCAAAAACCTTTATAAAACCTTCTTGTAACATATCCTCGGCATCTTGTCTGTTTTTGGCAAAGCGATAACAAACCCCTAGCATTTTGGGGCTGAATTTATTGTATAGCAGCTCCTGTGCTACGGCATGATTTAATTTACTTCCGGCAAGCATTTGCTCTTCGGTCATAGTGAAGATTTAGGCTGATAAATATAAGCAAATTTGTATTATACTATAAGTAATAATAGTTAAAATAGCTGTATGATTGTCCATTAGCTTTTTATAGTTCTATTTACTTTTCCTTTTTAGGCTATCCTCTGGATAATTTGTTTTAAAACTATCCCTAAGGGCTCTAACCCATCCAGTGATTAATTCTTTTTGGTCTTTTTTTAGGCTAGCATTTTTGTGTATAAGGGTATATGATTCAAGCGGCATTTCACCTTCTTCAATTTGTTCATCCATTTCTTTTAACTTATGGTATTGTCTTCTAAGTGAGTAGGAGCCAAATTCTGAGAAATTAAGTTCGTCTTTCCCCTCCTCAACATGATTGCTAAGCCACATTGAAACAGGTTGAAATTTCGCATACCAGGGGTAAATGGTATTGTTACTATGACAATCATAACAACTTGTCTTTAGTATATTCATTACTTCATTTGGAACTGCATGAATTTTCTCGATTTCATTTCCAGAAGACGTGGTTGAAATATTGTTATTTGATTTTGGGTAAAACTGTATTAATACAAAAGCGATCAATACAACAAAAAACAGCATTTTAAGTAGTCGTTTCATTTTGGTTAGATTAAAATGTTTCCTGTCATTTCTGCAGGTTTGGGAAGTCCCATTATTTTTAAAATTGTAGGTGCTATATCGCCTAATTTTCCATTGGCGATCTTTCCATTCCATTTTTTATCGATAATAAAAAGGGGAACAGGATTTAAAGTGTGTGCTGTGTTTGGTGTACCATCTTCGTTTATTTCAACATCAGCATTTCCATGATCCGCTGTTAAAAAAATGGTGTAATTGTTTTCAAGGGCACTGGTCACCACTTTTTTTACACAAGTGTCCACCGTTTCAACTGCTTTTATAACGGCATCCCAAACGCCTGTGTGCCCCACCATGTCTGCATTTGCGAAGTTTAAACAAATAAAATCTGGGTGCGTTGTACTAATTTCTGAAATAACCGCTTCCGTTAATTCGGGAGCACTCATTTCTGGTTGAAGATCATAAGTAGCTACTTTTGGTGAGGGCATCATAATTCTCTTTTCTCCCTCAAATGGATTTTCTCTCCCTCCACTAAAGAAAAAACTAACATGCGGATATTTTTCTGTTTCGGCAATTCTTAATTGTGTTTTTCCGCTAGCAGATAAAATTTCGCCCAATGTATTTTTAAGGTCATCGTTTTTAAATATTACTTCTATGTTTTTAAACGAATGATCATATTGAGTCATAGTGGTATAATGCAATTCTAATTTTTTCATTTCAAAAGATGTTTTATCTTCTTGCGTCAATACCTCTGTAATTTCTCGGCATCTATCTGTTCTAAAATTAAAACATATTACTGCATCGCCCTTTTGAATAGCTGCATTACTTACATGTTGATTTATTAGTGGCTTTATAAATTCATCCGTAATTCCGTTGTTGTATGAGTCTTCAATACTTTTTATTAAATCGGTAGTTTTAGTGCCTATGGAATGCACCATTGCATCATAAGCAATTTTAATTCTTTCCCATCTTTTATCACGATCCATTGCATAATATCTTCCAGTGATGGTAGCAATTTCCCCCACAGAATTTTGCATGAATGCTTCGAGCTCTTTGATGTATTTGATCCCTGCTTTTGGATCCGTATCTCTTCCGTCAGTAAATGCATGTATCAATACTTTTTCAAGCCCTTTGTCTTTACAAGTAGAAATGATTGCTTTTAAGTGATTGATATGAGAATGAACTCCTCCATCACTCACCAATCCAATTAAATGTAAATAGGTATTGTTTTTCTTTGCATATTCAATTGCATTTTGCAAAGTTTTATTTTTTTGAAATTCTTTTTCTTTGATAGCTACATTGATTCTTTGTAATTCTTGATATACGATTCTTCCTGCTCCTAAATTTAAATGACCTACTTCACTATTGCCCATTTGTCCATCTGGAAGCCCTACGTCTTCTCCACATGTGATTAATGTAGTATGGGGGTATTGGGTATATAATGAACTAACGAAGGGCGTTTTTGCATGTTGAATTGCATCGCTTTCCTTAATTTTTCCTAGTCCCCATCCATCCATAATAATCAATAAAACCTTCTTCTTTTCCATACTGTAAAGCTAAATATTTTGAGGGGAAACTTATTGTTTTAGGTGTTAATATGTGGCTCATCCTTCTTTATTTTATCTTTCTATCGTTTAATAGGAGAAAACTGATAATTCTTACGATTTCTACTGATTATTTTTCAATTCAATGCGTAGCTTTGTTGGTATGCGATACTCTGATCAGTTACATGAATTAATTGCCCATGCTTTAAAGGAAGATATTGGTGACGGTGATCATTCTACCCTTTGTTGTATTGACAAATCTGCTGTAGGGCAAGCCATTCTTAAAATAAAAGAGGAGGGTGTTTTGGCAGGAATCAATGTAGCAGAATCTATTTTCAATCAATTTGATGCCAATGTCGTTTTCGAAAAGCAATTAGAAGATGGAGACACCATAAAATTGGGCGACATCGCTTTTAAGGTAAAAGCACCCATACACGTTATTTTACAGTGCGAAAGATTGGTGCTTAATTGTATGCAAAGAATGAGTGGCATTGCAACACTTACCAGAAAATATACTGAAAAACTTGCCCCGTATCATACTAAATTATTAGACACTAGAAAGACAACGCCTAATTTTAGATTATTAGAAAAAGAAGCGGTAAGAATAGGTGGAGGAATCAATCATCGATTTGGATTATACGATATGATTATGCTAAAAGACAATCACATTGATTATTGTGGGTCTATTGAGAACGCCATCAATTTAGCGTTTGACTATGTGCAACATACAAAACCAGGATTAAAAATTGAAGTGGAAACCCGAAACCTTGAGGAAGTAAAACGTGTAATGGCTGTTGGAAAAATTGATCGCATAATGTTAGATAATTTTTCTCCTGAAAAAATCAGTGAAGCCCTTATCATAATCAACAAACAATATGAAACAGAAGCTAGTGGAGGAATCAATTATGATAATCTAGAAAAATATGCTTCAACAGGAGTTGATTATATTTCTAGCGGCGCTATTATACATCAAGCAACTTGTCTTGATTTAAGTTTAAAAGCAGTTATTCTATAAATTAAATTCGATGGCAAAAAACAAGCAATCAAATGCCGGAATAGTATATTCTACCAATCCTGATTTTGTCGCTTCATTTGAAAAAGAAGAGGAGCAGGCAGCTCTATTGCCTAAAGATCAAAAGCTTCGTATTCGATTAGAAAAAAAACATAGAGCTGGTAAAATGGTTACATTAATTGAAGGCTTTGTGGGCAGTCAAACAGAAAAGGATGAATTGATTAAAAATTTAAAAGCTTTTTGTGGTACAGGCGGATCCTCTAAAGATGGAGAAATGTTTGTTCAGGGAGATCAAAGAGAAAAAGCGCTTAAATGGTTAGTAAAGAGTGGTTATCAAGGAGTTAGAAATCAATAATAGCAGGGTGAATGTACCTTCAAAAAATGAGATACACATTTATTGGAAGTATTTAACATATAAAGTTTAAAAATTCTTTTTTAAGGCGCATTTTTTGCAATAAATTACATCAAACGGGTTACATGAATTCTAAAATTTCTGGCGGAGTTAAAGTAAGTGTTGAATCTTTTTATCAATCTAAGTATAGCGATCCATCAAATGGAGAGTTTATGTTTGCTTACAAGATAACTATTGAAAATGTTAATGATTTTCCAGTAAAGCTGTTAAGTCGGCATTGGAAAATATATGATAGCAATGGAACCATGAAAGAAGTGGAGGGAGAAGGTGTAGTAGGGGTTCAGCCAGTTATTGCCCCAGGTAAGCATTACCAATATATTAGTGGGTGCAATATTAAAACTGAGATAGGGAAAATGCAAGGCAATTATTTGTTGGAAAATATAAATAATAATAAAAAATTCATGGTAGCAGTTCCTGCTTTTTCACTTGTGGCGCCATGTAAGCTGAATTAGATTACAACAATGTTTTTGCTTAACTTTATTTGACTTATAGTGTAAGATGTTTCAATTAGTCTGAATTTTATACTTTTCTATTCTATTAAATACTTTTATGTCTAAATTAACCTTTAATAACAATAACAATCATTTCTATCAAAGCTTGAAGTCAAGCGTAGATCAATATTTTATTCAGAATAACATCAAAAAGACTGGAGATGCTCGATTGTATATAAAAACAGTTGTATTGATTGGTTCAGCAATATCGTTGTATTTGTGCCTGATGCTATTAGATTTAAATGCGGTTACGGCTATTCTGCTTTCTGCGTTAATGGGATTTCTATTTGCTTGCATTGGATTTAGTGTAATGCATGATGCCAATCATGGAAGTTATAGTACCAATAATACACTCAATGATTTTATAGGATTGCTCTCTTCAAATGGACTTGGTGCAAATGCTTTTTTCTGGAAACAAAAACACAATATTATTCATCATACATATACCAATGTTGATGGCATTGATGACGATATTGCTAAAAGTCCCATTATTCGCCAATGTGAAACACAAAAGTGGGTGCCATTCCATCAGATACAGCATATATACCTTCCTTTTGTCTATTCTCTTTCTTCTATTTTCTGGATATTTTTCATGGATTTCACCAAATATTTTGGAAGAAAAATTTATACCACTGATGCATGGGAACTGAGTTGGAAAAATCACCTTGTTTTTTGGGCGACGAAATTATATTATTTAACTTTTTTCATCATTGTTCCTATCATGACTTGGGGATGGGCAGGCTGGCTAATAGGTTTTTTTGTTGCAAACGGTGCAATGGGAATAACGCTTTCGTTTGTGTTTCAACTTGCGCATGTGTTAGAGAATACTGAATTTGAGCACATTCCTTTAGATACAACGAAACACCTAGATACGGCATGGGCTGAACATCAAATCAAAACGACCTCCAATTTTGCCATGAACAATAAAATTATTTCTTGGTTTGTGGGAGGATTAAATTTTCAAGTGGAACACCATCTTTTTCCTAAAGTAAGTCATGTACATTATCCGGCAATCAGTAAAATTGTGCAGGAAAAATGTAAGGAATTTAATCTTCCTTATAATCAATACCCCACTATGACTCAGGCACTTGCTTCACATTTCAGAGTTATGAAGCAATTAGGTAAAAAACCTGCAGAAAATAAAGTATTCAAGCCACAACTGGCCTAGCTTACGGCTTGTATTTTGCCTCGGTTAAAATAGCCTCTGCATCCATCAGCATTAATTTGTTTAAGGAGATCTTGGATGATTTTTTCATAAATTTCTTTACAATTTGCCATCCCGCAAAAGCACCAATATTACCAGGCGAGGCATCTCCTAATTCTTGTGTCTTTGGACTATCTCCTATGTAATTTTTAATGATATTATTGTCTGGATTTTGAAGGAGATTGTTTTGCACAAATAAATTCCATATACTAGCCTCATGATCATAGCACTCTTTTAATTGCTTGCTTGTATATCCAATTATTTTATTTTCCTCAAAATGAGGCAATAATTTACTGAGCAGGTAAAGTCTTTTTCCTTGCTCCACCATACGTACTACCAGGGTAGCATCTTCACTTTTTTCTGGGTACATGTCAGAAACGATGTTCTTGATGCAATTAATGGAAATGTAATCTGGTTCAAATCTATTGGTAATGTATTCGGGATAGGTTTCTCTTACACCAATAGAATTGTATAATGTAAAGTCTTTACCTAAATGATGTTGAAGTCCTACGATTATAGCGTCATCTGAAATAATATCACCATATCCATCTAAGGGTCCTATATAAGTAATTATTGTTTCGGGTAATTTATAAGAGGGGAAATAATATTTAAGGTATTGCAGCGATAGCTTTATGTCTTTTTCATAGGTAGTAAAATCACTAAATAGTAACTCAGCACTATCATATACACTTTTATAGGAACGCATAAATCCTTTCAAATACTGAGTAGTTGTGTCGGCGCCCCACTGCGGATCAGCATTTAAAATAGTATAAAGGAAGTTTTGCCCAAACGAAGGGGTTTTTTCAATCAATGGTCCAAGCTGACTTGAAATTTGGTTGGTATCGAGCGCAAACAGCTCTTTTTCAAACCTTATTGTCTTTAAATTAACCTGAATATTGGATACATCAGGTGTTTTTTCACTGTTATTACAGGAAAAAAATATTGAGATTGCCGCCAAACAGATCATTAAACGCATACAAATAATTTAACTTTGCAAAGTAATGGTTTTAATAAGTTAGTGTAAAGTTAATTAGCACGTAAGTATTAAGTATGAAAATATTTTTAGCTCAACAGAATTATCATATTGGCAATTTTGAGAGCAATACCAATAAAATCATAGCAGCAATTGCTAAAGCTAAACAAGCGGGTGCAGAACTTATTGTTTTTAGCGAGTTGTCTGTTTGTGGATATCCTCCACGTGATTTTCTTTATTTTAATGATTTTATCGAAAAATGTGCTGCGAGTATTGATCAAATAAGAATGGCTGCGATAGGTATTGCAGTATTAGTAGGGGCTCCTCATAAAAATTCAGATCCGAAGGGTAAAAATCTTTTTAATGCTGTTTATTTTTTATCAGAGGGTGAAATCAAACAAATCGTACACAAGACTTGTCTTCCAACTTATGATGTCTTTGATGAAAATCGTTATTTCGAGCCTGCCAAAAAATGGGATGTCATTCATTTTAAAGGGAAAAAACTTGCCGTCACTATCTGTGAAGATATATGGAATCTGGGGAATGACCCTTTATATACGCATTGCCCCATGGATGTGTTGATGTCTTTGCAACCAGACATCATGATTAATTTATCAGCTTC
The DNA here is from genome assembly GCA_947474815.1 of Chitinophagaceae bacterium. Classification (GTDB taxonomy): domain Bacteria; phylum Bacteroidota; class Bacteroidia; order Chitinophagales; family Chitinophagaceae; genus Ferruginibacter. Next base: position 11,204 of record CANJJU010000008.1, on the reverse strand, counting down.
GCCTTTCGATTATACACATGATGAAGATAGAAAAGCCATGGTGAAAGCGAATGTATTGAAATATCAACTTCCGCTTTTTTATTGCAATGCTGTTGGAAGTCAAACTGAAATAGTATTTGATGGAACGTCACTTGTTTTTGATAAGCAGGCTAATCTTTGTGGTCGCTTGGCAAGTTTTGAAGAGGATTATAAATTGTTTACTGTTAATGATGATGGCACTATTGAACAAAGTATCATTGAATCTGTAAATAGTTTACCTGATACAGATTTAAACCCTATTACATTATCTCCTTCTCTGCATATTGAAGCAGTACACAGCGCATTGGTATTAGGGATCAGAGATTATTTTTTTAAAATGGGCTTCACCAAAGCAATCATTGGTAGTAGCGGTGGAATCGATAGCGCAGTTACGCTCGCATTGGCAGTAGAAGCTTTAGGGAAAGACAATGTAACGGCTGTATTGATGCCTTCTCAATATTCTTCCTCTCATTCTATCGAAGATGCAGAAAAGCTCAGTCTGCATTTACAGAATCCTTATCATATTGTTCCAATAAATAAAATATATGATGGATTTTTATCTGAGCTTTCTCCTTTATTCAAAGAGTTGCCTTTTAATATTGCAGAAGAAAATATTCAAAGTAGAACTAGGGGTAATATTTTAATGGCCATTGCAAATAAATTTGGATTTATTTTATTGAACACTTCCAATAAAAGTGAATTGGCTACAGGTTATGGAACCCTCTATGGAGATATGGCTGGCGGTCTCGGGGTGCTGGGTGATTGCTATAAGTTACAAGTATATGAACTAGCAAAATACATCAATAGGGATACTGAAATTATTCCCATGGATATAATCAACAAGCCACCCAGTGCTGAGTTGAGGCCTAATCAGAAAGATATCGACAGTCTTCCTGATTACGATATGTTGGATAATATATTATATCAATATATTGAACAAGCCAAAGGGCCTCAAGAAATAAAAGCCTTAGGGTATGAGGCGGCATTGGTGGATAGGATTTTAAAAATGGTTAATGTAAATGAGTATAAGCGAAATCAATTTTGTCCCATTATTAGAATTTCACCTAAGGCATTTGGTGTGGGAAGAAGAATGCCAATCGTTGGCAAGTATCTTATCTGATTTTTTACGTAGTTAATTATCTTGAATTGAAAAATATTGCAACTTACCTTTACGCAACAATAATTATATTTCGTCTATGAGGGCAATCGTGTATAAATCAACAGGTAGTTGGTATATCGTCAAAAATCAAGAGGGTGAAATATTCAATGCAAGACTCAAAGGGAGATTTAAAATTGAAAACATCACTTCTACCAATCCTATTGCTGTTGGGGATGTAGTTGAAATTGAAAATGAGTTGGATACAAATAGTACTATTATTTCAGCCATTTACGAACGAAGGAATTACATCAACAGGGTGTCCCCTCATAATGCCCATCAACATCACATTGTTGCTTCAAATATTGACCAGGCATTGCTTTTTGCTACTTTAAAAGAACCCAAAACTTCTTTAGGATTCATTGATCGATTTTTAATTACTTCTGAAGCTTATCGGGTGCCCTCTATTATTATTTTTAATAAGCTCGATCTTTTTCAAGAAGCAGAGCTAGAAAAGTTAGACTTAATTCGACATATTTATGAGCCCATTGGCTATACTATCAAAGCAATTAGTTTGTCAGAAAATATAGGTGTAGAAGGAGTTGAAGATTTATTGAAAGACAAAATAACCTTGCTAAGCGGACATTCTGGAGTGGGCAAATCAACTTTTATCAATCGATTGTTTCCTGATTTACATTTAAAGACACAGCACGTTAGCGATTGGAGTGGCAAAGGAATGCATACCACAACTTTTGCTGAAATGTTTGATTTACCATTTGGTGGAAAAATTATCGACACACCAGGAATAAGAGAGTTGGGTCTGGTAAACATATCCAAACAAGAGTTGGCTCATTATTTTCCGGAGATGCATGCTTTAATGAATGAATGTCAGTTCAACAATTGCATGCACATAAATGAACCAGGATGTGCTATTAAAAATGCAGTTAATAGTGATAAAATTCACACAGAAAGGTATTACAGCTACCTTAATATTCTAGAATCAATTGTAGAAAAAAAGTACTAGTTAATAGGACTTTCTGCCTCCTTTATATTTTGATTTGTTGCTCGCTCTGATTGCTTTTGCATCTCCTGCAGCAATTCGTTCTGCGCCTATTGCGGCTCCACTAGTAGGGCAGCCCACTTTTTCTTTTTTCTGAAATATAAAACAACTCGATAAGGAAGAAATCACAATAAAAATTAGCAATAGTTTTTTCATGTGTTGAAGATAATAATTGTTTTTTAATAATACATACTCTCGCATTGTCTATAAATCCTTAAACCACTCACTGTATTTTACATAATTGTTTGCAATTCTATTGATTTCTCCGTTAATTAAATCCTGACTGATATCTTTTACTTTTTTTGCAGGAACGCCAGCGTAAATACTTCCAGGTTCTATGATCGTATTTTCCAGAACAACGGCACCCGCGGCTACAATACTATTGCGCCCAACATGAACATTGTCCATTACGATTGCCCCCATTCCTATCAAAACATTGTCATCAATGGTGCAGCCATGTACAATTGCATTGTGCCCAATACTTACATTGTTGCCAACCAATGTTTTTGTTTTTTGATAGGTGCAATGAATAATTGCGCCGTCCTGAACATTTACTTTATTCCCAAGCACAATGCTGTTTACATCCCCCCGAATTACTGTATTAAACCAGACACTGCAATCGTTGCCCATTTTTACATCCCCCACTATTGTTGCATTTGGTGCAACGAAACAATTTTCTCCTAATTGTGGAGCAATTCCATTAACAGGATAGAGTATTGGCATAATATTTTTTTAAATCAAGAATGGTTTATTTTCATATTGAATCAATATGATATCTTGCATAAAATTACAGCATTCGAAGTTTTTTAATAGTAAGTTTTTTTAATGCCTTTAATACATGAACAATCGACAGTTATTTTTACAGCATGTTGGACAAACTTCTGAGGCGCCTCTTTGTTTAAATATCATAAAGGCGGCAGGCAGTAAGATGTGGGATGCTGATGGGAAGGAGTATATCGATCTTATTGCGGGCATCAGTGTTTGTAATATTGGCCATTCTCATCCATTGGTAGTGGAGGCGATTAAGAAACAAGTAGACGATTATCTTCATATAATGGTGTATGGCGAACTGGTTGAAAACCCACAAGTACTATATGCAACACTGCTTTCCAAGCATCTTCCTCTGTCATTAAATTCAATTTTCTTTACTACCAGTGGAAGCGAAGCAACAGAAGGAGCAATGAAACTTGCAAAAAGAGCCACTGGCAGAACGCAAATGGTATCGTTTAAAAATTCATATCATGGAAGTACCCAAGGCGCGTTGAGTGTAATGGGAAGCGAATATTGGCAACAAGCCTTTCGGCCTTTATTACCGGGTATTATACAATTACAATACAATTCAATTTTAGATTTACAACAAATTACAGAACAAACAGCTTGTGTCATTGCTGAAACCATTCAAGCAGAAGCTGGTGTAAATATTCCTCAAAATGGATGGCTAGCGGCATTGCGTAAACGTTGTGATGAAACGGGAGCCTTGTTGGTGTTGGATGAAATACAAACTGGATTTGGTAGAAATGGTACTTTGTGGGCATTTGAGCAATTCCAAGTGGTGCCCGATATTCTTTTATTAGGCAAAGCACTCGGTGGAGGAATGCCATTAGGCGCCTTTATTGCTGATAAAAAATTAATGGATTCATTTACACATAATCCTGTTTTAGGGCATATAAATACGTTTGGTGGACATCCTGTTTCTTGTGCTGCTGGATACGCTGCGATGCAGGTGTTGCTCAATGAAAATATTATAGAAAACGTTGTAGCTAAAGAGCAACTTTTTCTATCATTGCTTCAGCATCCTTTAATAAAAAGTGTCAATAGTAAAGGGTTGATGATAGCAGTGGAATTTGATCAGTTTGAGACGAATAAAAAAATAATTGATGCGTTGATTGAAGAGGGGGTATTTACAGATTGGTTTTTGTTTTCTTCGCATGCATTGAGAATTGCCCCGCCTCTTAATATTTCAAATGAAGACATTACTTCGGCATGTAATAAACTCATTGTCATCTTAAATAAGATTACATAAAAAGCCGAACAAATTTGCTCGGCTTTATTGAATAAATTATTTTCATTTTTTAGAAATCCAACCCTAAGGATAAATACATAATAGGTTTTCCTTTAAAGAATCCCTCCATTGGCCAACCTACATCGTATTTTACAAAATAACCTAACAGCGTACTTCTGGCACCAAAACCATATCCGCCCACAAAAGGTCCTACACCCCCTGCCTTTTTAATAACACTAACTGGTCCAGGTATTACCTCTCCATTTGGTAAAGTAATGGGAGTATTGTAAACAATGTCGGGGCGTTTAATTTTTTTATAAGCACCATTCCAAGCTGTCCCAAGATCAATAAATTGTGTAATCTGAAAATCATTCAAAAATTTATTATTGACTGTTTTATCAAATAGTGTAGATAGTATAGGTAATCGTAATTCACTATTAATGACTACTGCATTATTTCCATTAGCTACATTTTGAATATAGCCTCTCATATTTACAGCAAGACTTTGAAATGCATAAGACTGATCGTTTGCAGGAGTGTTGGAAGAATTAAAATATCTTTCTTTGGTTGTCCCTGGCTTTATATTGTTACCCAGCATTATCCATCCATCTACACCGCCTAAGTAATAAATAAACTTCTGATTGCCCCAGCTAAAATCACCTGCCGCTCTACCAGCCCATATAAAGTTTTTATAAATAGGGTAGTAGTATCTCGCATCAAAACCAATATTAAAAGTATTCGGACCGTCAGCAAATTTAATTTTGCTTACTTGACGATTCCAATCAGCAAATATTTTATATCGCAATCCATTCCAAATATTCAACGCTTTATTCTCGCTATTATCGTAAACGAATTCCAAATGAGAAACGGAATACAAGGTCTCTTGATTATCTAAGCTTGCGCTTAATTGATCAACGGAAGAAACGACAATATTGTCGGATCGAATCCCCGAACTTAATCGAATGCTTCTTGCAGCATCAAAAGGATAACTGATATTTCCCTGATATAAATTAGTGAATAATTTTGCAGGATATTCTTCAACAATATTCCCTTGATTGTCTGTTAATATTGCAGACGCGCTTGTTGCATTTCTGTAATAAGTTGCCCCCCAATCAAATCTTCTTTTTAAATTTTGATAATTCAACAGCCACTCATTATCCTTTAAGTTAGTGCCAATTTTAAAGGCGCCTGATATTTTTATATCTTCCATCAGGTCGGAGGTACTGAGGCTGATCATTCCATTTAAAGGGGTATTGCTATTGAGCATAATAGGGCCTGAGCCTCCAGCGTAAGGTTGATATTTATTATAAAGAATAGTGCTGCTAAATCCTGCAGAGCCAGCATCGGCAGAAAATTTTATTGGTTTGTATTTATATAGTCTGGCAGTAGATAAAACATTATCAGATTCGGTTGCTAAATTTATTATAGTAGCTTGAGTGCTGTCTTTTTGTTCTGTTGGAAATTCGCTTTGAAATTGATCATCTTGCTTTCTACTACTATCTAAAATGGGGGAATTATTTGCAGGAATTGTTTTTGTTAATTTACTTTCCAGCATCAATTTTTTTGCATATTCAGTGGGAGCGGCTGTAACATTTCTTTTGTTTAAAGTGATTTCATCAACTTTTAATTTGTACAATAATTTTTGATCACTTTGTCTGGTTACTTCACTTAATATTCTATCTACTCCGGATGTTTTGGTTTCAGCCAAACTACTTTGATAATTAGTAAGCGGGAATGAATACGCCGAGTCAGCTGAGATTGAAACAACGGCCACCGAATCTATAGCGGTTTTTTTATTTGCGGCAAGAGTACTGTCTACTTCTCTTTGTGTAGGATTTCTTAGTATTTCATTGTTAATGATTACCAATGTATCTAGTCCAACTTTCTTTGTTGTAAAAAAACCTGCGTATCGATTTGCAATGCCATTTTCATCACTAGCAAAAGTAAAATGATTAACATTATATGGTGCTGGATATCGTGCATTGCCGTATTTCAAATTAGTTAGTTGTGAAATTTGATTTAACTCAGGCTTGTCACCATAATTGGTAATTAAAAATATATTATATCGATGATTGCTAGGGAGTATTGTATCGGAAGTAGGCGCATCAGCACTAGGTCTGTTGCTCGCAAAAAGAATCCCTGTTTTGTTTGGAAATGATACAAATGTTGCATCAAGATTATCATACACATCATTGGTAATTTGTTTCGCTTTTTCTTTTTCAATATCGAATGTGTAGATGTCTGAATGTCCATTTTTTACTGCCGACAATAATAAAGTTCTACTGTCGAGCATATATTTAATGTCCTGAATTTGATCAAATTGATCAGTAAGGTCAATTTTAAATTGCTTGATTCGGGTAACCGCATCATAAATAAATAACTTTAGTCTTCCCTCTTCAGCATATACCACTGAAATCCTTGTTCCTTTTGGATCCCATGCCATCATTGGGTAGCTAGGGTTCATTTCATTTTCCTTAGCACGAATACCATATTTGAGTAATGTTTTGTTTTCGTCGTCTTCATTTAAAATAACTCGCACAATTCCATTTTTAAATTGAGTAACAACGTATGAATTATTTTTTTTGTTTGGATTTACATTGAAACGATAATAATTTAATCGAGGGCTAATATCAAATCCGTCTACAACATTTCCTTTAGGATAAGGTTTCCTTCGAGCGATGTCTTTATAATATTTTTCTTCTTCAAACTCCATAAATTCAGCCGTAAGGTCTTTGAATTTTTTATTGGTAATTTGAATGCTCGCTTTATTAATTTTTTTATATGTTCTTGCTAGGTATAAAAAATAGGTTACGTTTTCTTTTTTATATTTCTCTTCAATAAAATACCAAAAGGCATGTCCTGCTAAGAGGGGTTTTTTAAAACTAAAGCTTGAAAATTTACTATAATTACCGCTCAGTATTTCGCTTTTTAATTCATCATCTAGATCTGCACTCCAGTTTTCACCCAGATAGGCTACATAGCCGTCTGTTAGCCATTTGGGTAAATCGAGTAGGGCTTGATTGCCAGCAATCTCCCCAATGTCGTCGCCAAATAATAGATTTTTTGTAATGATATCTGCTATACCTTGACGTATTTGTCTTTTTAAATTGGCATGATTGGCATCAAAATAAATAAGCATTTTATTGTTTACCAATTTAGTAGTACCGCCTGTACTTAAAATATCGGACTCCAATCCAACATTCGTTTGCTGCATATCTGCAAAATGATTGTATACAATTATGTTTGCTCTGCGTTGAAGGCTATATTCGGCAGTGGATTCAATTTCTGGCAGTTCTTTTTCAGCGATTTGAAGAGCATATTTTGCCAGCTCTTGCCCATTGTCATAAAAATAGACATTGAAGTTTTGTGTTTGGTAATACTGCCATTTGAATTTATTATACTGGACACGGTTTTTACCAAAAGTCACTGAGCTCACTTGGGCCTTTATTACCAATGAACCGAAAATGAAAAATGCTGAAATTAAAATTATTCTGAAGAACTTTGTCATACCAAAATATTATATTGAATACTAAATTACTTCATTAAGCTTAATCGTTAAAATCAATTTATAGCTCATGCTACAAGTGCACTCATTTGAATTTAGTCCTATACAAGAAAATACCTATATCGTATTTAATGAAGAAAAGGAATGTGCTATTATTGATCCTGGCTGTTATTTCCCAGAAGAAAAGGAACTTTTACTGCAATTTATTCAAAATGGCGGTTTAAAGCCGGTGCTATTAATCAATACACATTGCCATTTAGATCATGTATTTGGAAACAAGTTTATAGCTGAAACATTTAATTTAAGGTTGCATATTCATCCTTTTGAAAAGGTGGTGTTAGATTATGCCCCTACTAGCGGGTTGATGTATAACCTTCCTTTTGATAACTATACGGGCGAGTTGATTTATTTGGAAGATTCACAACGTATTCAAATTGGCTCAAATGAGCTGCAAGCTATTTTAACACCTGGCCATAGTCCGGGTAGCCTAAGTTATTATAGTCAGGTAGATGAATTTGTGATAAGTGGCGATACGCTCTTTAATAGAAGTGTAGGTCGATCAGATTTGCCCGGAGGTAACCATGCGATTCTTATTAAAAGTATCAAAGAAAAATTACTGGTATTGCCCGATCAAACCAACGTATATAGTGGCCATGGTTCTCCCACTACTATTGGGGATGAAAAATTACACAATCCCTATTTGCTGAAAGTATAATGTATTAAAGCGGTTTTGTTTGGCAAAGCTCTATCAGGACTCCATTGGTGTTTTTGGGGTGTAAAAAACATACCCATTTATTGTCTGCTCCTTCTTTGGGTGATTCGTTTAGGAGTACAAATCCTTCTTTTTTTAGTCTTTCCATTTCAGATACGATATCCAACACTTCAAAGGCAATGTGATGAATTCCTTCTCCTTTCTTATCAATAAATTTTGTTATAACACCTTCAGGTGCGGTGCTTTCTAAAAGCTCTATTTTTGTTTCTCCCGTTTGGAAAAAAGCTGTTTTAACCTGTTCCGATGCTACATTTTCTATCTTATAGCAGGGTGAATTAAGTAATTTTTCAAATAAGGGCAATGAAAGATCTAGGCTTTTCACTGCAATCCCTATGTGGTCAATTTGTTGCATAAGTTGAAATTAGGATTTAAAATGCTGATTTTCATTTACGAAATGCGTTAATTAATCGTTTTATTCCCTTTTATCATATTCAAAATAAAACCTTTTATAGTAAATTCGCGTTATAGTAGAAATATAATAAAATTTATCATATATCATGTTGAAATTGCCGATTTATTTAGACAACAATGCAACCACTCCAATGGATCCTCGTGTTTTAGAGGCGATGACTCCATATTTTTTAAACCATTTTGGAAATGCGGCTAGCCGTAATCATCCATTTGGGTGGGAAGCTGAAGAAGCCGTTGATTATGCACGTGAACAAGTTGCTAAGCTGATTGGAGCCGATCCTAAAGAGATTATTTTCACATCGGGTGCTACAGAAGCTGATAATTTAGCTATTAAAGGGGTTTTTGAAATGTATGCATCCAAAGGAAATCATATCATTACTGCTACAACCGAACACAAGGCGGTTCTTGATACCTGCAAACACATCGAAAAGCAAGGAGGAGAGGTTACTTATCTGAACGTACAGCCTGATGGATTAATTGACCTTAAAGCATTAGAAGCGGCCATTAAGCCATCCACTGTTTTGATAGCACTGATGTATGCAAACAATGAAATTGGTTCTGTAATGCCTATCAAAGAAATCAGTGCCATTGCTCGTAAGCACGGGGTGTTGGTTTTTACAGATGCTACACAAGCCGTTGGTAAAATACCAGTGGATGTAAATAAAGATGGAATAGATTTAATGGCTTTTACTGCGCATAAAATGTATGGTCCAAAAGGAGTTGGAGCTTTATATGTTAGAAGAAAAAATCCAAGAGTAAAAGTAACTGCTCAAATGGATGGTGGTGGTCATGAGCGTGGAATGAGAAGTGGTACATTGAATGTTCCAGGTATTGTTGGTTTTGGTAAAGCTTGCGAATTGTGCCAGTTGGAAATGGAGTCTGACACACAAAGAATCAGCAAGTTGAGAGATAAGTTAGAGTCGTCTTTATTGAAATTAGAAGAAGCTTATGTAAATGGCAGCACCGAACATCGCTTGCCTCATGTTTCTAATATTTCATTTAAGCATGTAGAAGGAGAAGGATTGTTGATGGGATTTAATAAAAACATCGCATTAAGCTCAGGATCTGCTTGTACGTCGGCTTCTTTAGAGCCTAGCTATGTATTAAAAGCATTGGGACTGGGCGATGATCTTGCTCATAGTTCACTTAGATTTGGGTTGGGTAGATTTACAACAGAAGAGCAAATTGATTATACCATAAAAGCCATCAGCGAAACAGTCAATAAATTAAGAGACATGAGCCCGCTTTGGGAAATGTATAAAGAAGGGATTGATTTAAATTCAATTGAATGGGCTGCTCACTAGAACAAAAAAATCTAATTAATATTTAAAATTTTTTAACATGGCATACTCAGAAAAAGTTATTGATCATTATCAAAATCCTAAAAATGTAGGAACACTTGATAAAGCAAGTAAAAATGTAGGAACAGGTTTAGTAGGCGCGCCTGAATGTGGTGATGTGATGCGTTTACAAATTCAAGTAGATGATGCTACTGGTATGATTACAGATGCGAAATTCAAGACATTTGGTTGTGGATCCGCTATTGCTTCTTCTTCTTTAGCTACAGAATGGCTAAAAGGCAAAAGTGTTGATGAGGCGCTTAAGATTGACAATATGACGATTGTAGAAGAGTTAAATTTACCTCCGGTTAAAATCCATTGTTCTGTTCTTGCGGAAGATGCTATCAAAGCAGCTATCAACGATTACAGAGAGAAAAATGGCATGGATAAAATTAAATTTGAAGAGAGCGTAGTGCACTAATCATTGTAAGTTTTATATACTCATGGTAGCAACAGATAACAGCATTTATATAAGCGATAAGGCAAAAGCTAAAGTAATGCAGCTCATGAAAGATGCCGGCTTAGAAGGAGATGATACTTATTTTCTTCGTGTAGGTGTTGTGGGAGGTGGTTGTAGCGGGCTGAGTTATAAATTAGATTTTGACAATGAAATCAAACCCATGGATCAGTCTTTTGAAGACAAAGGATTGAAGATTGTCACTGATTTAAAAAGCTTTCTTTATCTCGTAAATACAGAATTGGATTTTAGTGATGGCTTGAATGGAAAGGGATTTTATTTTGATAATCCCAATGCAAGCAGAAGTTGTGGATGTGGAGAAAGTTTTGCAGTGTAACATTATTCTTAATCTTACTTAATAGAATCCGACAATTATAGTCGGATTTTTTATTTCGATAAGAAGTCTGCAAATGAAAGCTGTTCAAGTGATTGTCCTTTTTTTATTTCATTATTAGACAGTGGTCCTTTTCTTTCAATGACTTGCTTTCCTACATTGTCGAAGATGAAATATTTAGTTGGATCTACAAATCCAAAAGCGTTGTT